>DATMBJ010000123.1:0-64602 GCA_035559315.1 Actinomycetota bacterium
CCGTAGAGGTAGACCGCCATGATCACCATCGGCACCGCGGAGAACGCCGCCGCGAGCGGGAGGTTCCCGGCGGTCCCCTGCTGGAGGTAGACGACGGCCCCGATGTAGAAGCTCGAGTTCCCGATGATCTGCGGGATGATGAAATCCCCGAGCGTGAGCGAGAACGTGAAGATCGAGCCCGCGACCAGCCCGGGGAGCGCGAGCGGCAGGATCACGCGACGGAAGGTCATCCCGGGCCGCGCCCCGAGGTCGCTCGAGGCGTCGAGCACCGAGGACGGCACCCGCTCCAGGGCCGCGTGGAGCGGGAGGATCATGTACGGGAGCCAGGTGTAGACGAAGACGACGAACCGGCCGAGCTCCGAGGCCGAGAGCGATGCGCCGCCCACCCCCGGCAACCCCAGCGCGAACCGCAGGGCCCCTTCCAGCCCGAGCCGATCCACGAACCAGGTGAGGATCCCGTCGCGCGCGAGGATCAGCTTCCAGGCGAGCACCCGGACCAGGTAGTTCGACCACAGCGGCATCAGCACGCCGATGTAGAGCAGCGTCCGGGCCCTCGGGCTCGCGTAGCGGGCCATGTAGTAGGCGAGGGGGAACGCGATCGCGCCGCACGCCACGGTCACCGCCGCGGCCATCGCGGTGGTGCGCACGATGATGTCCCGGCTCGCCGGCTCGAGGAGCTGCGCGTAGGTGGCGAGCGTGAACCGCCGGACCAGGAGGCCCGTGAACTCCTCGATCCGCCAGAACCCGTGCAGGACGAGCGCCCCCAGGGACCCCAGGTAGACCACCCCGAGCCACGCGAGCCCCGGCGAGAGCAGCAGGGCCAGCCGGAGGCGCGGGTGCCGGAAGAGGAACGCCGACATCCGCCGGCCGAAGGACCGCGGCACGGCCACCGGGCGCGCCGCGGTCACGGCCACGGCGCGCCCCCACGGCCCGGGGGGCGGGGCCCCGCCGGGCCCCGCCCCGCCCGCTCCGTCCGGCTCCGGGCGATCACCGCCCGCCGATCACCGCGACGTAGTTCGTCACCCACTCGTGGTAGGGCACGCACTCGGTCGCGGGATCGTCGTCGAAGCAGTCCGCCTGCGGCGTCTTCCAGAAGAAGATCTTGTCGAAGTTGTCGATCCCGTTGATCTGGCAGCCCTCGGGGCCGAGGAGCTCGTTGCCCTCGCAGGCCGACGGCACGACCGGCACCGATCCGAACCACGCGGCCAGGTCGCCCTGGAGCTTCTCGTTGAGCGACCAGTTCAACCACATGTACGCGCAGTTCGGGTGCGGCGCGTCCACGTGCATCATCGTGGTGTCGGCCCACCCGGTGGCGCCCTCTTCGGGGACCACCGAGTCGATCGGCTCCTCCTCCACGAACTTCAGCCAGTTCACCTGGAACGGCCAGGACGTGGACGCGACGACGCCCTCCTTCTTGAAGTCGTCGATCTGGATGAACGCGTCGTGCCAGTAGCGGAACACGAGCTCGCGCTGCTGACGCAGGAGGTCGAGCGCCGCCTCGAACTGGTCCCGGTTGAGCGCGTAGGGATCGGTGATCCCGAGCTCGGGCCGGTGCCGCATCAGGTACAGCGCGGCGTCGGCCACGTAGATCGGGCCGTCGTAGGCCTCGATCCGGCCCCGGTTCGACCGCCCGTCGGGGAGCGTCATCTCCTCGAACACGACGTTCCAGGAGGTCGGCGGCGCCCCCTTGAAGGCCTCGGTGTTGTACATGAGCACGTTCGAGCCCCACTGGTAGGGGACCCCGTAGTGCTCCTTCGTCCCGTCGCCGTCCTTGTCCACGGTGTGCCACGGCGCTTCCTGCAGGCGCGGGTCGATCTTGTCGTAGTCCTCGATCAGGTCGATGTTGATCGGCTGGACGGTGTCGCCGAACACGAGCCGCAGGCTCGCGTCGCCCGAGGCCGTGACGAGGTCGAACCCCGAGCCCTCCTGCATCAGGGCCACCATCTCGTCGGAGGTGTTCGCGGTCTTCACGTTCACCTCGCAGCCGGTGTCGGCCTCGAACTGGGTCACCCAGTCGTAGTTGGGATCGGTCGAGCCGTCCTCGATGTAGCCGGGCCAGGCGATGATGTTGACCTGGCCCTCGCCCTCCCCGATCTCGGTGAGCATCCCGCCGGCCCCGCCGGCCGGCCCCTCCGGTTGCTCCGCCGCCCCGCCGCAGGCCGCCGCGACCAGCACGACGGCCGCGAGGAGCGCGAACACGCGCGGTCCGTTCCTCATCGTCCCCCCTCCTTCTCGGGATCCTGTCCTTCGGTACGAGCCTCCTCGACCGGGCGGTTGTGCTGGCGGTCCCAGAGGAGCCGCACCCGGCGGCCCCGGACCTGGAGCGCCTCGGTCGAGGACGTCGTGAGGTTCTGCTGGACCACCACGAGCTCGGCCCCCGCGTCGAGCTCCACCACGTACTTCGTGAGCGCGCCCAGGTACGCGACGTCCCGCACCGTCCCGGTGGCGCTGCACTCGCCGGGACCGGGCTCCCGCCCCGGATCGACGAGGTGGATCTTCTCGGGACGCACCGTGAACGGCTCGGGCGAGCCGGCGACGGCCAGCGCGGCGTCGCCGGCGAGCACGTTCGAGGTGCCCACGAACCCCGCGACGAACGCCGTGGCCGGGCGCTCGTAGACGTCGGCCGGGCTCCCCACCTGCTCCACCCGGCCCTGGTTGAACACGGCCAGGCGGTCGCTCATCGTGAGCGCCTCCTCCTGGTCGTGGGTGACGTAGACGAACGTGAGCCCGACCTGCCGCTGGATGTTCTTGAGCTCGATCTGCATCGCCTGGCGCAGCTTGAGGTCGAGGGCGCCGAGGGGCTCGTCCAGGAGCAGCACCTTGGGGCGGATCACGAGCGCCCGGGCGAGGGCCACGCGCTGGCGCTGGCCGCCCGAGAGCTGCGAGGGGCGGCGCCCTCCGAACCCCTCCAGGCGGACCATGGCGAGGGCCTCCTCGACCCGCCGGGCCCGCTCGGGCTTGGGGACCTTCCGGACCATCAGCCCGTAGCCCACGTTCTCCGCCACGGTCATGTGCGGGAACAGGGCGTAGTCCTGGAAGACGGTGTTCACGTCGCGCTCGTAGGGCGGGAGGTCGGTGACGTCGCGCCCGTCGAGGTACACCCGCCCCTCGGTCGGCGCCTCGAACCCCGCGATCAGGCGGAGGCACGTGGTCTTCCCCGATCCCGAGGGGCCGAGGAGCGAGAAGAACTCGCCGGGGCGGACGTCGAGGTCGACGCCGTCCACGGCGACCACATCGCCGAAGCGCTTGCGCACGCCGTCGAGGCGGACGGCCGCCACGGCCGTCGCCTCCGGGCGGGCTCGCGCCCTCTCCATCGTCGGTTGGACCGTCGGGGGCTCCGCTCGGCTCAAGGGTCCGATGATCGTCCACGAAGCACCGGCGGATCGCAACCCGCCGGAGCGGCGCACGGAGGGCTCGCGCTCACGCCGCTCCGACCAGGTCCGCCAGGGCCCCGCCGCCCGTATCGAGGTGGTCGAGGAGCCCGCGGAGGATCCGGCCCACGACGCGCGGGCCCTCGTAGACGAGGGCGGTGTAGATCTGGACCGTGGCCGCGCCGGCCCGGAGACAGGCGAGCGCCTCGGTCGGGCCCGAGATCCCCCCGCAGGCGTTGATCGGGAGCTCCCCTCCGGTCGCCTCCCGGACCTCGGCCACGATCCGGGGGGTGTCGGCGGCGAGGGCGGCCCCGGAGAGCCCGCCCCGCCCGGCCGCGAGCCTGGGGTCCGCCACCGGCCGGGTGTTCGAGCACGTGAGGCCGTCGGCCCCGCCCTCCTGGGCGACGCGCGCGAACGCCAGGACCGCCTCGCGCTCCCGCGCCGTCCGGAACGGGGGGAGCTTCACGAAGATCGGGACCCGCCGCTCGGCCCGGAGGGCGGCGAGGAGCCGGGCCAGGTGGGCCTCGTCGTCCCGGTCCCGGCCCCACGTCACGTTCGGACAGCTCGCGTTGAGCTCGACCGCGTCGACCAGGGGGGCGACCAGGCGGTGGGCGACCACCACGTCCTCGACCGCCTCGTCGGCCAGGCTCACCCAGCGGGGCGCGGTCCGGGGCGAGCGGAGGAGGTTCTCGGCGGCCGCCGCGGCCCCCGGGTTCGGCAGTCCCATCGCGTTGGTCATCGAGCGCCGCCGGGGGTAGCGGACGATCCGCGGCCGCGGGTTCCCCTCCCGCGGCCGCCGGGTGATCGTGCCGCCCACGACGTAGCCGAACCCGAGCGCGCCGAGCGCCCCGAGGCGTGCGCAGGCCTTGTCGAACCCGGCCGCGAGGCCCAGGGGGTTCTCCAGCCGGATCCCGGCCACGGTGGTCGCCAGCCGCTCGTCGTGGGGGGCGTCCCCCAGGCGCTCCCACGGGAGCGGCAGCGCGAGGAGGCCCATGACCAGGCGGTGGGCGAGCTCCGGGTCCAGGGCGAGGAACGCGCGCCGCGCGAGCGGCCAGGTCCGGTCCATCGGCCGCCTATGCTACGCGGGCGATGGGCGAGGCACCGGACACCGGCGTCGGGGCGCGGGGCGACCTGGCCCGCCGGCTCCTCGCCGCCTCCGAGCTCCGCGGGGACTTCGTGCTGTCCTCCGGGCGGCGTTCCTCGGTCTACTTCGACAAGTTCCGCTTCCTCACCGACCCCGCCCTGCTCCGGGAGCTGGCCCGGGCCGTGGCCTCGCTGCTGCCCCCCGGGGTCACGCTCCTCGCCGCCCCCGAGGGCGCCGCGATGCTCCTCGTGGCCGCCGTGGCCCTCGAGACCGGCCTGCCGATCGCCGTCGTGCGGAAGGAGCGGAAGGCCTACGGGACCCGCGCGCTGGTCGAGGGCGTCGTGCCGCCGGGCGCCCGGGCCGCGCTCCTCGAGGACGTGAGCACCACCGGCGGCCAGGTGCTCCGGGCGGCCCGCGCGCTCGAGGCGGAGGGCGCGCGGGTCGAGGCCATCGTCCTCGCGATCGACCGCGGCGGCGCCGACGCGCTCCGGACCGCGGGCTACCGGGTGGAGGCGGTGGCCTCGCTCCGCCCGGAGGGGCCGGGGGCGGGGCCCGAGGAGCCCGGGGGCGTCACGGCCTGACGCAGCGCCAGATCCTGAGGCGCCAGAGCAGCCGGCTCCCGCGCCGCTGGAGGTTCAGCAGCCCCTCCTTCATCAGCCTCGCGATCGCCACCGAGCGGGCCACGAGGTCCGGGAGCGGGAACTCCCGCTCCAGGACCGGCTCCATGTTCCGCTCGCCGAACACCCGCCGGGCGGCCTCGATCACCCGCCGCTCGTCCTGGATCGTCCCCGTGGGGAGGTAGAGCCGGCCCCGGGGGGCGAGCGTGTCGCCGATGCTCTCGAGCATCGCGACCGGGAGCTCCGCGCCCGTGGGACCCCCGGCCCGCCCGTCGGGGAACCACCCGGCGACCTCCGCGATCTCGTCGGGGATCCCCGAGACGTCGCCGATCAGCACGGTGGCCCGCACGTCCCGCACCGGCTCCAGGAGGTTCCCCTCGCGGAACTCGGTCACTCCCTCGAGCCCCAGCCGCCGCGCGTTGAGCCGGGCGGCCTCGACCGCGGCCGGCGAGAGGTCGCACCCCACCACCCGCCGGGCCCCGAGGCGTGCGGCCACGAACGAGAGCACGCCGCTCCCGCAGCCCACGTCGATCACGGTGTCCTCGGGTGAGATCTCGAGGGCGTCGGCGATCGTGCGGCTCGTGTGGGTGGGCTGGAACACGCCGGGGGTGACGAGCAGCGTGAAGGGACCGGTTCGGCCCCTCCACTCGATCTCGTTCGGAGCCTGGTCGGCCTCGGACGTCGGCATGGGCCCGCCCATCGTGGCGGTCCCGGCCCCGGCCGTCAACCCGCGGGCCGCCGATCAGAGCTCGGGGGCGCGGACCCGCGCGTCCTCCCCCACCGCGAGCTCCCCCCGCTCCAGGGCGGCGGCGTCGGCCTCCGCCTTCGCCGCCACCGCTGCGGTATCGACCCCGCGGTGGCCGACCGGGTACCGCCCGATCCGGCGGGCGGCGCGGCGGAGGAGGGTCACCGCGCCGTGGCGGTTGCCGCGGAGCAGGTGGACGTAGCCCGCGCCGAGCTGCGACAGGCCCTTGAAGAACTCGGCGTCGTCCGTGTCGCGGGCCTGCTTCCAGGCCGTCTCCCACGCCTCGTGGGCCGGGAAGAACCGCCCCGCGTTGAAGTGCGCCCGGGCCAGCTCGTGGTTCCGCTCGAGGGGGAGCGCGTCGAAGTCCTCCAGCCGGAGGCGGTCCGGGGACCCCCACGGCTGGGGCCGGCCCAGCTCGTCCCTGGGCCGCTCCGGCTTGTTCCGCCGGGGCGTCGGCTTCCCGCTCTTGCCCTCCGCCTCCCTCCTGGCCACGCGACCATCGTACCGATACCCTCGGCTCGGAACCCTGGAGGCGAGGTTGGCGAGACCCGAGACCACCGGCGGACCGGTCCCGGCGCGGGAGCGGGAGCCCGCGCAGATGCCCCCCTGGGTCCCGCGGCTGATCCTGCTCGTGATCCTCTCGGGGTTCGCCGCCTACGCGGCCCTCGCGCTCCTCCGCGAGCTCCGTCCGATCCTGATCTGGCTCCTCGTGGCCCTGTTCCTCTCGTTCGCGATGGAGCCCGCGGTGAACTGGCTCGTGCGCCGGGGCTGGCGCCGGGGCGCGGCCACCGGGCTCGTGCTCGCCGCCCTCGCCCTGGGCTTCCTCGCGATGCTCGCGCTCATGATCCCGCTCGTGATCGCCCAGGTGAGCGAGCTCGTCCGGCAGCTCCCGGGCTGGCTCGAGCGGGCGAGCCGCCTCACGGAGCGCTGGTTCGACATCGAGCTGACCGGCGAGGCCATCGTGGAGCGGATCGGCAGCGCCCAGGACGCGCTGGCCCGGATCGCGACGAACATCGCGCAGGCCGGCGTGGTGATCCTCGGGGCCCTGTTCCAGATGCTCACGATCGGGCTGTTCGCGTTCTACCTCGTGGCCGACGGCCCCCGCTTCCGGCGGGCGGTCTGTCGCCTCCTGCCTCCGCAGCGGCAGCGCGAGGTCCTCGACGCCTGGGAGATCGCGATCGAGAAGACCGGCGGGTACCTGTACTCGCGGCTCTTGCTCGCGGCGATCTCCTCCGCCGCCTCCTTCCTCGCGCTCACGGTCCTCGGGGTGCCCTTCGCGCTGCCGCTCGCGCTCTGGCTCGGGCTGGTGTCGCAGTTCATCCCGGTGATCGGGACCTACATCGCGGCGGCCGTGCCGCTCCTCGTCGCGCTCCTCGACGAGCCGCTCTCGGCCCTGATCTTCCTCGGCTACGTGCTCGTGTACCAGCAGGTGGAGAACTACTTGCTGGCGCCCCGGATCAGCGCCCGGACCATGCAGCTCCACCCGGCGGTCGCGTTCTTCGCCGCGCTCGCCGGCGGCGCCCTGTCGGGGGCGGTGGGGGCCTTCCTCGCGCTTCCCGCGGCCGCCATCATCCAGGCCGTGGTCTCGACCTACGTCCGCCCCCACGAGGTGGTGGAGACCGACCTCACCCGGGAGGAGGTGGGGAGGGTCCCGCCCCCGGGCCGGGAGCGCCGCTCCTGGCTGGCGAGGATGCTGGCGCGGGGCCGGACGGAGCCCCCCGGGGAGGGCTGAGCGGGGGCCGTGTCGGCGGGAGGGGTGCCGCGGGCGCCGGCCCGGACCGATCGCCGGGGGGAGGCTCCGGCGCGGGAGATCACGCTCGTGCCCCACACCCACTGGGACCGGGAGTGGTACGAGCCGTTCGAGGTCTTCCGGGAGCGCCTGGTCGCGATGATGGACGGCCTCCTCGGGCTGGCCGAGGGAGGCTTCCCCCACTTCCACCTCGACGGGCAGACGGCGATGGTCGACGACTACCTCGAGGTCCGCCCGGAGCGCGAGGCCGCCATCCGCCGGCTCGCCGCGCTCGGGCGGATCTCGGTCGGGCCCTGGGTGACCCAGGCCGACGAGTTCCTGGTCTCGGGGGAGACCCTCTGGAGGAACCTGGAGCGCGGGCTGGCCCGGGCCCGCGAGCTGGGACGGGCCCTGGAGGTCGGGTACCTCCCGGACCAGTTCGGGCACGTCGGGCAGATGCCGCAGATCCTCCGGCGGTTCGGGATCGACCGGGCCGTCGTCTGGCGCGGCGTCCCCCGGCGGATCGACCGCACGCCGTTCCGGTGGGAGGCCCCCGACGGGAGCGCGGTGACCGTCGAGTACCTCGCGTTCGGCTACTCCGTCGGCTGGCGGGTGCCCGAGGCTCGGGATGGGCGCGAGCTCGCGGACCTCCTCCGGGAGACGGCGGCGGAGCTCGGGCCGTTCCTCCTGGACGGGCGGATGCTCGTGCCCGTGGGCTGGGACCACTCCGGACCCGACCCCACGCTCCCCGCGAAGGTCGAGGAGGCGCGGCGGTGGCTCCCGGGCGTCGAGGTCCGGGTGGGCTCCCTCGCCGACCACCTGTCGGCGGACCCGCCCCCGGAGCTCCCCACGTGGCGGGGGGAGCTCCGCTCCTCGGCCCGCGCCCACCTCCTCCCCAACGTCTACTCGGCCCGGGCCCACCAGAAGCGCGAGCGGGGGGAGGCCGAGGCGCTCCTCGAGCGCTACGCCGAACCGCTCGCCGCGCTCGTGCCGGGCTCCGCGTGGCCCCGGGAGGAGCTGGACCGGGCCTGGACCCTCCTGCTCTGGAACGCGGCCCACGACTCCGTCTGCGGCTGCTCCCACGACCGGGTGGCGCGGGCCGTCGACGCCCGCACCCGGGAGGCCCGCGCGATCGCCGAGCGGATCGCCGACCGGGCGCTCGCCGCGCTCGCGGCGCAGGTCGCCCGCGCCGGCGTGCTCCGGTTCAACCCCTCCCCGTTCGAGCGGGAGGGCGTCCCCGGCCTCGGCTGGAAGGTCGAGGGCCCGGGGTGGCGGCGGGCGGCGGCCGAGCCCGTGCCGCTCTCGCTCGACGGGGGGTGGGCCTCGGCCGGGGGCATCGTCTTCCGGCTCCGGGACGAGCACGACGAGGGGGACCTGTACGACTTCTGCCCGGCCGAGACGGGAGGGGACCTCCCGCTCGAGGCCGAGCTCCTCGGGCCCGGCCTGGTCCGGTTCCGGGGCGAGGGGATCGAGGCCCGGGTGGCCGTGGGCCGGGCCCCCGGCGAGCCCTTCCTCCGCCTGGAGGTCGAGGTGGCGAACGAGCGGCCCGACCACCGGCTCCGGCTCCACCTCCGGCTGCCCCGCCCGGCGGACGGCTCGGTGGCGGGCGCGCCGTTCGAGCTCGTCCAGCGGCCCCTCGTCTCGGAGGGGAGCGAGCTCGAGGCCCCCTCGCCGACCTGGCCGGCGCGGGGCGTGGTGTGGGCGGGCGGCCTGGCCGCGCTCGCGCACGGCGTGTTCGAGTACGAGGTCGTGGACGGCGCGGAGCTCGCGCTCACGCTGCTCCGGTGCGTGGGGACGATCAGCCGCGAACGACTGGCCACCCGACCCTTCCCCGCCGGGCCCGGCGTGCCGACCCCCGAAGCCCAGATGCTCGGGACCTGGCGCTTCCCGTTCGGGGTGCTCCCGACCGACCGACCCGAGGGCCTGGTCGCGGCGTGGGAGCGGTTCGCGCTCCCCCTCCTGGAGGCCGCGGCGCCCGGCGGCGGCCCCCTCCCCGCGAGGGGCTCGCTCCTCGAGGTGGAGGGCGCGGCGCTCTCGAGCGTGCGCCGGGTGGACGGCCGGATCGAGGTCCGGATGTGGAACCCCTCCAAGGAGCGGCCGGCCCGGGCCCGCGTGGGCGGGCGCCCGCTCGTGCTGGCCCCAGCGGCGATCGAGACGGTCCGCCTCGAGGCTTCCGGCGCGCCCGGGGCGCGGTGGGCCGGGTAGGCTTCGGCCGGCATGGACCAGCGACGGCTCTCCCCGGAGGACCGCCGGACGAGGGCGCAGCTCCCGATGCTCACCGGGCTCGTCCGGCGCCTCCGGGAGCGGCGCCCCCCCGCCGTGCCGCACCCGGGCCCGGTCCGCGGCGAGCAGGTCCCGGGGCTCGGGAAGAGCGGGACCCTCCGCGCGGCGATCTTCGGCGTGAACGACGGCCTCGTGTCGAACGTCTCGCTGATCATGGGGGTGGCCGGGGCCGGGGTGTCCAACCGCTTCATCCTGCTCGCGGGCGTCGCCGGGCTCCTGGCGGGCGCGTGCTCGATGGGCGCGGGCGAGTACATCTCGATGCGCGTGCAGCGCGAGGTGTTCGAGCGCCTCCTCCACCTCGAGGCCCACGAGCTCGCCGAGATGCCGGAGGAGGAGCGCCGCGAGCTGGCCGAGATCTACCGGCGGAAGGGGCTCTCCGCCGACCTCGCCGACCGGATCGCCCTCGAGCTGATGCGGGACCCGCGGGTCGCGCTCGAGACCCACGCCCGCGAGGAGCTCGGGCTGGACCCGGGGGAGCTGGGCTCGCCCTGGGGCGCCGCCGTCTCCTCGTTCCTCACGTTCGCCTTCGGCGCGCTCGTCCCGCTCGCGCCGTTCCTCGTCGCCACCGGGAACGCCGCCGTCGTCGCCTCGGCGGTCCTCTCCGGCGCGGTCCTGTTCGCGGTGGGGGCGGCGATGAGCCTGTTCACCGGCCGCCACGCCCCGCTCTCCGGCCTGCGGATGCTCCTGGTCGGCGCCCTGGCCGCCGCGATCACCTACGGCGTCGGGCGCCTCCTCCACGTGAACGCGGCCTCGTAGGCGCCCGGCCGGGCGCGCCCCGCGACCGTGCGCCGGGGTCCTCCCCCGCGGCCTCGGGGTCGGCGATCGCCACCACCCGGGCCGCGGCGACCAGGGAGGCCGGGATCCCCGGATCGCCCCGGAGGAGCCGGGCGAGCGCCGCCCGCTTCGCCCGCCCCGAGACCAGGAACGCCGCCACCCGGGCCGCGGAGAGGACCGGGAGCGTGAGGGTCAGGCGCCGGTGGTCGGGGCGTTCCACGAGCGCCACCCAGCGCTCGGTCTCGAGGGCGGCCCGGTCCCCCGGGAACAACGACGCGGTGTGCCCGTCCTCCCCGAGGCCCAGGAACACGAGGTCGAGCCGCGGGAGCCCCGGCCCCAGCGCCGCGGCCAGCTCGGCCTCGTACCCCGCGGGGTCGCAGCCGGTCATCGGGTGGACGCGGGCCGGCACCCGGGAGAGGAGGGTCTCGGCGGCCATCCGCAGGTTCGAGTCGGGGTGGTCGGGCGGCACGCACCGCTCGTCCCCGAAGAAGACGTCCACCTCCCGCCACGGGTAGGGGAGGAGCGCAAGCCGGCGGTAGAGCTCCCGGGGCGTCGAGCCGCCGGCCAGGGCCAGCGTGCGCGGGCGCACCTCGACGAACAGCCGCACGCCGGCCGCCGCGGGGTCGGGATCGACGACGAGCTCCACCTCAGCCCGCCGCCGCCTCGAGCCCCTCCAGGGAGGTCCGGGCGACCGGCCTCCCTCGCTCCCTGAGCGCCGCCAGGTCGCCCGCGGCCTGGGCGAGGAGGAGGTCCCGGAACGTGTAGGGCTCGCCGGGGATCCCCACGTCCTCCCCCGGCTCCTCCACCACCTGGAGGAACCGGCCGGTCGGGGGACCCCCCTTGTGGAGCTGGCCGGTGGAGTGGAGGTACCGCGGCCCGAACCCCACGGTCACCGCCACCCGGAGCCGGTCGCGCAGGCGCAGCCGCACGGCCTGGAGGCGCTCCCGAACCTCCCGGCTCCGGGCGAGGAAGGCCTGGATCGCGATGTACGCGGGGGGCGCCGCGCCGGCCAGGACCTCCTCCACGTCACCGGGATCCGGCGCCGCGTCGCCCTCCCCGGCCAGGACCCGGGCGGTGCGGTCCTTCGCCGCCTGCACGTCCGGCTGGTCGAAGGGGTTCACGCCGAGGACCGCCCCGGCCACGGCCGTGGCGAGCTCCCAGCGGAACATCTCCGCCCCCAGGCGGACCTCGCCCCCGATCCGCTCCACCGGGTGCCCGGCGCGCTCGAGCCAGGCGAGGATCGGGCTCGCCGCCGCCTCGCCGAGGGCCACGAACAGCGGGTCGTCGCCGTAGACCGCGGGCGGGCCGAGGGGGGCCCCCTCCACCGGCAGGATCCCCCGGCCCCGCTTCCCGGTGGACTCCGCCACCAGCTGCTCGAGCCAGGCCCCCAGCGGGGCGACCCGGTCGGGGAGCGCGAGCGTGAGCTTGTCCCGCCCGAGGAGCGCGGCCTCGCCGAGCAGCGCCCCCAGCCGCACCCCGGGGTTGTCCGCGGCGCGGACCTCGGGCCCGCAGGCCGCGGCCATCGCCGCGGCCCCGTCGAGGATCCCCTCGAGGTCCGCGCCGACCAGGGCGGCCGGGACCAGCCCGAAGTACGAGAGCGCGGAGTAACGGCCGCCGATGTCCGGGGGGTTGAGGAAGGCGCGGCGGAACCCGCGCTCCTCGGCGACCCGGGCGAGCGGCGTGCCCGGGTCGGTGATCGCCACGAACCTCGAGGGATCGCCGAGCCGCTCCCACAGCCACGCGAGGTGGGCCCGGGTCTCGAGGGTCGTCCCCGACTTGCTCGCCACCACCACGAGCGCCCGACGGCCGTCCAGCTCGGCCTCGAGCCCCCGGAGCTCCTCCGGGTGGGTCGTGTCCAGCACGACCAGCCGTGGCGACCCCGAGCCGCCGGCGGCGACCGCGCCGAACACCTCGGCCGCCAGGCTCGACCCGCCCATCCCGGCCAGCACGACCGTCGAGATCCCCTCGGCCGCGACCTCCCGGGCGAACGCCCGCAGCCGCGGGATCTCCTCCCGCATCCCCTCGTGGACCGTGAGCCAGCCCAGCCGGTCGGCGACCTCGATGGGCTCGGGGGCCCACACCGTGTGGTCCCGCTGCCAGATCCTCCGGGGCACGTCGTCGCGGTCCAGCGCGTCCAGGCGGGCGGCGAGGGCGGCCCGGAGGGCTTCGGGCAGGCTCACCCCTCGCCCCTCCGCCCCACGCGGACCAGCTCCTCGAGCGCCCCCCGCAGGGCCTCGTAGCGCCGCTCGCCGAGCTGCCGCCGGGCCCGTGACTCCACCGCCGCGGCCGCCCGGCGGGCCTCGGCCGCGCCCCGCCGGCCGCGGGCCGTGAGGCGCACCACCTTCGCCCGCCCGTCCTCGGGGTCCGGGACCCGCCGCACGTAGCCCCGCTCCTCGAGCTGGTCCACGACGACCATCATGCCCTGCTTGGAGATCCCGGCGCGACGCGCGAGGTCGGTGAGCCTCGTCCCGCTGCGGCGGTCGATGTTCAGGAAGACGGCCAGGTGGCCCGCGCGGAGGTCGGGGTACCCGCGCTCCGCGAGCACCTCCTCGAGCTCCGCCGCGACCGCGCGGTGGCCCTCCAGGAGGAGTCGCCCGAGGTCCCGCTGCCGCACGGCCCCATCCTGCCCCAGCGGCCGGGGTCCGTCCATCCGGTTGACGAACCCGCGGGCGCTAGCCTGGGTCCGTGGAGGTTCGCGCGGCGCGGCCGGCGGAGTACGAGGAGGCGGGGCAGGTCGCCCGCCTCGCGTACGCCGAGTTCGCCCGGCCCGGCGAGACGTCGTGGGAGCGCTACCTCGACGAGCTGGCGGACGTCGCCGGGCGCGCCGGGCGGACGCTCGTCCTGGTGGCGGTGGAGGACGGCCGGGTGATCGGCAGCGTCACCCTCGAGCTCGAGGGCCGGGTCGACCCCGACGAGCCGCCGCTCCGCCCCGACGAGGCCCACGTGCGGATGCTCGCGGTCCACCCCGCGCACCGGCGGCGGGGCGTGGCCCGCGCGCTGATGGCCGCCTGCGAGGAGGAAGCCCGTCGGCGCGGGCGGAGACTGCTCACGCTCCACACGACGCAGCGGATGCGCGCCGCCCAGCGGATGTACGAGGCGCTGGGGTTCGAGCGGGGACCGGACCGGGTGTTCGAGGACGGGTTCGTCCTGCTCTCGTACTCGAAGCGCCTCTAGGCGTGCCGCGTCCGCACCACCTGGCCCGAGGCCAGGACCACCCCGTCCTCGCACTCCGCCTCGACCAGGCCGCCCCGGAACTGCTGCTCGTACAGGCGCGCGTAGAGCCCCCCGCGCCCGAGGAGCTCGGCGTGCGTGCCGCGCTCCACGACCCGGCCCCGGTCGAGGACGAAGATCACGTCGGCGGAGAGGATCGTGGACAGGCGGTGGGCGATCGCGATCGTCGTCCGGCCCCGCATCAGCGGCCGGAGGGCCTCCTGGACCAGCCGCTCCGACGCGGTGTCGAGCGAGGACGTGGCCTCGTCGAGGATCAGGATCCGGGGGTCCTTGAGGATCACCCGGGCGATCGCCAGACGCTGCTTCTCCCCGCCGGAGAGCTTGTAGCCGCGCTCCCCCACCACGGTGTCGTACCCGTCGGGCAGCTCCATGATCCGGTCGTGGATGAACGCGGCCCTGGCCGCGGCCACCAGCTCCTCCTCCGTGGCGTCCGGCTTCCCGTAGAGCAGGTTCCGGCGGATCGTGGTGTGGAACAGGTAGGTCTCCTGGGTGACCATCCCGATGATCTCGCCGAGCGAGTCGAGCCGGATCCGCCGCACGTCGATCCCGTCGATCTCGACCGCGCCCCGCTGCACGTCGTAGAACCGGGGCACGAGGTAGGTCATCGTGGTCTTCCCCGCCCCCGAGGGCCCGACGAGCGCGGCGAGCTGCCCGGGCTCGATCTCGAGGTCCACGCCCTCGAGCGTCCACTCCCTCCGGCGCCGTTCCCCGTCGCCGAGCTCGGGCGAGACCGGCGGCCCCGCCTCGGATCCCTCGTAGCGGAACCACACGTCGCGGAACCGGACCCGCCCCCGCACCTCCGCGGGTCGGAGCTCGACCGCGTCGGGCGCGTCGGCGATCTCGTGGGGGAGGTCCAGGTACTCGAAGATCCGGTCGAAGAGCGCGAGCGAGGAGTGCACCTCGGTCGAGACCTGGAGCATCGACCCGATCGGGAAGAAGAGCCGGGACTGGAGCGTCGTGAAGGCCACGATGTCTCCGGCCTGGATCTGCTCGAAGGGGTTCCGGCTGTTCACCCACCCCGCCACGAGGTACACGAGGGCCGGCGTGATCGAGAAGAACACCTGGACGAACGCGAAGAACGAGCGCCCGATCATCGCCTGGCGGATCTGGAGCCCCGTGAGGCGCTCGTTCTCCTCCCGGAACCGGCCGATCTCGTGCCGCTGCCGCCCGAAGGCCTTCGAGAGCAGGATCCCCGAGACCGAGAGCGTCTCCTCGGTCACCGCCGTGAGGTCGGCGAGGGTCCTCTGGGTGCTCGTCGCCACCTCGCGCCGGGCCTTCCCCACCCGGGCCGTGAGCCAGAGGAACAAGGGCATCATCGAGAGCGACAGGACCGTGAGGGGCACCGACAGGACGAGCATCGCGGCCAGGGAGCTCGCGATGATCACGACGTTCGCCAGGACGGAGGATGCGGTGTCGGTCACGACGGTCTGCACGCCGCCCACGTCGTTCGCCAGGCGGGACTGGATCTCGCCGGTCCGCGTGGTCGTGAAGAACCGGAGCGGCATGAACTGCAGGTGCGCGTAGAGCGCGTTCCGCAGGTCCTGCATCACGCGGAGCCCCACGAGCTGCGACAGGTAGGACTGGGCGATGCCGATGAGCCCGGTGACGATCGGGACCGCCACCATGATGCCCACGTAGGCCGCGAGGAGCGGGAGGTTCGGACAGGGCCGCCCCGAGCACATCCCGGCCCCCGGGCCGCGCACCGGACCGAACAGCGCGTCGTTGAAGATCGCGGCGATCATGAGCGGGTTCACGACCCCGAGGCCGCTCGACACCACGATCAGGAACCCGACGAGCGCGACCTTCCCCCGGTACGGGCGGAACGTGGCCAGCACCCGGCGGACCGTCCGGCGATCGACCCTCCGCCGGTCCTCCTCGGAGAGGGGCGTCCGCATCATCCGGAACATCCCGTGGCCCCGCACGGGACCAGCATAGGCGGGGTGGCGCGGGACGCCTCGGACGCCGGGGCGGTGCGCCGACGCCGGGACGCGCGGCGGGCGGTGCGCCGACGCCGGGACGCGCGGCGGGGGTTGCGCGATGCGCCCCCCTGGGGCGACGGCGGCTCTCCGCTGAGCTAGCGTGAGCGCATGGAGCAGTGGGAGCTGCTCGCGCGCATCCTCCTCGCCGCCGTCCTGGGCTACGGGATCGGATGGGAGCGTGAGTTCCGGGGGAAGCCCGCCGGCGAGCGCACGTTCGCGCTGGTGGCCCTGGGGGCCGCGGCCTTCACCGCGCTCCAGGTCGATCGGTTCTTCACCGACCGCATCATCCAAGGGATCGTGACCGGCGTCGGGTTCCTGGGCGCCGGCCTGATCTTCCGAGCCGAGGGAGGGACCGTCCACGGGCTCACCACCGCGGCGTCCGCCTGGGCGGCCGCCGCGGTCGGGGTGCTCTGCGGAGCCGGCGACTACCTCCTCGGCGCGGCGACGGCCGTCCTGGTCGTGCTGATCCTGGAGCTGAACTACCTCCCGGCCATCCGCCGCATCGACGCCCGGCGCCAGCGGGCGCGGTCCGAGGGCGACGACGGGGGCTAGGCGCGGCGCGGGACCGACCGGCCGCCGCCCGGACCTTCCCCGGGCGGCGGTCGGAGCCCGGCCAGGGCCCGGGCCCTGGCCAGCACGGCGTCGAGCATGGGCCCGGTGAGCTTCCCGGTGAACGTGTTCTGCTGGCTGGGGTGGAAGCTCCCGAGGAGCCGGTAGGGGCCGACGGCGGCCTCCGCCCCGTGCCCGAACCGGGGGCGGGGGCGGACGGAGAACCCCCGCGCGGCCAGGGCCCGGAGCGCCGCGTCCCAGGCGAACGCGCCGAGGGCCACGAGCACGCGGACGTCCTCCAACATCGACAGCTCCCGAACCAGGAAGGGGAGGCACCGGTCGCGCTCGTCGGGCGTGGGGCGGTTCCCGGGCGGCGCGCACCGCACCGCCGCGGCCAGGTAGGCGCCCCGCAGCCGGAGCCCGTCACCCGGGCCGACCGAGACCGGGCGGTTCGCGAAGCCCGTCCGGTGGAGGGCGGCGAACAGGAAGTCCCCCGAGCGGTCCCCGGTGAAGATCCGGCCGGTGCGGTTCCCCCCGTGGGCGGCCGGGGCCAGCCCGACGATCAGGACCCGGGCCCGGGGGTCCCCGAACCCCGGGACCGGCCGGCCCCAGTACACCTGGTCGGCGAACCGGCGGGTGCGGGTGCGGGCCACCTCCTCCCGCCACGCCACCAGGCGGGGACAGGCCCGGCAGGCCGCCACCTCCGCGGCGAGCGCGGCGAGCCCCGGGTGGGCGGGCGACTCGCGGAGCGCGTCCTCGGGGGCCACGGCCGGATGGTAGCCCTTCGACCTCCTCCGACCGCCGGAACCCCCGCCCCCCGGATGGGTGATTCCCTCCCGGACGGCGAGCGCCTAGGCTTACGGGAACCGGTCCGCCGGGCCGGCGGAGGAGGTCCACGCGTGGTTCTCCGGGTGGTCGCGGGAACGCAGGTCGCGTGGTGGCGGCTCCGCTCCCGTCTCGGCGCGGAGCGGGGCGCGACCGCGATCGAGTACGCCATCATGCTCGCGTTCATCGCCGCGGTGATCGTGGCGGCGGTGACCCTGCTCGGCCAGAACACCCAGCGGCCGTTCTCCCAGGTGTGCCAGGAGGGTTTCGGGGGCGGGACCGCCTGCAGCTGAGCGCCTCCGCGGGGCGCTGGCCGTGGCGCCTCGCTCCCCGGGCATGAGCGTTCGGCCGTAGGCGACGCTGCCGTCCCCCGAACGACCGCTTGCCCCGGGCTCCTGCCTCCGGTAGAAGGTGGGGGCCGGCCGCGCCGGCGCCCATGGCCGAGAGGAAGACCTTCCCCGGAGCGTTGAGGCTCGCCCTCGCGTCGGCGGCCGCCGCCGCGCTGGTCGCGGGCGGCCTGCCGTTCGCGGGACGGGCCGCCGTCCCCGAGACCGTGCTCAGAGCGGTCGCCGTTCCGTCGCGCGCGCTCCTCCCCTCGGGGCCAGGGCTCGCGCTCCGGTCCGAGGGGCTCGCGGCGGCCACGCGGGTCCGCACCCCGGCGGTCCGGGTCTGCGCGCCGATCTGGTCCACGGCCCTGGCCCTCGCGTGGGAGCAGCCGGCCGGGGGCCTGGTCCGGGCCCTGGTCCGGGCCGGCGGCCGGGCCGCGAGGCTGGCGGCCGAGGGGGGGCCGGACCCGGGGACGCCGGAGTTCCGCCCCGGCGAGCGGGGGACGAACCTGCTCTGGACCGGGGGCGGGCGGTGCGCCCGGATCTCGCTCGCGCTGCCCGGCGGCGCCGTGGTCCGAGACCTCCGTGTCCTCTTCCTCAACAGCTCGGGGACCGCCGCGGGCCCCGGCTCCGGCCCTCCGAACGAGGGCCCCGCGGCGGCCGCGCCCGCCGGCCTCCAGGCGGCCCTGGCCCAGACCCCGGACCCCGTCCTCGTGACCCGCGAGCAGTGGGGCGCCGACCCGGCCCTCATGAACTGCACCCCGGGCGTGGCCGACGAGGTCCGGATGGGCTTCGTCCACCACACGGCGGGGACCAACGACTACTCGCCCGAGGAGTCGGACGACGTCGTCCGGGCGATCTACGCGTACCACACCCAGGGCCGCGGGTGGTGCGACATCGCCTACAACTTCCTGATCGACCGCTACGGGACGGTCTTCGAGGGCCGCGCGGGCGGCCCGACGCTGCCGGTGATCGGGGCCGCCACCCAGGGGTTCAACACCGGCAGCTTCTCGGTGTCGATGATCGGGAACTTCGACGCGGCGGCGCCGCCCAGACCCGCGATGCGGGCCCTCCGACGGCTGCTCGCCTGGCGGCTGGACGTCGCGCACGTCCCGGCGCTCGGCCGCGCCACGATGGTGTCGGGGGGCGGGGACAACACCCGCTACGCCGCGGGCACCCTGGTCCGCCTCCCGGTGATCGCGGGCCACCGGGACACGGGCTACACGGACTGCCCGGGGGAGGCGCTCTACGGGAGGCTCCCCGAGATCCGCCCGAAGGTGGCGGTGCTCGGGATCCCCAAGATCTACCGGCCTCGCCTCTCGAGCGAGGAGGTCCCGCCGGGGACGACCGACCTCCGGATCCGGGCCCGGGGATCGGAGCCGCTCACGTGGAGCGTCGCGGCGTACGACGCGGGCGGCGCGCTGATCGCGACCTTCCCGCCCGCCACCGGCGACCGCCTCCGCCTCGTCTGGGGCGGCGGGTCCGGGACCGCGCTGCCCACGGCCCCCGGCGCCTACGCCGTCTCGATCGAGGCGCGGGACGCGGCCGGACGGATCGCGCGTCCCGCGGTCCTCACGCTCCTCGTCGGCCCCCCGCCCTCGCCGAGCCCGACCCCGTCCCCGGGTCCCACGCCCTCCGCGAGCGCGACGCCGTCTCCTTAGGCTCGGAGGTCGAGGAACCGGACCGACGCCTCCTCGAAGGCCTCGAGCGGCGCGAGCAGGTCGTCGATCAGGCCCACGAGACCCTCGAACCCGCCGGGGTCGGGGGCCTCGAGGCGCAGCCGCTCGGCGGTCGCCCCGGCCTCGGCGAGGGCCGATCGGCACCGCTCCCAGACCTCCGCCACGGCGGGGTGCCGCCAGGCGGGCATGCCCCGTTCGGCCTCCCGGAGCTCGTCCTCGAATGCGAGGAGGGCCTCGGCGAGGGGGCGGCCCGGCAGGCGGGCGGTGGGGACGGCCGCGGTGAGCTCGTCCTTGGCCCGCTCGACGCGGCGCAGGACCCGACGGAAGGCGTCGTGGGGGGCCCGGAGCTCCTCGGGGAGCCGCTTGCGCCGGAACATCGGGGTCAGCCGATCGCCGCCAGCGCGGTGGCGGGGTCGTTGGTCGCCACCGCGTCCACGCCCCAGCCGAAGAGGGTCGCGATCGTCGCCGGGTCGTCCACGGTCCAGGTCCCGAGCCGGAGCCCCGCCGCGTGGACCCGTTCCACGAACGCCGGCCCCGCGGCCAGCACGGCGTCGACCTCGGGCAGAAGGAGGTCGTGGCGAGCCCCGGCCGCGAGCCGGAGCGCGTCGTCGGCCGGGAGCGACGCGGTGGTGAGGAGGCCGGTGGGGACGTCGGGCGCGAGCTGGCGGGAACGGCGCACCGTCGAGGGGTTGAACGACGTGATCACGACGGGGCCGACGAACGCCACCCGGTCGAGCTCCGCCAGGGTGGCCTGGAGCGTGGCCTCCCGCGCCGGGTCGTACCCCGGCTCCCCCGGGAGGTGCTTGATCTCGATGTCCACGCCGGCGCGCCCCGAGAGCAGCTCGAGGGCCTCCCGGAGCGAGGGGACCGGGAGCCGCCTCCCCTGCCACCGACCCGCCGAGAACCGCCGCAGCTCCTCGAAGGTGAGCTGGTGGACCAGGCCCCGCCCGTCGGTCGTACGGGAGACGTCGGCGTCGTGCAGGATCACGGGCACGCCGTCGGCGGTGAGCCGGACGTCGAACTCCACCATCTTCGCCCCGGCGCGCACCGCGGCCTCGAAGGCCTCCAGGGTGTTCTCCGGGTGGGTGGCCGAGGCCCCTCGGTGGGCGACGACGAGGGGGAACCACGAGGGGTCGATACGCCGTCCCGCCACTTCCTCCCTCCGCGTTGCCCGCGCCCGAGCTCGCGCAGTATAGTCCGGCCCACCTTCGGCCCGGCCGGGGCGGGCCCTGCAGCTGTGGTCCGGTGAGAGGGGGGACGCGTGGACTGGATCCGGCGTGCGCGCTGCCGGGACGAGGACCCCGAGCTGTTCTTCCCCATCGGCACGACCGGGCCCGCCGCCTCCCAGCTCGCGCGGGCCAAGGCCGTCTGCCGTCTCTGTCCGGTCCGGGTCGAGTGCCTGGAGTGGGCCCTCGAGACCGGGCAGGACGCCGGGGTCTGGGGCGGGCTCTCCGAGGAGGAGCGCCGCGCCCTGCGGAGGCTCCGGGTGCGGAGCGGGCGGGTGGCCGCGGTCTCCTGAGCCGTCCGGCGCCCGGGGAGCGGGTGGGCGCGGTGTCCTGAGCGGCCGCGGCCCGTGGGCGTGGCCCGGGCGTCCCCGGGCGCGCGCTGGGACCGGGCTCGCGTCAGACCCGGCTCGAGGGGCAGAGGTGGTTCACCACGCACGCCTCGCAGCGAGGCGTGGGGGCCTTGCACACCGCCCGACCGTGCTCGATGAGCGCGTAGGTGAACCGGAACCAGTGCCGACGGGGCACCAGCCGCATCAGGTCCCGCTCGATCTTGTCGGGGTCCTTCTCCCCGGAGAACCCGAGGCGCTGGGCGAGGCGGCGGACGTGGGTGTCGACGGCGATGCCCTCGACCTTCCCGTAGGCGTTCCCGAGGACGATGTTCGCGGTCTTCCGCGCGACGCCGGGGAGCGTGAGGAGCTCCTCCATGGAGTCGGGGACCCGTCCCCCGTAGGCCTCCACGATCCGGCGGCACGCCCCGCGGATGGCCCTGGCCTTCTGGTTGAAGAACCCCGTCGGCTTGATGTCGCGGGCGAGCTCCTCCTCCGGTACGCGGAGGTAGTCCTCGGGGCGCCGGTACTTCCGGAACAGGGTCTCGGTCACCCGGTTCACGCGCTCGTCCGTGCATTGCGCGGAGAGGATGGTGGCCACGAGGAGCTCCAGCGGGTTCGAGAACCGCAGCGCCACCTTGGCGTCGGGGTACTCCCGGAGCAGGAGCCGGACCACCTCGGGCGCCCGCTCCTCCGCCGAGCTCTCCCTCGTGAGGCTCTTGCCCTTCCGCCCGGGCATCAGCGCCCTCCCCCGACGACCACCCCGGCCTCCTCGCGCTCGGCGGCCCGCTGGCCGCCCAGGCGGGCCACCGCGAGCCCGACCACGACCAGGGTCGCGCCGAGGACCTGCTCGGCGCGGACCCGTTCGCCCAGGACCATGACGGCCAGCGCCCCTGCGAGGACCGGCACCAGGAACCCGTACCCGACCGTCCTCGCGACCCCCCGGCGATGGATCGCCCAGTTCCACAGGCCGTAGGCGAGGTAGACCGGCCCGACGACGGCGTAGGCAAGGATGGCCCAGGAGCGGAGGCTCACCGCGCCCCAGTCCTGGGCCGCCGCCGCCGGCGCCCCCACCAGCGCGACCAGCACGCCCCCCGTCGCGAGCCCGTAGGCCAGGAGCTCGCGGGAGGAGTACCTGGCCGAGAGCGGCTTGGTCACGACGCCGTACGCGCCGAACGCCGCGGCGGCGCCCAGCGAGAGCACGTCGCCGGGCCTCGCCGCGGCGAAGGCCTCCCATGCCCGGAGGAAGACGGCCACCCCCGCGAACCCCACCGCCACCCCCGCGACCTCGACCGGCCCGGGTCGGTCCAGGCCGAGGAGCCAGGCGAACAGGACCGAGAAGATCGGGTGGGTCGAGATCAGGATCGCGCTGGCCAGCGCCGAGGTCCGGTCCAGCCCGAGCACGAAGCCCATCTGGTAGAGGAAGAAGCCCGTCAGGCCCGACGCCAGGAGCGCGGGGAGGTCCTCGCGACGGGGCCGGGTGCGCCGTCGCGAGGCCGCGAGGAGCGCGAGCGAGAAGGCCACCATCACCGCGAACCGGACCGCCGTGAACGCGACGGGGTCGACGTCCCGCCACGCGACCTTGAAGACCGTGAACGTGGACGCCCACATGAGCGCGACCGAGAGGAGGGCGGCGTCGACGGCGAGATCGCCTCGGCGGCGGGCCATGCGCCCAGTCTACGAGCGCGGGTCGGGCCCCCGTGGACGGCCGCCGTGGCGCTCAGCTGGACAGGAGCGCGAGGGGGAACGCCTCCCCCGCCGCGAACGTCCGCCACGCCCCGTCGGCCAGGACGTGGACCCCGCCGCGGCCCAGGACCGACCAGGAGGTCCCGTCCCCCACGATCGCGGTCTCCTCGTCGATCCCCACGAAGACGGCGCCCGCGGGGACCGACGCGAGGATGAACCGGCGGGCCCCGGGGATCCAGGAGTCGACGATGTCCCAGTGGGGACCGAAGAGGACCCCCCGGACGACCCCGAGCCCTGGCTTCCAGAGGTCGGGGCCGAGCTCGGTCACCCCGGTGTCGTAGGTGCGCTCGGTGAGGCACGCCACCCCGGCGCTGCACCCCGCGTAGGCGAGCCCCCGATCCAGCTCCGTCTCGAGCTCGCGCCAGAAAGGCGTGCCCGCGAGGGTCCGGGCGAGGTACGCGGGGTTGCCGCCGGAGAAGTAGACGGCCGAGGCCCGGGCCAGGGGCTCGACGAGGTCGGGCCGCGCGGCGTCCGCCCGGCTCTTGAGCGGGAGCACCTCGGCGCGGACCCCGAGCGCCTCGAAGTGGGCGACCCCCTTCGCCCCCCACCTCTCGAAGACGTCGTCGCCCTCCGGGGCCGAGGCCGTGGGGAGGACCAAGACGCCGCCGTCTCCCCCGCGCGCGTGCCCCAGCACCCAACGGTCGACCTCGACGCTCCACGGCTCGAACTCGCCGGAGCCCAGGAGGGCCACGACCCGCCCGCTGGGGGTGGCATCACGCATGCCGCTTCTTACCACGGCTCGCCCCGGGCCGGAAGGCCGCGCCCCGCCCCCACGGCTCGGCCCGGAGAACGAACGAGGGCGGCCCAGCCGGGCCGCCCCGACGCTCGCGTCGAGCGCCGCCTCACTTCTTGCGGCCGCGGGCCGTCAGGACCTTGCGGAGCGGGCCGGTCTGCACCGGGATCCGCCGGGTCTCGCGACGCGCGCCCTTGGGCACGACCACCTCGAGCACCCCGCGATCGTAGGACGCCTTGATGCCGTCCACGTCGGCGGTCTCCGGGAGCAGGATCTCCCGCTCGAAGCGGCCGTACAGCGCCTCCGAGCGGATGTAGGTGTCGCCCTCCTCCCGGTGCTCCCGCCGGCGCTCCCCCGTGATCCGCAGCACGTTGTCGGAGACGGTGATCTCGACGTCCTTGTCGGGGTCGATCCCGGGCAGCTCAGCCCGGACCACGAGGTCCCCGTCGCGCTCGAACATCTCGACCGCAGGGGTCCAGGTCGCGAACGACAGCCGCGGCCCCTCGTCGAAGAACCGCCGGAACAGCTCCTGCGCCTCCCGCTGGAGGTCGAGCATGTCCCGCCAGGGGTCCCAACGGACCAGCGCCATCGCGTCCACCTCCTCCGTTCAAGCGATCCAACCGAGGAAGCCGGCCGCCACGCGAGCCGGCGACTGTCTCACCTATGTCGATAGATGTGAGCATCTCATCGTCAGGTTCAAGGGGGCCCGGCGGCGTTCGCGGAGGCATCGTCGGGGCGCGCCCCCGCCGAGGCGGGAAGGGGGTCCCCGAGGGGGACGGATCTAGCCGATCGATGGATCGTCGAGGAGGGCCCGGACCCGGGCGAACAGCTCCTCCGGGGCCTCGGCCCGGCACCGCGACGCGAGGAGCGCCTTCAGCCGCCTCCTGAACTCGGCCCGGTCCATGCAGGGTCCGCATCGCCCCAGGTGCTCCGCGACGTCCGCCCGCACGTCCTCCGAGAGCTCCCCGTCGAGGAAGCGCTCGATGCTCCGGAGGACCTCTTCACAGTCGATCGACAACGATCCCTCGCTCCCGTGCCTTCTCCCACAACGCCTTCTCCAGCGCCCTTCTTCCGCGGTGCAGGCGCGACATCACGGTGCCGATCGGGATCCCCATGATCTCCGCGATCTCCCGGTAGGAGAAGCCCTCGACGTCGGCCAGGAGCACCGCCATCCGGAACCCCTCGGGCAGCGCGTCGAGCGCCGCCCGGACGTCCTCGTCGGGGATCCGCTCGAGGACCTCGGTCTCCGCGGAGGCCTCGGCCGCGGCGAGGCGGTCGTAGAGGTACCACTCGTCGATCCCGTCGTCGGGGACGGTCTGGGGCTCCCGCTGGCGCTTGCGGTAGGCGTTGATGAACGTGTTCGTGAGGATCCGGTACATCCAGGCCCGCAGGTTCGTTCCCGGCCGGAACGACCCGAACCCCCGGTAGGCCCGGAGGTACGTCTCCTGCACCAGATCCTCGGCGTCGGCCGGGTTCCGCGTGAGGCGGAGGGCCGCCGAGTACAGGTTGGACAGGAGCGGGAGCGCCTCGCGCTCGAACCGCCCCCGGAGGTCGCCCTCGGGCTCCGGCGCGGCGGGGGCCGGCGCCGCGGGCTCCCCCGCGGGTCCCACCTCGACCGGCGACGACCTCACGCGCTCCGCGCCCTCGGCCTCCGCTCCCGCCGGACCGCCCATGGCGCCAGCCTACCCGGCTCCCGCGCTTCCGGCCGGGGTGTCGCCGGCGCCGTGGGGATGGGATGATGCCAGTGATGCCTGAGGGCGACGGCGGCCGACGCGGCACCCGGTGGCCGGGCCTCGACCTCGGCGGCGCGCCGGGGAACAACCGGCCCGGCGGGTGGCGGTTCTCCCCCTGGCTGTACCTGGCCGGGCTCTTCGTGCTGCTCCTCGTGTTCCAGAACCTGCTCGCCCCCCACCCGCAGGGCATCCCGTACTCCGAGTTCATCGACCACGTGCGCCAGGACCGGATCGTCGGCGAGGTGGTGATCTCGAGCACCCAGGTGAGCGGGACCTACCGGGTCGGGGACCGCGAGGTCGACTTCACGGCGACGGTCCCGGCGAACTGGGACCCCACCCCGCTCCAGCAGCTCCTCGAGGAACACGACGTCACGTACCGGTTCACGCAGCCCTCGGGGCTCACGACGTTCCTCCTCACGACGCTCCTGCCCACCCTGCTCCTGTTCGGCGTGCTCTGGTTCTTCCTGTTCCGCCGGATGGGCGGGGGCGCGGCCTCGGCGCTCTCGTTGGGCCGGAACCGGGTGAAGATCTACGACCGCAAGGAGATGAAGACGACCTTCGCGGACGTGGCGGGCCTCGACGAGGCCGTCGAGGAGCTCCGCGAGATCGTCGACTTCCTCAAGAACCCGAAGAAGTACCAGCGGCTCGGGGGTCGCATCCCCAAGGGCGTGCTGCTCCTCGGCCCGCCGGGGTGCGGGAAGACCCTCCTGGCCCGGGCCGTGGCGGGCGAGGCGAACGTCCCGTTCTTCTTCATGTCCGGCTCCGAGTTCGTCGAGATGTTCGTGGGGCTCGGCGCGGCCCGGGTCCGGGAGCTGTTCCAGCAGGCCAAGGAGAAGGCGCCGGCCCTCGTGTTCCTCGACGAGATCGACACGATCGGCAAGGGACGCGTCGGGGCCATCGGGGCCGGCCTCGGCGCGCACGACGAGCGGGAGCAGACCCTGAACCAGCTCCTGGTGGAGATGGACGGGTTCGATTCGTCCAAGGGCGTGATCATCATGGCCGCTACCAACCGCCCGGACGTCCTGGACCCGGCGCTGGTCCGGCCCGGCCGGTTCGACCGCCAGGTCGTGGTGGACCGGCCCGACCTCCGGGGTCGGGAGGCGATCCTCCGGGTCCACACCCGCGGCGTCGCGCTCGACCCCAGCGTGGACCTCAAGGTCCTCGCGGCGCGGACCCCGGGCTTCACCGGCGCCGACCTCGCCAACGTGGTGAACGAGGCCGCGCTCCTCGCCGCCCGCCGGGAGAAGGACTCGGTCACGATGGCCGAGCTCGAGGAGGCGATCGACCGGGTGGTCGCCGGCCTGGAGCGGAAGAGCCGGGTGATGTCGGAGAAGGAGAAGGAGCGGGTCGCGGTCCACGAGATGGGGCACGCGCTCGTCGCGCTCTCCTGCCCGACCGCCGACCCCGTGCACCGGGTGTCGATCATCCCGCGGGGCGCGGCCGCCCTGGGCATGACCATGCAGCGCCCCCTCGAGGACCGCTACCTCCTCACCCAGCCCGAGCTCGAGGACCGCCTCGCGATCCTCCTCGGCGGGCGGGCCGCGGAGGAGCTCGTCTTCGGCCCGGTCTCCACCGGCGCCCAGAACGACCTCGAGCGCGCCACCGAGATCGCCCGCGCGATGGTGGTGGAGTACGGGATGAGCGAGAAGCTCGGGCCGCTGTCCTTCGGACGGAACGGGTTCCGGAGCCCCGACGGCCGGGTGCTGTTCCCCGGGGAGCGCCCGGAGATGTCCGAGGCGACGGCGGAGCTCGTGGACCAGGAGGTCGCACGCCTCGTGGGCGAGGCCCACGAGCGCGCGACCCGGATCCTCAGGGAGAAGCGGGAGCTGCTCGAGCGGCTCTCCCGGCTGCTCATGGCCCGCGAGGTGATCGAGGGGAAGGACCTCCGCGACTACGTCGAGGGGCGGGCCGAGATCCCCGAGCCCGAGCCGGTCGGGGCCGGCCGCACCGGGGAGGGCGGGTCGGAGGCGGGACCCGGCGCCTCCCCGTCCGAGCCGGCGACCGCGCCGGTCCGGGACCAGCCGGCGACGGCGCCGTCCGAGGCGCCCGAGCGGGCCGAGACGCTCCCGCTCCCCGCCGCGCCCCCGCGGCCCGACCCGCCGGTTCCACCGCGGCCGGACGACCGCGGTTGACCTACCCCTCGGACGGGCGCCGGGACCCCGCGACCGTGAGGTCGAACCGCCCCCGGAAGCGGTCGAGGAACCGGTAGAAGTTCCGCTTCGAGAGGCGCTCCCGCTCCTCCGGGGGCGTGTGCTCCCAGGTCCGATGCTCGTGGCGGACCACCGGCACCGGCACCACCACCGCGCGCAGCCCGAGGTCCTTGACGCGGAACGAGAGGTCGAGGTCGGCCGCGCGGTAGAAGCGGAAGCGCTCGTCGAAGGCGAGGCCGCCGGCCAGGAGCTCCCGGCGGAAGGCCATCAGGTAGCCCTCGATGGCGTCGGCGTCCGGGCCCTCGGTCTCGCGGAAGCTCCGGAGGTCGTCGGTCACCAACCCGAACGGTCCGCAGACCCCCACCGACGGGTCGGCCAGGGCCCGCTCGAGGGGGCCGAGGACGTCCCCCCCGGCCTCGACCGACCCGTCCACGACCAGCACGATCCGGCCCCGGGCGCGGCGGAGGCCCGCGTTCCGGGCCGCCGCCCACCCCGCGCTCGGCTCGAGGTTCCACACCTCGAGGCCCGGGGGCCAGAACCCGGGGTCCGTCCCGGCCACGTCCGCCACGACGTGCTGGATCCGCCGGCCCCGGTGGTGTCGCTCGAAGCTCACGATCCCCCGCAGGACGTCCTCGGGCCACCCCTCCACGAGCCACTGGAGGGTCGCGTCGAACCCCGCGGGCTCCCCCAGGGCGCTCGGGACCTCCCGCGGCGCCACGCGCCGGGCCCCGGGGGGCGGTGGGGCGCGCTCCAGCCGCTCCAGCCGGTAGCCGCCCGGCTCGTCCACGACACGCCACCCGAGGGCGGCGATCCGGTCCCGGAGCTCGTCGGCGGCGGCGAAGTCCCGCGCCGCCCGCCGTGCCGCGCGCTCCTCGGCCAGGGTCCGGACCTCCTCCGGGACGTCAGCCACGGTCGCTCCCCCCCGCGCGCCCCCGACCGTCCGCCCCTCGGTGACGGCGGATGAAGCGGAGCACCGCCGCGTCGGCCTCCTCGGCCCGCTCGGAGTGGTACAGGTGCCCGGCGCCCTCCAGGAGGACGAGCTCCGCGTCGGGGATCCGCTCCGCCAGCATCAGGGCGTTCTCGACCGGGATCATCTGGTCCTCCGTCCCGTGCAACACGAGCGTGGGCGCGCGGATGCCCGGCAGGCGGTCGCAGGCGTCGAAGCCCTGCATCGCCTCCCACTGGCGTCGCTCGCCCCGGGGGTCGCGGCGCTGGGCCGCCGCGACCCGGAGGTCCTCGGCCACGTGCTCGGGATGACGGTCGGGGAACGAGGGAGCGTAGAGGGCGCGCCAGGGCTCGCCCTTGGGCGGCCTGGCGCTCCCCCGGACCGCCCGGGTCCCGCCGCAGTGGGTCGCCGCCAGGACCAGGGTCCGGACCCGCTCGGGGTGGGACAGGGCCAGCTCCTGGGCCACCATCCCTCCGAAGGACTGGCCGTAGACGTGGGCCCGGCGGATGCCGAGGTGGTCGAGGAGGGCCACGGTGTCCAGGACGTAGGTCGCCATGGTGGTCGGCGCGTCCGGGCCCTCGGACCGGCCGTTCCCGCGGAGGTCGTAGGCGACGACCCGGAGCTCACGGGCGAGGCGGGGGATGTTCCGCCGCCACCCCGGGATGTCCCCGCCCATCCCCTCGAGGAGGACGACGGGCTCCCCGTCCGGCGGGCCGTGCACCTCGAAGTAGAGGCGCCACCCGCAGGGACGGTCGAGGAACGGCACCGCCCTAGAGGGGCGCTCCCTTCGCCGCGGCGCGGAGCCGCGCGGCCATCGCCTGGAGGGTCTTGAGCGCGATCGTCGGGTGCTCCCTGATCAGGCCCCGGAAGACCCACTCCGTGATCCCGACGAGCCGCATGGGGGTGAGCGCGGTGACCGTGGCGGTCCGCGGCCCTCCGTCGAGGAGCGCGATCTCCCCGAAGAAGTCCCCGGGCCCGAGCGTCCGCCGCCGCCGGCCGCCGATCGAGACCGCGGCCCGGCCCTCGAGGATCAGGAACATCCCCACGCCCGGCTCTCCCTCGCGGGCGATGACCGTCCCCGCCGGATGCGACACCTCCTTGGCCGCCCTCGCGATCAGCGACAGCTCGCGCGCGGAGCAGCCGGAGAACATCGGGACCCTGGCGAGCTGTTCGGCGATCTCACGGACCCCCACGGACACCCCCTTCCGCCCGGACGGGGGCTATCGTAGCCCGGTCGCGCCCCCCGGCGGGGCCCGGTCGAACAGGGCGTCGCAGACCCCGACCAGGTACGGGGGGGAGCTGGACGGAGCGAGGAAGGGCGCCCATCCCGGGCGCCCTTCCCGCCTTCGTCGCGGGGGAGGGATTCGAACCCTCGACCTCTGGGTTATGAGCCCAGCGAGCTACCGGACTGCTCCACCCCGCACCTAGAGACTACCAACGCCCGTCAACCACCTCCAACCGCTCAGGCCCGGAGCCGGAAGGAGAGGTCGGCCGGCACCTCGGCCACGTCCATCTGGGCCTTCTGCAGCCGCCCGGAGTAGTCCCAGTTCATCGCCTGCCACCGCGTGAACTGGTCGAGCACCCAGATCCCCCCCTGGCGGCTCCCGTTCCCGCTCTTCCCGTTGCCCCCGAACGGCAGGTGCGCCTCGGCCCCGGAGGTCGAGTTGTTCACCGAGACCATCCCGGCCGAGATCCCCTCCCGGAACCGGAAGACGGCGAGCGGGTCCCGGGTGTAGATCGAGGACGAGAGCCCGTACCCGTGGCCGTTCGCCAGCTCCATGGCCTCCTCGAACGTGGAGAACGTGGCCACCCCCACGATCGGCCCGAACGTCTCGTGCTTGTAGAGGTCGTCGTCGGGCGTGACCCCGTCCACGATCGTCGGGTGGTAGTAGAGGCCGGCCTCGGGGTCGCCCACGAATCCCTGCCGCGGGTTCGCGCGGGTGATCCGGCCCACCCCGCTCGAGCCGAGCACCCGGTGGTGGGGCCCGATCCACCCGAGCCACTCCTCGAAGCGGCGCGCGAACCGCTCGTTCAGCATCGGCCCGTAGAGGACGTCCCGCATCGGGTCCCCGATCGGCGCCTCCTCGACGGCCTTGGCGAAGCGCGCCAGGAGGTCGTCGTGGACGGCCTCGTGCACGATCAGCGTGCCCAGCGAGGTGCAGCGCTGGCCGGCCGTGCCGAACCCGCTGAAGAGCGCCCCCTCCACGGCCAGGTCGAGGTCGGCGTCGGGCATCACGACCATGGGGTTCTTCCCCCCGAGCTCGAGGCAGGGCGACTGGAGGTGCCGGCCGCAGAGCTCCCCGATGGCGCGGCCCACGTCGGTGTTGCCCGTGTAACCCACCTTGTCCACCAGCCCGGCGTCCAGGGCCGCCGAGAGCCCGGCGAAGGTCGTCGGCCCGTCGGCGAGCACCATGTTGTAGACCCCGGCCGGCAGCCCCGCGTGGAGGAAGAGCTCGCTGAACGCGTCGGCGATCGCCGCCGTGTACTCCGCCGGCTTCCACACCACCGCGTTCCCGCAGAGGAGCGCGGGCACGAGGTACCACGACGGCACCGCCACCGGGAAGTTCCCGGCGGTGATCACCGCCACCACCCCGACCGGCACGCGGAACGTGAACAGCTGCTTGTCGGGCAGCTCCGACGGGACGGTCTGCCCGTAGAGCCGCCGTCCCTCGGAGAGGAAGAAGTCGCAGGTGTCGATGACCTCCTGGACCTCGCCCAGGGCCTCCTTGTACGGCTTCCCGATCTCCCGGGTCACGATCCGGGCCAGGGCCTCCTTGTTCGCCTCCACCAGCCGGCCGAGGGCGGCCACCGCCCGCCCCCGCACCGGCGCCGGCACCCGTGCCCAGGCCCGCTGGGCCTCGCGGGCCACCCGGCACGCCTCCACGAACGTCGCCTCGTCGCCGAGGAGCGCCTCGGCGACCCGGTCGTCCAGCCGGGCGGGGTTCACCGTGACCAGGCGCCCGCCCGGCCCATCCCCGGTCCTGCGGCCACCGATGATGCTCGACACGGTCTCCACGGCGTCCCTCCGGATCAGGTCCCCTCTGGGGAGAAGCGTACGCCGGCCGGGCCGATCCGGGGATGGGCGCGCCGCCGGGGGAGCGCCCGGTCGGGGCCCGGGCGCGCCGCGGCCGGTCGTCAGGGGCTCGGGGTGGGCGCCGCCGCCGGCGTCCCCTCGCCGGCGAGCTCCCGCGCCTGCTCCACCGCCGCCCGCGCCGCCTCGATTTCCCGCTGGTAGGTGGCGAGGTCGCCCGCCCGGAGGGCCTCGTCGGCGGCCTGGAAGTGCGTCGCGGCCTGCTCGAGCAGCTGCGCGATCCGCTCCGCGACCGTCCCCTCGGGCGGCGGCCCCTCCTCGCCCGGCTCGGGCACCGCGGCGCCGACCGCGTCCGACACGGCCTCGGCCAGCGTGCTCCCAAGCCCGACCCCCCCGCCGCTCACGGCGAGCACGAACTTGAGCTGGGGGATGGCGGCCTCCTGCTCGGACCGCACGTACACCGGCTGCACGTAGAGGATCGAGCGGCCGAGCGGGATCGGGAGGAAGTCCCCGAACAGCACCCGGGAGCCCACCTGCCCGAGCAGGGTCTGCTGGGCCGAGAACCTGGGGTCCTGCCGCATCTCGGCGAAGACCTGCGTGGGCCCGTCGACGTTCCTCCCGGTCGGGAACTGATAGGCGACGAGCTCCCCGTAGCGCTCCGGGTCGGACCGGGCTGCCATCCAGGCCACCATGTTCTGGCGGCCCTCGGGGACGAACGGCAGGATCAGCACGAACTCCTCCTCGGTCCCCCCGGGGAGCCGCATCAGCACGTAGTAGGGTCGGAGCGGGCCGGAGGGCCTCTCCTCCCCCGGGGCCACCTCGGGCGCGTTGGCGGGGATCGTGGGGTCCGGCGGGATCGCCCAGAAGTCCTGCTTCCGGTAGAACTCGTCGGGGTTCGTCACGTGGTAGTTGGCGAACTGGGCCGCCTGCACCCGGAACAGGTCCTCCGGGTAGCGGAAGTGGGCGCGGAGCTCGGGCGGGGCCTCGGACAGGTCGGTGAACAGCTCGGGGAAGGCCCGGCGCCACACCTGGACGATCGGGTCCTCGGGGTCGGACACGTAGTAGGTCATGGTGCCGTCGTAGGCGTCGATCACGACCTTCACCGAGTTCCGGACGTAGTTCGCGGTCCCGTGGAGCTCGAAGGCCTGGTCGTTGCCGACCACCTCGTCGATGTCGATCGGCTGGGAATAGGGGTAGGAGGAGGTCGTCGTGTACGCGTCCCAGATCCACACGATCCGCCCGTCGACGATCGCGGCGTAGGGGTCGCCGTCGAACTGGAGGAAGGGCGCGGCCCTCACGGCGCGCTCCCGGATGTCCCGGTAGATCATGACCCGGCTGTCGGGGCGGATCAGCCCCGAGATCAGGAGGTTCACGTCCCGGTAGCGCCAGGCGAACAGCAGCCGCCGGAAGAAGCCCCCGACCTCGATCCCGCCCTCCCCGTCGTAGCTGAAGCGCCGCTCCCCGCCCCCGGGCGCGCCCTCGTAGTCCAGCTCGGGCGATCCCGTGCCGACCACGACGAAGGGGACGTCCCGCCCCTCCCCGTAGTAGACCCGGGGTTGCGTGAGGGCCGGCTCCCCCACCGGCGGGATGTCCCGCAGCGTGAACAGCGGCGCGCCCTCCGGGGTCGCGGTGTTCACCTGGGCCACCACCGCGCCGAAGCCGTGGGTGTAGACGATGTGCCGGTTCTGCCAGGTCTGCCCGCCCGCCGGGATCCCGTTCTGCGAGACCTCGCGGGCCGCGACCATCACCACCCGCCGCTCCCCGCCCAGGACGTAGCGGTCCACGTCGACGTCGTGGAACTCGTAGTACTGGCGGATCCGCTGGAGCGTCTGGAAGTTCTCCCGGAGGACCTCCGGCCGCCACAGGCGGATGTTCTCGATCGTGACTCGGTTCGCGTCGATCTCCTCGGGGGTCACGGAGGTCGCGACGTCGCGCTCCTGCACCGCGACCCGGTCCAGGCCGAAGGCCCGCCTGGTGAACGCGATGTTGTACCGGATGTAGGGTCGCTCCCGCTGCTGCTCCTGCGGGGCCACCGAGAACCGCTGGACCCCCGCGGGGATCGCCGCCCCCACGATGATCGAGACCATCGCGAGCAGGCCGATCCCGACCACCGGGAGCGCCCACCCCCGCCGCCAGATGTTCACGAGGAACAGCAGCGCGCACACGACGGCGATCACCACGAGGAGCCGGAGCGCGGGGAGCTGGGCCTTCACGTCGGTGTACGAGGCCCCGGCCACCACCCCCCGGGGCGAGGTCAGGAGGTCGAACTGGCCGAGGTGGTACCCCCAGGCCTTCACCAGCACGATCAACCCCAGCAGCACGGAGAGGTGGGCCTTCACCTGCGGGGTCACCTTCTCCGCGATGGCGTTCGGCCGGATCCCTCCCCACAGGTAGTGCCCGACGGCCGAGATCACGAGCACCCCGACCAGCGCCGAGAACAGCCACCCCTGGACGAACCTGAGCCAGGGCAGCGCGAACACGTAGAACGCCGGGTCCCGGTGGAAGAGCGGGTCGCCCGGCGGGATCGGCGAGCCGAACTCCACGCCCCCCGCGTTCCGCCACAGGAGGAACGTGCGCCACTGCGGCGCGGCCCCGATGCCCACGAACAGCGCGAGCACCCCGGCGAACAGGGGGAGGAGCCACCACAGGTGAGGCTCGAACGCCATCCGGTACCGCTCGATCAGCTCCTCCTCCCGCGTGAGGACGCGGTAGCTCGGCGTGAGCCAGCGGACGATGAGGAGGTTCGCGTAGAGCAGCACGAAGAACAGGAGCCCGAAGGCCACGCCCAGGCCGATCTTCGTGCGGAGGATCGTCCAGAAGACGCTCGAGAGGCCGACCTCGCGGAACCACAGCAGGTCGATGACGAAGCCCGAGAGGGCCGAGAGCGCGATCAGCGCCACCACCACCGCCCCGGCCGCGTAGACCGGCCAGCGGCGACGGGGCTCGGGGATCACGACCCGTGCCACGCTCAGGGATCCCTCCGTCGGTCCGTCCGGGCGGCGCGCGGGGGGCCGCCCCGCCCGCCGGCCCAGCCTATCACCGGCCCGTCGCCGCCCGGCCTGCCTCCTCTCCCCCGAGCGCCGCCACCGCCTGGTCGAAGGTCGAGACCGGGACCAGCCGCACGCCCTCCACCCCCGCCGCCCGGGCCTCGGCCAGGTCGGCGCGGGGCACGAGGAAGAGGTCCGCGCCGGCCTCGGCCGCCGCCCGCGCCTTCGCGGCGATCCCGCCGACCCCCCCGACGTTCCCCTCGAGGTCGATGGTCCCGGTCACCGCCACCACCCGGCCCCCCGTGAGGTCGCCCGGCGTGAGGAGGTCGTAGAGGCCCAGGGCCCACGCGAGCCCGGCCGAGGGCCCGCCGATCGCGCCGCTCGACATGCGGACCGCGAACGGGAGGTTCTCGATCAGGACCACCCCGACGACCGGCGGCTCCCCCGGGACGCAGCGGGTCCGGGCCAGCGTGAACCGTCGGAGCTCCCCGCCCGAGCGCGCCACGAACCGGATCGGCTCGCCCGGCGCCGCCCGTCGGATGGCGCGGGAGGCGTCGCGGCGGTCCCGGACCCGGACCCCGTCGACCTCGACGATCACGTCCCCCGGCGCGAGCTCCCGGGCCGCGGGGCAGCCCGGGGTGACCCGTTCGACCAGCGCGCCGGGGCGGTGCTCCTCCGGGTAGCCCGCGAGCCGCGAGAGGACCAGGGCGGCGGCGTCCACCTTGCTCTGGTCCATCTCGCTCCGCGACCGCCGCTCCTCCTCCCGCTCGGTCTCCCCCGGCGCGAACAGCTCCTCGCGGGGGACGACCGTCCAGGCGGGGTCGAGCCACGCCGCCACGAGCCCCAGGGCGGAGAGCCGCCGGAACGAGATCGTGGTGAGGACGAGCCGGCCGCCGGGGCGGTGCTCGGGGTGGCCGGACACCCGGATCAGCGGGACGACCTCGACGGCGGAGCCGGGGCCGATCGCGTAGACCGGGAGCGGGAGGAACGCGAGAGCGGCCCCCACGGCGTGGGCGGGGACGAGCCACCGGAGCCGGCGGACCCATCGTCGCATCCGCGGCATCCTACGGGGGACGTCCCGCGGCCGCGGCCGCGGCGCGGGGCTCCCATCCGGAGGAACCGCCGGGGGTACGCTCCGGTCGGAAGGACCGTGGAGTACCTGCTCGTCGTCGTCGTGGCCGCCCTCGCCGGGTACCTGGCCTACCGGATCTCGCTCTCGCTCGGCCGGAAGCTCGCGAGGGACGAGGTCCTGCAGATGCCGCCCCCGGCCGAGCGAACGACGACCGGCGCCGCAGGGCCTGCCGAGGACCTCCGGGCCCCGCATCCCTCCCCGGAACCCCCCGGCGAGGCTCCGCCCGAGCCTCGGTCCCACCGGTGGAGGACGCGCGGGGGTGGTCGGGATCCCGCCTCCGACGGGTTCGCCTACGGGGTCGCGCCGCTCCCCCCGCTCCGGATCCCCGCGCGCACCCGGCTGCTGGGGATCCTCGGGCTCGTCGCGCTGATCGTGCTGGCCGCCGCCCTCATCGCCGTCGCGCTCTACCAGGCCGGCCACCTGGTCCGCCTCCGGTTCGAGAGCTACCTCGGGTAGGGCCCCGCGGGCTAGGAGACCTCCGGGGTCACGTCCCGGAGCTCCCGGAGGAGCTGGTCGGAGAGGAGGTCGTCGTCGCGCAGGCGCCCCTCGAGGTTCAGCTCCCCCGCCCAGGCCGCCAGGGCCTCCCGGGTGGGGCCGTCCAGCCTCCCGGTCTCGGGACCGACGTACCGCCCGAGGGCCGCGAGCCGCCGCTGGACCTCGCGGGCGAGCTCCGGCGTCACGGGGTGGAGCGGGTCGTGCCGGACCAGGATCTCCCGGTCGTAGACCTCGAACACCCGGACCAGCTCGCGGACGGCCTGGGGGTGGTCGTCGACGCGGAGGTCCACGTAGCGGTCGTTCCGGCCCTCGTAGCCGCCGCCCTCCCGCACCACGAGGAGCGCCGCGCTCTGCCGTCCCCGCCGGTCGCCGCCGGCCTCATCGCCCGCGACCAGGGCCGCGAGGAGCCGGTCGACAAGATCCCCCCCGGCCTCCTCGAAGGCCCGGGCCATGGCCCGCACCACCTCCTCGCCCACCAGGATGTTCCCCTGGCAGGCGTAGCCGGGCCCGGTGAGGCCGCCGGCCCAGGGCAGGCAGCCCCCGCCGGTGAAGGTGGCGGCCCCTCCGCGGGCGTCGACCATCCCCGCCTGCCGCCGCTCCCGCCCCTCGTCCCCGGCCACGAGCCGGTCCAGCGCCTCCTGGGCCGAGGACCCCTCGGCCATGAGCGCGAGCCCCTGGGGCCCGTAGTCGGTGTTCGCCCAGGACTGGGTGGCGACCGCCCCCACGCCCGCGCGGGCCCACGGCACGACCGCCCCCACCGCCGGGAACTTCGAGGCCACGGCGACCCCCCAGTCCCCCGCCCCGACGTCCGCGGCCACGATCGAGAAGGTCACCGGGCCCCCCACGCCCCGTGCCGCACGAGCTGGAAGGAGGAGCGGTACTCGGCGAGCCGCTCGAGCATCCGGCCGGCCCCCACCGCGACGGTCTCGAGCGGCCGCTCGGCCAGGTGGACCGGGACCTCGCACTCCTGGGCCAGGAGCACGTCGAGCCCCCGGAGCAGGGCCCCGCCCCCGGTGAGGAACATCCCGGTCTCGAGGACGTCGTGGGTGAGCTCGGGGGGCGCCTCGGCCAGGCACCGCCGCGCCCCCTCCACGATCCGTCGGACCGGCTCGGCCATGGCCCGCCGGACCTCGTCGTCGTCGAGCCGGACCTCCACCGTGTTCCCCGTGGCGAGCTCCCGCCCGCGGACCACCGCCCGGAGCCCCCGGGCGGCGGGGAAGGCCGAGCCGACGGCGACCTTCACCTCCTCCGCGGCCCGCTCCCCGATGGCCACCCCGTACTCCCGCCGGACGTGCTCCTGGATCGCGGCGTCCAGGTCGAACCCGCCCACGGGCACCGAGCGGCCCGAGACCACCCCGCCCATCGAGAGCACCGCCATCTCGGAGCCCCCGCCCCCGATGTTCACCACCAGGTTCCCCACGGGCTCGTGGATCGGGAGCCCCGCGCCGACCGCGGCCGCGAGGGCCTCCTCGACCAGCACGACCCCCCGCCCCCCGGCCGCGGTGACCGCCTCCTCGACGGCCCGCCGCTCGACCGGCGAGCTGGAGGAGGGCACCACGACCAGGACCCTCGGCCGCGGGAAGCGCGACGCGCCGATCCGCCGGAAGATGGCCTGGAGCATCGCCGCGGCCACGTCGTAGTCGGTCATCACCCCCTGGCGCAGGGGGCGGACGGCCACCACGCTCCCCGAGCGCCCGCCGATCGCGGCCCAGGCCCGCTCGCCGAGGGCCACGACCCGCCCGGTGGCGGCGTCCACCGCCACCACCGTGGGCTCCCGGAACACCACCCCCTCGCCCTGCCGGTAGACGAGCGTGTTGGCCGAGCCCAGGTCGATCGCGAGGTCCCGCCCCACCTAGCTCCCCATCACCCACCGGGACTCGCCGGAGATCAGGGCCTCCTTCTTCCAGATGGGGACGTCCTGCTTGAGGCGCTCGATCCCGTGCCGGCAGGCCTCGAAGGCGTCGGCCCGGTGCGGCGCCGAACACGCCACCACCACCGAGACCTCCCCCACGGCGAGGTCGCCCGTGCGGTGGAGGAGCGCCACCCGCTCGACCGGCCACTTCTCGAGGATCTCCCCGGCGATCTCCTCGAGCCGGCGGCGGGCCAGCTCGTCCCAGGCCTCGTACCGGAGCCCGGTCACCTCCCCGGCCTCCGAGCGGTCCCGGACCGTACCCAGGAACACGCAGGTCCCGCCGGCCGCCGGCGAGGCCACGAAGCCGAGGGCCTCCCCGGGGTCGAGGGGGGCCGCGTCCACCCGGACCAGCAGGCGGTCCCCCGCGGACGTCGCCCGCTCCGACACGGCCCCAGCTTAGCCGAGGGCGGTCGTACGATGACTACCGTGGAGGAGCGACCGGAGGAGCGCGGGCCCTTCGAGGTCCCGATGGGCGACGTCTTCGCGGACGTGCCGCTGTTCCGCGAGATCCAGCGGGTGCTGCTGTCCTCCCCGGGCCCCGTCAACTGGGAGCTGGCCCGGCAGGTCGGGATCGCGACGGCCCAGTGGGGCAGGGAGGACCCCGCGCCCGCCCCGGAGGACCAGCGCACGTTCGAGGACGCCGTCCGCCTTGCCGAGCTGCACGTCGCGGAGCTCACCGGCCTGGCCCCGCCCCCGGACCTGCCGCGGGTCCGGGCGGTGCGGAGGGCGGAGTGGGTGCAGGCGAACGTGGAGTCGCTCCGCTCGCTCCTCGAGCCCGCCGCCGCCAGGATCGGGGAGGCGGTGGCCGAGGTCCGCCGGGAGCTGGCCCCGGCGGAGGCCGGGGGCGAGCTCGCGGCGCGGGTCCTCTCCCAGCTCTCCCCGCTGCTCCTCGGGGCGCAGGTGGGGGCGGTCCTCGGGATCCTCGGCCAGCGGGTCCTCGGGCAGTACGACGTGGCGGTCCCCCGCCCCGGCGCCGGGGAGCTCCTGTTCGTGGTGCCCAACATCCGGGCGTTCGAGCGCGACTGGAGCCTCCCGCCGACCGAGTTCCGCGCCTGGGTCGCGGTCCACGAGGTCGTCCACCGGTTCGAGTTCGGCCGGCCCTGGGTCCCCCGGCGGTTCCGCGAGCTCCTCGACGACTTCCTCTCCACGCTCCGGATCGACGCCGGCAGCCTCCGGGAGCGGCTCGAGCGCCTGGACCCCGCGGACCCCGAGGCCCTCCAGGAGCTCCTGGGGTCCGAGGAGGCGCTGTTCGGCGCGGTCCTCGACGACGAGCAGCGGCTCAAGCTGGGGCGGATCCAGGCCTTCATGGCCGCCGCGGAGGGCTACGGGGACCACGTGACGGCCGCCGTCGCCCGCCGCATCCTCCCGAGCCACGCCCGGATCGCGGAGGCCCTCCGCCGGTACCGCGAGACCGAGGCCGGGGACGCCGTCTTCGAGCGGCTCCTCGGGATCGAGATGAAGCGCGAACAGTACCGGCTGGGGGCGGCCTTCTGCGACCGGGTCGCCGAGCTCGCCGGCGAGGAGACCCTGGCCCGGATGTGGGAGGGGGCCGACCACCTCCCCTCCCTGCCGGAGCTGGAGGAGCCCCGGCTCTGGCTGGCCCGGATGGGTTGAGCCCCGAGGGAGGGCCCTCGGGACCGGCGGATCCCGCCGCCGGCCTCGGGTGTGGCGCGCCGGTCCCGGATCTCGCCGCTCCGCTATCCTCATCGCCCGATGGCCACGGGTGAGCTGGTCTTCGCGACCGTCGCCGACCAGCGCGTCTTCGACGCCTACGGGCAGGACGCGCCGGCCGGGGTCTACCTCCTGGCCCGGCCCGGCCGGGCCCTCCCGTTCACGATCTTCCGGGCCTGGAAGGCCCCGACCGGCCTGGTGAACGAGGAGGTCCGCTTCTACGGGCCCTCGGGGAAGCTCGTGTGGCGGTGGGGGCCGGAGCCCCGCCGGATGGTGGGGTCGATGGACCTCACGGTCGAGGCCGACCGGGTCGAGGACGCCTTCTTCGACGAGGTCGGCGTCTACCTGGCCTCGTTCATCCTCGACGAGGAGGTCGTGGGCGAGATCGAGGTCCCGGTCCACCTCCAGCAGGCCCCCACCAGGCTGCCGAAGCAGATCGAGGACGGGCTCAAGCGCTCCGACGTGATCTGGATCGGGACCAACTCCGGCGGGGAGCGCCGCACGATCCCCGCCTGGTTCGTCTACCGCGACGGCAGGATCTACGTCCTCTCGAAGCGGGAGCCGGGGCCCGAGGAGCAGACCGTGCCCGGGGTGCCCGGGGCCCCCGAGGTGCTCGTGATCACCCGGCGGAAAGGCCGGGATACGGCGCTCGACGAGTTCCCCGCCGCGGTCCGGCTCCTCCGGGGCGCCGAGTGGGAGGAGGCCGCCAAGCTCCTGGCCGACCGCCGCCGCAGCCGGGTGGGCCCGCCCGGCGAGTCCATCGCCCGGTGGCGGGACACCTGCGAGATCGCCGAGCTCACGCCGATCGTCCCACCGGCCTGAGCCGCGGGAGCGACCGGCCGGCCGCGCCCTCGGCTACGGCGCCACGATCGTCGGGCAGTTCGGCGACGCGGCCCCGTTGGCGTCGGTGCAGACGATCCGGCCCTGGACCTGGGGCGAGATGGGCGTGTGGGCCGCGACCCACGCCGCCACCACCTCGTCCATGAGCTCTCGCGTGGCGGCGCGGCTCGCGACGTTCGGGTACCCGTCGCCCCCGCTCGCCATGAAGTCGTTGATGGCCAGCGTGTAGGAGTCGGACGACGAGAGCCCCACCGGCGTGGTCGAGCAGGACCCGTCGGGGTTGGCCCGGACCACGGACGTGACGCGGTTCCCGGACGGCGCCGTGATCTCGTAGGCGAAGCACAGCCCCGACACCTGCGGGAACCGTCCGCTCGCCGCCGGCATCGCCGACACGCCGTTCTCGAGGAACGCCTTGAGCTCCTGGCCCGTGATCGTCACGGTCGACACCACGTTCCCGAACGGCAGCACCGCGAGGATCTGCCCCCTCGTGATGGGGTACGGGGGCGGGGTGAACGCAGGGCAGAAATCGCTGGGGTCGTCGGTGGTGGGGCAGGTGAGGTCGGCCCGCAGCCCGCCGGAGTTGGTGATCGCGAAGTCCACGCCGTAGGTCTCGCGCATCGCATCCGTCACGGCGTTCCCGATCCGGGACTCGCAGAGGCGCCCGTCGGGCCGCCCGCACGCATCGGACCGCGGCACCTGGACCGACGACACCCCGACCACCGTGCTCAGGATCGGCGCCAGCTCCGCCGCGAGCTCGTCGATCAGGGCCTGGATCGCGGGGTCCGGCTCGATCCCGATGTTCCAGGGGAGGTGGTGGTCCGCCGTCGCGTACACGACGGCGTCGGCGGCCGCGTCCACCACGATCCGGACCCTCGTGAACCGCACGCCCCTGCTCAGGTTCTCGACCACGAGCACGCCGTTCGGCCGGACCGCGTTCACCTGGAGGTTCGTGTGGTCGCCGATGACCACGTCCACCCCCGAGGCCCCGTCGGCCAGGTCGACCAGCGGGCCGGTGGGAGCGCCGAGGTCTCCGCCGGTGGCCCCGAGGTGCCCCAGGGCCACCACCGCCGCCATCCCCCTGATCCGGCGGAGCTGCGCGGCGCGCTTGTTCACCGCGGCCAGCGGGTCGGTGACCACGAACGGGCCCAGGGAGCCGGGCTTCGTGAGCTCGGGGATGTCCGGGTTGGAGAACCCGATCACCGCGAGCTTGAAGTCACCGAAGTTGAACGTCCGGGACTTCGACCACTCGGGCGGCGTATCGCCGGTCCGCCCGTCGAGGATGTTGGCCGACACGTACCGGAACCGCGCCAGGGGGATCAGGGTCTCCCGGAGGTGCGCCTCGCCGCGGTCGAAGTTGTGGTTCCCGAGCGCGTCCAGGTCGAACCCCATGAGGTTCATCGCCTCGATCGTGGGGGTGTCCCCGAAGAAGCTCGAGATCGGCGGCGTGGCCCCCACCGAGTCCCCGCCGGCGACGGTGAGGACCGGGCCGCGCGCCTCCCCCCGGAAGCGGTCGAACCACGGGGCGAGGAACGCCGCGCCCCCGATGGGGAAGCTCGGCCCCACCGAGTCCGCGCGCTCCGACAGCGGGGTGAGCTGCCCGTGGTAGTCGCTGATGTCGAGGATCGTGACCTCGCGGAGCGCGCCGGCCCCGGCGAGCGCCTCGTACAGGATCCGGCCCCGGGCGTTGCGGGGCCCCGGGATGTCCAGGAGGAACGCGAGCGTGGGCGCGAGGTCGATGGCCCGCACCCCCTCGACCACCCCGTGCCCGAACCCCGGGCCGGCCGCCACGAACGTCCCGTGCATGTTGACGTTGTGCTCGAGGTCCACGAGGTCGGGCAGGTAGCCGTGCTGCCCGAAGAACCGGGAGAACGCGATGGCCTCCCCGGGGACCGCCGCGTCGAACTGGTAGGGCGGGTGGGTCACGACCACCACGTCCCCGCTCCGGTTGGGGTGCAGCGAGTCGCTCCCGTCGACGTCCCGCAGCTCCTCCTTGAGGAAGACCCGGGAGACCACGGTGCGGCCGGGGACCGCGGGGTCGGCCAGGCCCTCGAACGCCTCCACGACCGCCCCGCGGACCTCTTCGTACGTGACCCCCGGGGGGAGCGTGGGGTTCACGTAGATCTGGGCGGTCCCCCCGGCCCAGCAGGCCTTGGCCAGGTCCGAGGCCCCGGCGCCGCAGTTGGCGGTGGCCGTGGCGCCGCTCGGGTGCACCGGGATGGTCCCGGCGTCCCCCTCGACGGTCGCCCCGGAGAGGACGAAGCGGGCGTTCACGGCCTGGTTCTGGGCGGCGAACCCGTGGTCGGAGCTCGCCACGACCGCCTCCTCGCCGTCGAGGAGCTCCATCCCGAGGGCGAGCGTCTCGTCGGCCTGCGCGTAGGCCGCCTCGATGAAGGCGCGCCGCTCGGCGACCTGGCCGTCGGGCGTCCCGTCGCCGTGGAGGTCGTCGAAGAACGGGTTGGGGATCGAGGTGCCACCCGGCCCCGGCTCGGTCTCGGTCACGACGCCCAGGTACATGTGCTGGATCTCGTCGGTGACCGGGTGGCCGAGGAGCAGGAGGTCGGGCTGCACCCCGAGACCGTCGATCGTCCCTCCCCCGACCGTCTCCACGGGCTCCGTGCCGAGGATGAAGCGGAGGTACCGGTGGTGGGCCTCGGCCCACATCAGCCCCTGCTCCACGTGGGTGTCCTCGTCGATGATCCCGGCCTCGATCGGCGCGAAGTCGGCCGCGGTCGAGGTCGGGAACCGCCGGTTCAGGATCTCCTCGAACCCCGTGGTGGGGTTGGCGCAGTCCGGCGCGAAGGTGCACCCGCGGTAGGTCGCGTTGGCCCGCGCCAGGGACGTGAAGTAGAAGCGGAACGCCGACAGATCGGGCGCCAGCTCGATCAGCTTCATCCAGGACCCGGCGGTCTGGCCGGCACGGGGGCCGGAGAGCTCGAACTTCACGTCGACCCAGTCGCCCTCGCCGAAGCTCGCCACGGCCCGCGTCGCGTCCTTCCCCGCGGAGGACGGGACGAGGAGCACCGTGTCGTAGGCGGGCGTCCCATCGTCGAGGGAATCGAAGACGTAGAGGTCGAACCCCCTCGTCGGGTTCTCCGCTGGCCTCGTGGTCGGGATCGTGAGCACCGCCTCCCGGGGCGGGCTCACGTCGTCGTCGCCGGCGGGCGCGTTCGACCAGCCGGTGGCCGCGGCGAACGACGCCACCTGGTACTCGAGCCCGAAGCCGGCCGCGCCGGCGGCCTCGCCCGGGTCGGAGGGGAACACCAGCACCCCCCGCCGCGAGAAGAACGTCCGGAAGTCCACGACGGGCCCCTGGAGCTCGGGGACGAGGGACCGCGCCCCCACCCACTCCACCGCCACGACGGTCCTCCCGGCCCGCTCGGCGGCCTGCGGGAGCGTGTCGGCCTGGAGGATCCCGGCGTCGGAGAAGCGGGTCTGGCCCGTGAAGGACGCCCCGGTCCGGTGGAACGTGTTGTTGGTCGAGCCGTGCTCCCCCGGCCAGGTGCCCGCGGCGAGGGTGTACCAGCCCACGCCGGTGTTGGGCGGGAACCCCTGGACGAGCCCGTCGTCGCCCTTCACGCCCTCTTCGATCAGGGCGGCGAAGGTCGGCATCGCCCCTCCCTCGGCGAACGCGTCGACCAGGTCGGGCCGCATCCCGTCGGCCGCGAAGAAGATCGCCCGCTCGGCCGAGGGCTTCGAGGGCGCAGGGGGCGCGGGCTTCGCGGCCCGGGCGGCCGCGGGCGGGATGAGCGCGGCGAGGACCGACAGAGCGAGCAGGATCGTCCGGGTGCGCTTCACGGTCACCTCCTCCGGTCCGGCACGGGGCGGAGGGTCCCACCCCGAGGGGAAGCTTCGGGAACGCGGCGGAGGAGGCGTCGCGAACCCTGGGTGAAGGCTCGTCGCCCGAGGAGCCGGCTCCGACGCACGCGAACGAGCGCCCCCCTCCTGTCGCCCCGGCGGCCTCCGCACGGTCGGCCGGTATCTATCCGACGGAACCCCGGTGGTCAAACCGGCAGGTCGGGAACGCCTCCGGGGCGTCCGGTACCGGAGGCCGGAACGCGGACGGCGGTCCGCTCAGGCCATCGGCCGGCCCAGGGCGCCGGCGACGGCCCGGAGGTCGGCGGCCAAGCCCAGCAGGTCGGCGGGCGTGAGCGCCTGGGGGCCGTCGCAGAGCGCCTCCTCGGGGTTCGGGTGGACGTCGAGCATCACCCCGTCCGCCCCGGCGGCGACCGCGGCCCGCGCCATCGGGCCCACGAGCGCCCGCTTCCCGGTGGCGTGGGAGGGGTCCACGATCACCGGCAGGTGGGTCTCCTGCTGGGCCACGGCCATCCCCGCGAGGTCCAGGGTGTTCCGGGTGGAGGGCTCGAAGGTCCGGATGCCCCGCTCGCACAGGATGATCTCGGAGTTCCCCCGCTGGGCGATGTACTCCGCGGCCATGAGCCACTCCTCGACGGTGGCCGCGAGCCCCCGCTTGAGCAGCACGGGCTTGTGGATCTGGCCGACCTCCTTGAGCAGCGCGAAGTTCTGCATGTTCCGGGTGCCGATCTGGAGCGCGTCGGCCCACTCGGCCACCAGCTCCACGTCGCGGGTCTCGAGCACCTCGGTCACCACGGGGAGCCCGGTCTCGGCGCGGCACACGGCGAGGATCTCGAGCCCCCGTTCCCCGAGCCCCTGGAAGGAGTAGGGGGAGGTCCGGGGCTTGTACGCCCCGCCGCGGAGGATCGTGGCCCCGCTCTCCTTCGCCGCCCGGGCGGACGCCAGGGCCTGCTCCTCGGTCTCCACGGCGCAGGGGCCGGCGATCAGGGTCACCGACCCCCGCCCGACCTCCGCGGTCCCCACCTTGACCGTGCTGGGCTGCGGGTGGAGGTCCCGGGCCACCATCTTGTAGGGCTTCCCGACCCGGATCACGCGCTCCACGCCCGGGAGCTGCAGGAACGGGATCGCCTCGAACCGGGCCGTGTCGCCCACGAGCCCGATGATCGTGTGCACCCGGCCCCGGGAGACGAAGGCCTCCCCGCCCGCCTCCCGGACCTTCTCGGAGACGCGTTCCACGTCGGCGTCCGTCGCGTCCGGCCTCATCACCACGACCATCGCGTTCCCTCCTCCCTCCGCGGGGCCCGGGGAACGGAAGACCCCGGGCCGCTGGCCCGGGGTCGCTGCGCCTCTCCGTCGGCTGGCAGGCAGCTACGCCGGGCCGGGCCCGCCGTAGAACCAGCCGAAGGAGAAGTACCGCTGCACGCCCGGCATGTTGGCACGCCGTCCCGCGCTTGGCAACCGGGGGAGGCGCTCGCCCCCGGGCGGCCTCCCCGGTAGGATGCGGCGCCGTGGCGCTCACCGTGGTCGACCACCCGCTCGCGCAGCACCTGCTCACGGCGCTGCGGGACCGGACCACCCCTCCCCCCGTGTTCCGCACGCTCACGAAGCGGCTCGCCCTGGCCCTGGTGCTCGAGGCGGCGCGGACCCTGCCCTGGGAGGAGGTGGAGGTGGAGACCCCGCTCGAGCGGACAACGGGCCGGGTGCTCTCGGGGGACCTGGTGGCGGTGCCGATCCTCCGCGCCGGCCTGGGGATGCTCGAGGCCGTGACCGAGCTCTTCCCCGAGGTCGCCGTGGGGTACGTGGGGCTCGAGCGGGACGAAGCGTCGCTCCTGCCCCAGTCCTACTACCGGAAGCTGCCGCCCGTGCGGAACCGGCACGTGCTGGTGCTGGACCCGATGCTCGCCACCGGAGGGTCGGGGGCCGCCGCCTGCGCGGCGATCAAGGAGGGGGATCCGGCGTCGATCCGGTTCGTCTGCGTCGTGGCGGCCCCCGAGGGCCTGGCCAAGATGGAGGCCGAGCACCCCGACGTGGACATCTACGCGGCGTCCCTGGACCGCCAGCTGAACGGCCGGGGCTACATCCTCCCGGGGCTCGGCGACTTCGGCGACCGCCTGTTCGGCACGACCTGAGGGGGCCGCCCGGCGCATCCCCGGGCGACCCGGCTGACGTAATGTTCGGCGGGAACGGAGAGGGAAGGAGGGGGTATGAAGCCGAGGCTCCGGATCCTCGCGGTCCTGGCGGCCCTGGCCCTGGCGACGGCGGCCTGCGCCCGCGCCGCGGAGGAGCAGCCGCCCGAGGAGGGCGGCCTCCCGGGCGAGGGGATGAAGGCCTGCCAGGTCACCGACGTCGGCGGGATCGACGACAAGAGCTTCAACGCCACGGCCTGGGCCGGGGTCCAGCGGGCCCAGTCCGAGCTCGGCGTCGAGGCCAAGTTCCTCGAGTCGCAGACCCAGGACGACTACGCGCCGAACATCCAGGCGTTCCTGGACGAGGGCTGCGACATCATCATCACGGTCGGGTTCCTGCTGGGGGACGCCACGAAGGAGGCGGCGAACGCCAACCCCGACCAGCCCTTCGCGATCGTGGACTTCGCCTACGGCGAGGGCGAGATCGAGAACAACAACGTCCTCGGCCTGACGTTCGCGACCGACCAGGCGGCGTTCCTCGCCGGCTACCTCGCCGCCGGGATGACGAAGACCGGGAAGGTCGCGACCTACGGCGGCATCAACATCCCGCCGGTCACGATCTTCATGAACGGGTTCTGGGCCGGCGTCCAGAAGTACAACGAGGACAACGGCACGAGCGTCGAGGTCCTGGGCTGGGACGCCGCGAAGCAGGACGGCACGTTCACCGGCGACTTCGAGGACCAGACCAAGGGGCGCCAGGTGACCGAGGACTTCCTCGCCGAGGGGGCGGACATCGTGCTGCCGGTGGCGGGCCCGGTGGGCTTCGGCACCACGGCCGCGCTCCAGGACTCGCCCCAGGACGACATGGCGATCTGGGTGGACACCGACGGCTGCATCTCGGCCTCGGAGTTCTGCCCGCTGTTCCTCACGAGCGTGATGAAGAACATGGACGTCGCGGTGTTCGAGGCCATCAAGCAGGTGGTCGAGGGCACGTTCGAGGGCGGCGTCTACGTGGGCACGCTCGAGAACAACGGCGTGGGGATCGCGCCGTACCACGAGTTCGAGGACGACGTGCCCCAGGAGCTGAAGGACCGGATCGAGGAGCTCCGGCAGGGCATCATCGACGGCTCGGTCTCCGCGGACTACAACGACTACCTCTAGGGAGGCGGCGACGCGGGGGGCGCGGGCGCGGGGTCCGCGCCCCCCGTATGCTGCCCGGTGAGGGTCGTCCGATGCGCCTCGAGCTGCGCGGCATCACGAAGCGGTTCCCGGGGGTCGTGGCCAACGACCACGTCGACCTCGTCGTGGAGGAGGGAGAGATCCACGCCCTCCTCGGCGAGAACGGCGCCGGGAAGACCACGCTGATGAACATCCTCTACGGCCTGTACCGGGCCGACGAGGGAGAGGTCCTGCTCGACGGGCGGCCGGTGCGGTTCGAGGACCCCGGCGACGCGATCGCGGCTGGGCTGGGGATGGTCCACCAGCACTTCATGCTGATCCCGGTCTTCACCGTCACCGAGAACATCATCCTGGGCGACGAGATCACCACCGGTCGGCTGGGCTTCCTCGACCTCCGCCGGGCCCGTCGGAAGGTCGAGGAGCTGTCGCGCCGGTTCGGCCTGGAGGTCCCGCCGGACGCGCTCGTCGAGGAGCTCCCGGTGGGGGTCCAGCAGCGGGTGGAGATCCTGAAGGCGCTCTACCGGGAGGCCAGGGTCCTGATCCTGGACGAGCCGACGGCGGTGCTCACCCCCCAGGAGATCGAGGACCTCTTCGACGTGATGCGCCAGCTCAAGGCCTCGGGCCGCTCCATCATCTTCATCACCCACAAGCTGAAGGAGGTCCTGGCCGTCGCCGACCGCATCACGGTCCTCCGGCGGGGGCGGGTCGTGGGGACCACCACCCCGGAGGAGACCACCGAGGAGGAGCTGGCCTCGATGATGGTCGGCCGCGCCGTCCGGCTCGTGGTGGAGAAGCCGCCGGCCCGGCCCGGCGAGCCGGTGCTCGAGGTCGAGGGGCTCGTGGTCCGCGACGACCGGGACCAGGTCGCGGTGGACGGGGTCTCGTTCGCGGTCCGGGCGGGCGAGATCGTCTGCGTCGCGGGGGTCCAGGGGAACGGCCAGACCGAGCTGGTCGAGGCCCTCACCGGCCTGCGGCCCCCCGAGGCCGGGACGGTCCGGGTGCTCGGCCGCGATGCGACGGGATGGACGCCCCGGCGGGTGCTCCGCTCCGGGGTCGGCCACGTGCCGGAGGACCGCCAGAAGGACGGGCTGATCGTGACGTTCACGATCGCCGACAACCTGGTGCTCAACACCTACGACCTGCCGCCGTTCGCCCGCTGGATCGTCCGCGACGAGGAGGCCGTCCTGCGGGCGGCCGAGGAGCGTGCCCGGGCCTTCGACATCCGCACGCCCTCGGTCCAGCTGCCGGTCTCCACGCTCTCCGGCGGGAACCAGCAGAAGGTGATCGTGGCCCGGGAGTTCTCCCGGGAGGTCCGGCTCCTCGTGGCGAGCCAGCCCACCCGGGGGCTCGACGTCGGCTCGGTCGAGTACATCCACCGCCGCCTGGTCGAACAGCGGGACCGGGGCGCGGCCGTGCTGATCGTCTCGTCCGAGCTGGACGAGGTCCTGGCCCTGGCCGACCGCGTGGCGGTGATGTACCGGGGGAGGATCGTGGGCGTCCTGCCGGCCGAGCGGGCCACCCGGGAGCGGGTGGGCCTGCTGATGGCGGGGGCCCGGCTGGAGGAGGCCGCGGCCGGTGGGTGAGGCGGAGGCCCCCCGCGAGCCCCGGTCCACGGGCGGGGTCGAGGTCCTGCCCGAGGACGAGGCGCGGGCGGCCGGCCCGGCCGTCACCCGGGAGCCCACCGGCTTCGTGGAGATCGTCACCGGCCGTGGGTGGCGGGAGACGGTGCTCATCCCCGCCCTGGCGGTCCTCACCGCGCTCCTCGTCGGCGCCCTGATCATCGTCTTCACCGCGCCCGACGCGCTCGCCGCCTGGGGCCGGTTCCTCCGCGACCCGCTGGGCGCGTTCTCCGCCTCCGCCCGGGCCGTCGGAGACGCCTACCGGGCGCTCTTCACCGGGGCGTTCGGGGACCCCGCGAGGTACGCGGAGGCGTTCCGGACGGGCGACGCCCGCGAGATCGCCCGGGCCTTCAACCCGCTCTCCGAGACCCTGGTCGTGGCGACGCCCCTCGTCCTCACCGGGCTCGCCGTGGCCCTCCCCTTCCGGGCCGGGCTGTTCAACATCGGCGGGGAGGGCCAGCTCACGGCGGGGGCGGTGGCCGCGGCCGTCGTGGGGTTCTCGCTCACCGGCCTCCCGGGGCCCCTCCGGCTCGCCGCGGTGGTGCTGGCCGGCGCCCTGGGCGGCGCGGCCTGGGGCGCGGTCCCGGGGTTCCTCAAGGCCCGGACCGGGGCCCACGAGGTCATCACGACGATCATGCTGAACTTCGTCGCCTCGTTCCTCGCCCTCTACATGCTCTCCACCGAGCTGTACCGCCGGCCCGACCGCACCGACCCCATCTCCAAACCGGTCGAGGCGGCCTACCCGCACCTGTTCGGCCCCTCGCTCCGGGTCCACGCGGGCCTGCTCGTGGCCCTCGCGGTGGCGGCCGGCGTGGCGTGGCTCCTGGACCGGACCACGGTCGGGTTCGAGTTCCAGGCGGTGGGGGCCAACCCCGACGCGGCGCGGGCGGCGGGGATGAGCCCCTCCCGCACCTACCTCGCGATCATGGCCCTCGCCGGGACCCTGGCCGGCCTGGCCGGCGCCAACCAGCTCCTCTCGGTGACCCCGAGCCTCACCCCGGGGTTCTCGTCGGGGTTCGGGTTCGACGGGATCACGCTGGCCCTCCTGGGGCGGGCCCGCCCGGTCGGGGTGGTCCTGGCCGCGCTGCTGTTCGGCGCGCTCCGCGCGGGCTCCCGGAGCATGCAGGCCGCCACCCAGACCCCGGTGGACATCATCGTGGTGATCCAGGCGCTCGTGGTCGTGTTCATCGCGGCGCCCGCGATCGTGCGGGGGATCTACCGGATCCGGACCCGCCCGACGCCGGGCCCGGCGGGCGGGGCGCCGGCCCCCCGGCCGGCCCCCGCGGAGGAGGCCCGATGAGCGTGGCCGTGGCCGGGCGCGCGGTCTCCCCGGCGCGGGCCCGGGCCACCGGCTTCTTCTTCCTCGCCGTCGCCCTGGCCATCGCGCTCCTGTTCGGCGCGGGCTCCGGCCCCGGCGACGCCCGGTTCGGGCTGAACCTCGGGGGGCGGGAGACGTTCGTCACCCTCCCCGACCTCGTGGTGCCGGTGCGGGCCACGGCCTACCTCCTGGCCGCGGTCTGCGCCTTCCTCGGCGGGGTCCAGCTCACCCGGGGGTTCGGGGCCCGGACGAACCTCGTGCTCGGCGTCGTGATCTCCCTGTTCGTGTTCTCCTTCCTGGCCTGGGCGGCCCGGGGCGACGAGATGAACCTCCTCGGGATGCTCAAGAGCACGCTGCTGCGGGCGGTGCCCATCACGTTCGGCGCGCTCTCCGGGGTCCTCTGCGAGCGCTCGGGGGTGATCAACATCGCGATCGAGGGGATGCTCCTGGCCGGGGCGCTCTCGGGGACGGTGGCGGCCAGCGTCACCGAGAACCTGTGGCTGGGGCTCCTGCTCGGGGCCGTGGTGGGCGGGGCGATGGGGTGGATCCTGGGGGTCCTCGCGATCCGCTACCAGGTCGACCAGATCATCGCGGGCTTCTTCCTGTACCTGCTGGCCCTGGGCCTCACGAGCTTCCTGTCGGCCCGGTTCCTCCAGCGGAACCAGGCGCTCAACACCCCCGGCCGCTTCCAGGAGCTGCGGATCCCCGTGCTCTCGGACCTCCCGATCGTGGGCCCGGTGGTGTTCGACAACAACGTCTTCGTCTACCTGATGCTGGTCCTGATCGCGGTGGTCCACGTCGGGCTGTTCCGGACGCGGTGGGGCCTGCGGGTCCGGGCGGTCGGCGAGCACCCGCGCGCCGCGGACACGGTCGGGATCAGGGTGCTCGCCACCCGGTACCGGAACGTGATCCTGGGGGGGATGGTGGCCGGGATCGGCGGGGCGTTCTTCACGCTCGGCTCGGTCGGCCGGTTCGACGAGGGGATGACCGCGGGCAAGGGCTTCATCGGGCTCGCGGCGATGATCTTCGGCCGCTGGAACCCGATCGGGGCCTTCGGCGCGGCCCTGGTGTTCGGGTTCGCCGACTCGCTCCAGACCAAGCTCTCGATCCTGGGGGTGCCGATCCCCTCGGAGTTCCTCCTGATGGCGCCGTACCTCGCCACGATCCTGGTGGTGGCCGGCGTGGTCCGCCGGGCGCGGCCCCCGGCCGCCGACGGGAAGCCCTACGTCAAGGAATGACGGACGAGGACCTCGCGGCCCGGGTCCGGTTGGGCCCCTACCACGAGCGGGCCGGGATCGAGCTGCTCCGCGTGGCGCCGGGCGAGGTGGAGGTGGCCCTCTCCGCGGCCGAGCACGACCTGAACGCGGCGGGGCTGGTCCACGGCGGCGTGATCGCCGGGCTGGCCGACACGGCCTGCGGGCTCGCCGTCCGGGCCGCCCTCGAGCCGGGGCTCCTCCAGGTGACGGCCCAGCTCTCCGTGGCCTACCTGGCGCCGGCCCCGCTGGGCCGGATCGTGGCCCGGGGGCGGGCCCTCCGGGTGGGGCGGCGGGCCGCGTACGCCGAGGCCGACGTGACGGACGCCGGCGGGACCCTCCTCGCCCGGGCCGCCGCCACCTTCGTGGTGCTGCCCGCGGGGCGCGGCGGGCGGGGCGGGGCCCGTTAGTACTCGACGTCCAGCTCCCGCATCACCTCGGGGAGCTTCGAGAAGGGACCGGCGAGGCCCATCAGGACCCCGAGGTCGCCCGAGACCTTGAGCCGGCCGGTCATGAACGCCGTCACCGGCGAGAGCTCGCTCCGGGCCATCGCGGCGGCGGTCCCGTAGTCCTGCGTGATCGTGGCGTGGGGCTCGGCCACCTCTCCCAGCCCGAGGTCGATGGTCCCGTCCTCGATCCGGATCCAGTAGCGGACCTCGCCCTCCGGGGTGAGGATCACCTGCTGGAGACGGACCGTCTGGCCCGCGGTCCCCCGGCGGAACTCCTCGTTCGCGTTCAGGGCCTCCTTCAGGGCCCGGGCCCACTCGTCGGAGAGGAACTTCACGGCGCCTCCTTCCCGGCGTGGCGGGGAAGTATAGAGGCCGGGGCCGGGCCCCGCGGGCCGCGCTCCGTGTTGCTCCTGTGGCTCCTGTAACCTCCTGCGCCCCCGGGCGGTCGGTTGATAGCGGAAGGAGGTGTCGGACCGATGTACGTGTTCGCGACCGTGCTCTTGCTCGGTCTCGCGGTGGCGAAGCTCGTGGACCTCGTGCGCCACGCCTGGGACATGCCCCGCGGCATCCGCCTGCTGCTGGCGTTCGTGGCGGGGGTCCTGGTCACGTGGGTGACGGACTACTCGGCGTTCGCCGCGTGGAACCAGACCTTCCGCGCCGCGTGGATGGGCCCGGTGGCCACGGGGCTCGCGCTCGGGGGTGTCGCCGCGTTCTGGCACGAGATCCTGGACCTGATCGCGTCCACCGCCCGGCGGGTCCACGACCAGGCCACCGAGATCGAGACCCGGATCCCGCGGGCGGCCTGAGCCGCGCCCCGCGGGGTGCTCGCGCGAGAGGGCCGCGCTTCCCCGCGGCCCTCTCGCCACGTCCGGCCGCCCCCCGGGCCCTCGGCCGGCGGCTCCGGCGGCTCACCCGGCCGGTCCGCGTCCCGGCCCGCCGGCCGCCGGCGCCTCCGCCGCCGGCGCCCCGATGTGGAACAGGTGCGGGTCGGTGAGGTGGCGGACGTCGTTGAGGAACCGGACCCGACGCCGCTCCCCCTCGACGAACAGCGAGGAGAGCGAGGCGTTGTCGGGGAGGAAGAACATCTCCTGCTCGAGGCCGAGGACGTGGCCGACGTAGGCGTTGATCACGCCGCCGTGGGCGACGACGAGCGCGTTGCCCTCGGGATGGCGGGCGAGGATCCGTTCCACGGCGCGGACCACCCGTTCCCGGAGCGCATCGGTGGGCTCCGCGCCGGGCGCGAGGCTCCACATCGGCTCCTGGTCCCGGAACCGGCGGAGCAGGTCCTCGTCGGTGGCCAGGATCTCCTCGAACGAGCGGTTCTCCCACTCGCCGACGTAGGCCTCGCCGAGGTCCTCGTCGAGCGCGACCTCCACCCCGACGGCCTCGGCGAAGGGCGCGACGGTCTCCCGGGCGCGCCGGAACGGGGAGCAGTAGACGGCGGCGGGGCGGGGCTCCATGAGCAGCAGGCGCCGCGCCAGGAGCTCGGCCTGTTCCCGCCCCCGCGCGGAGAGGGGCGGGTCCCACTGGAGCCCCCGGGGGGTCGTACGCATGTCGTCGGAGGCCTGGTCGGCCTCGCCGTGGCGGACCAGGAACAGGAGCCGCGGGCGCTCGGGGGCGCTCACCGGGGAGCCCTCCGGCGCCGGCGGGTGGCGGCGAAGGCCTCCACGTCCTCCCGCCGCCAGACCCGCCCCGAGGCGAGGACCGCGACGGGCTCGGGGAACGCGCCGCGGCGGACGTAGGTCGACACCCTCCGCTTGTCCCAGCCGAGGATCCGGGCGGCCTCGGCGACCCCGGCGAGGGGCGGGACGACCTCGACCGTGAGCGTCCCCTCCCCCGCGCGCCGGCGGAGCGCCGCCAGGCACTCGTCGCGGCTCGCGGCCGCCACCTCCTCGCCCCCGATCCGACCCACCCAACGACCGTCGCGCTCCCACATGACGGCGCGGGCTTCGGGCGTCATGCACCCGATGATAGCCAGGGCGCCCGCCGGGGCCTGCCGCGCGCGGCCAACGCCGCGTCCGCGGAGCTACGCGCGGCCCAGGCCCCGTCGGCGGAGCTCCACCCGCCAGCACCCGGTGTGCCAGTGGCGGCGCTCCTCCGGCGCGTCCTCCGGCACGACCACGAGGTGCCACGCGCCGGGGCGGATCGGGTGGTCGCAGCCGGGGCAGCGGTACTCCTTCTCCCCGCCCACCTGACGGACCTCGTAGCCGGGGAGGAGCGCCCAGAGGGGGGCGGCCGCCCGTGGCCGCGGCGCGGGCGGCGGGGTCTGCGGGGCCCGGCGGTGGCGGCGAGGCATCAGGCGGTCTCCCGGGTCCGGTCGCGGCGCAGCATCAGCCGGCCCCCGCCACCCGCCGGACGAAGGGCGCGGCGTGCGCCGCGAGCGACGCGCCGATCGCCCGGTCGTCCGCCCCCGAACCCCGGACCCGGAACGAGTGGTCGCCGCCCTCGACCGGGACGTGCGTCGCCCGCTCCCCCAGGCGCGCCAGCACCCGGGCCAGGAGGTCCGGCCGCGCGAAGGGGTCCCGGGTCCCCTGCAGGAACAGCATCGGCACGCGGATCCGGTACAGGTGCTCGTCGCGGAGCCGTTCGGGCCTCCCGGGGGGATGCAGCGGGTAGCCGAGGAACACGAGCCCGGCCGCGGGCAGCCCGTCGGCCACGCACATCGAGGCGATCCGCCCCCCGAGCGACTTCCCGCCCGCGAGGACCGGGAGCCCGGCGGAGCGCCTGCCCGCCGCCTCGAACGCGACCGTCCAGGCGTCCCGGAGCACGGGCTCGGGGTCCGGGGACCGCCGTCCCGCCTCCATGGAGGGGAAGTTGAACCGCAGCGTGGCCACGCCCTCGGCGTTCATGGCGCGGGCGAACCCCACGAGGAAGGGGTGGTCCATGGGCGCGCCGGCCCCGTGCGCCAGGACCAGGGCCGCCACGGCATGGGGCGGCGCGGCCCAGGCCCCGCGGACCGTCCACCGGCCGGGGTGGGAGATCGTGAGGCCCTGCTCGGGCGCCGTCATCCCTGCCATGATGCACGCGTGCCGGGCCGGCTGTACCTCGGGACCTCCGGGTTCGCCTACGACGAGTGGGTGGGGGCCTTCTACCCCGAGGGGACCCGTCGCGAGGACATGCTGGCCTACTACGCGGAGCGGTTCCCCACGGTCGAGGTCAACTACACGTTCCGCCGGTACCCGTCCGAGCGCACGCTCCTCGCCTGGCGCGAGCGGGTCCCCGATGGGTTCCGGTTCGCCCTCAAGGCGAACCAGCGGATCACCCACACGCTCCGGCTGGCCGACGCCGACGAGGCCGTGGGCCTGTTCCTGGAGCGGGCCCGCCTCCTCGGCGACCGCCTGGGGCCGGTCCTGTTCCAGTGCCCGCCTTCGCTCCGCTACGACCGGACGCTCCTCGAGCGGTTCTTAGGCGGGCTGCCGCCCGTGCTGGCGGCCATGGAGTTCCGCCACCCCTCGTGGGAGGAGGCCCGCGACCTCCTCGCCGAGCAGGGCGTGGCCTGGGTGGTGGCCGAGACCGACGAGCGGCCGGCCCCGGACGGCGAGCTCGCCGCCGACCCCTTCGCGTTCCTGCGGCTACGGAGGACGAGCTACGGGGAGGACGAGCTCCGGGCCTGGGCCGAGCGGCTCCGGCCGGTCCTCGCCGCTGGCCGGGACGCCTACGTCTACTTCAAGCACGAGGGGCACGGGGACGCGCCGGCCTTCGCCCGCCGGCTCGGGGAGCTCCTGGCGGCGGAGCGCCCCTGACCCGGCCGGCTCCCGCCGGGCCTCACCCGCCCAGCCGCTCGACCAGGGCCCGCTCCAGGGCGGCGATGGCCCCGGGATCCTCGAGCTTCCGCCCCAGCACGTCGCGGACGTAGAACGCGTCCACCACCCGCGCCCCGTAGGTGGCGACCTTCGCCAGGTGGACGTCGAGCCCCAGCTCGGCGAGGGTCCGGGTGACGTCGAACAGCAGGCCGAGGCGGTCGGCGGCCCCCACCTCGACCACCGTGAAGAAGTCCGAGGCCCCGTTGTCGACGGAGACCCGCACCGGGATCTCGGCCCTCGGGCGCGGGTAGTGCCGCCGGCGCTCCTCCACCAGGTGCGCGAGATCCAGGCGCCCTTCGAGCGCCCGCCGGAGCGAACGCCGGAACGACCGCCAGCGGGCCTCGTCGATCTGGGGCTCGAACGCCCCCTCGACCTCGAACAGGTCCACCGCCACCCCGTCCTCGGTCGTGAAGACCTGCGCGGTGAGGATCGAGAGCCCGGCCAGGGCGAGGGCTCCCGCGATCCAGGAGAGGAGCCCCGGCCGGTCGGGGGCCACGACCGTGAGCGCGTGGGTCCCGGGCCGGGCGCCCGGCTCCACGAGCGTCCGGACCTCGGCGGCCCCGAGGGGCGCCCGGAGCAGCCGGAGGTGGGCCGCGGCCCGTTCGGTGGGCACGGCCGCGAGGTACCCGTGCGGCACGCGTCGGAGGAAGCGCTCCACCTCCGCCGGGTCCTCGCCCGCGAGGAGCCGGCGGAGCGCCTCGGCCCGGTCGGCGAGCCGCTCCGCGAGCTCCGGACCCATCTCGCCCCGCTCCAGCACGTGCTGGACCTTGGCCACGAGCTCCCGGACCAGGGTCCGCCGCCAGGGCGTCCACGCCGCCGGCCCCGTGGCCCGGGCGTCGGCCACCGTGAGCAGGTACAGCGCGGCGAGGCGCCCCTGGTCCCCGACCGTCGCGGCGACGTCCAGGACCAGGTCGTCGTCCTCCAGGTCGCGGCGGGTGGCGGTGTCCGAGAGCAGGAGGTGGTGCTCGACCAGGAACGAGGCCAGGTCGCGGCAGGCCGCCGGGAGGCCCATCCGGTCCAGGGCCGAGCGGGCCTGGCGGACGCCGGCGGCGACGTGCCCGCCGAGCCCGACCTTCCCGACGTCGTGGAGGAGCGCGCCCAGGAGGAACCCGTCGGGGTCGGGGACCAGGGGGAGGGCCTCCCGCGCCACGGGGTCGTCCTCGTCCTCGCCGCCGAGCAGCCGGGCCGCGCCGGCCAGGGTGTCGAGGAGGTGCACGTCGACCGGCGAGCGGTGGTAGGGGTCCCGCTGGGGCCGGCAGCGGACCGGCGCCCACTCCGGCAGGAAGCGCACCAGGAGGCCCATCCGGTCCAGCGCGTCCAGGGCCGCCGCCGCCCCCTCCCCGGCCCGGAGCAGCCGGAGGAAGGCCTCCCGGACCTCGTCGTCCCAGGGGACCGGGTCCGGGACGTCGGCCCGCTCCACGGCGTCGAGGAACCCGGGGGCGGGCGGGGCCGACCGGGTGGCGAGGTCCGCGAAGGCCCGCAGCACCCCGGCGGGGGTGGGGTCGAGCTCGACGCCCGCCACCAGCCGGTCCCCGGCCAGGAACCGGTCGATGACCGCGCCGCCCACGTGCTCCACCTGGCGGGCGTGTTCGAACACCGCCCGCATCAGGCCGTCGGGGGCCGCGAGCCCCGGCTCGTCCACGAACCCCATCGCCGCGGCCACCCCGGGCTGGAGTTCGAGGATGAGCCGGTCGCTCCGCTTCCCGGTCTCCAGGTGGATCGCGCTCCGGGCGCGGGTGAGGAACTCCCAGGCGTCCTCCAGGGCCCGCCGCTCCCGCTCCCGCAGGAGCCCGGCGCCGACGAGGGCGCCGAGGTCGCCGTCGAAGGCCACCCGGGCCACCCAGGCCAGGGCGTGGAGGTCCCGGAGCCCTCCCCGCCCCTCCTTCAGGTCGGGCTCGAGGACCCGGGAGGTGGCGCCCGCGCGCTCCTCCCGCTCGCGGGCGTCCTCGGCCAGGCGGGTGGCGAAGCCGCGGGGGTCCTCCCGCAGCCAGCTCCGCACCGGGGCGAGCGCGTCGTCGAGGACCCCGGGGTCCCCGGCGAGGAACCGGGCGTCGAGCATCGACGTCGCCGCGTCCAGGCGCCCGGCGGCGAACGCCAGGCACTCGTCGGGCGTCCGCACCGCGTGGCCCACCGCGAGCCCCGCGTCCCAGAGCGGGTAGAGGAGGCGCTCGGCGAGGGGGCGGAGGTCCTCGGCGCGGCCCCGGTGGACGATCAGGAGGTCGAGGTCGGAGGCGGGGGCGAGCTCCCCCCGCCCGTACCCGCCGAGGGCGGCGAGGGCGACCCCCGGGGGAGGGCCCGCCGCGGCGAACAGCTCGCGCAGGCACCGATCGACCAGCTCGGCCCGCCGGCGCGCGGACCACCGCCCGTGGTGGCCGGGGGAGTAGGCCCGGTCCAGGGCCCGGAGCTCCCCGAGGAGCCGCGCGACCGGGGGCGGGGGCTCGGGGCGGCCCTCCACGGCCGTCCCCGGCCGGGCGCCGGTCACAGGGCGTCGGGCCCGCGCTCGCCGGTGCGGATCCGGACGACCTGCTCGACCGGGAGGACCCAGATCTTGCCGTCGCCGATCTTCCCGGTGCGCGCGGCCTTCGTGATCGCGTCCACGACCCCCTGGGCGTCGGCGTCGTCCACGAGGACCTCGACCTTGACCTTGGGGACGAAGTCCACCTGGTACTCGGCACCGCGGTAGACCTCGGTGTGGCCCCGCTGGCGCCCGAACCCCTCCACGTCGCTCGTGGTGAGACCCTGGACCCCCACGTCGCGGAGGGCCTCCTTCACCTCGTCGAGCTTGTGGGGCTTGATGACCGCCACGACGAGCTTCATCGGCCCAGGCTACCCCGCCGCCGCCTTCTTCCGCGAGGCCGCCTTCTTGGGTCGGGCCGCCGGCTTCGTCCGCTGCTTGGCCGCCTCGACCGAGCGCCTCAGGGCCTCCATCAGGTCCACCACCCGCTCCGGGGCCTCCTCGGCGGCGGGCACCGTGATCTCCTCGCCGGCGATCTTCCGTTCCACGATCTCGAGGAGCTTGTCGCGGTACTCGTCGCGGTAGGCGGTGGGCTCGAAGGGCCCGGAGAGGCTCTCGATCAGCTGGCGCGCCATCTCGACCTCCTGGGGGCGCACCGTGGCCTCGACGTCCACGCCCTCCGCCTCGCGGATCTCGTCGGGCCAGAACATCGTCTCCAGGACGAAGGCCTTCCCGCGGAAGCGGAGCGTGGCGAGGTGCTCCTTGTCGCGGAAGCTGACCTTCGCGATCCCCACCTTCCCGTCCCGGGACATCGCCTCGCGGAGGAGCACGTAGGCCTTGGCCCCGACCTCCTCGGGGACCAGGTAGTAGGACTTCTTGAAGTAGATCGGGTCGATCTCCTCGAGGTCCACGAACCGCTCGATGTCGATGGTCCGGGAGCTCTCCACCGGGACCGCCTCGAGTTCCTCGTCGGTGAGGGTCACGTAGCGGTCCTTCTCGTACTCGTAGCCCTTCACGATCTCCTCGTGCGGGACCTCCTGCTCGCAGACCGAGCACACCCGCCGGTAGCGGATCCGGCCACCGTCCTTCGCGTGGAGCTGGTGGAACCTGAGCGACTTCTCCTCGGTGGCCGGGTACACGGCGACCGGGATCGTGACCAGGCCGAAGGAGATGGCTCCCTTCCACATCGCTCTGGGCATGGCGTCCTCCGGGGGAGTCGTACCCGCCACGCGGCGGGCGATACCATCCTAGCCCCTCCCCGCCCCCCGTCTACCATCTCGGGGATGCCCAGGAAGCGCCCCCGCGCCGGGGACCCCTTCACCGTCGCCCTCCCCCGGGCCCTCCCCGCGGAGCGGCGGGGCGACGCGTGGTGGGTCGAGGCCGCCGGCCGCGAGCTCCGCCTCTCCAACCTGGACAAGGTGTTCTGGCCCGAGGAGGGCTACACGAAGGGCGACCTCCTCGCCTACTACTACAACGTCGCCGACCTCCTGCTGCCCTACCTGCGCGAGCGCCCGCTCACGATGAAGCGGATGCCCGACGGGATCGCGGGGCCCTTCTTCTACGAGAAGTCCGCGCCGTCGCACACCCCGGACTGGATGCCCCGATGCCGGATCCCGAGCGAGGAGGCGAAGGGCGGGGTGATCGACTACCTGATGGTCGAGGACCTCGCGCACCTGCTCTTCGTCGTGAACCTGGGGTGCATCGAGATCCACCCGCTCCACTCCCGGTGCGGCAGCCACGGGAGCCCCGACTACCTGTTCTTCGACCTCGATCCCTTCGAGCCGATCGCCTTCGAGGACGTGCTGGTCGTCGCCCGGCACGTCCGCGTGGCGCTCGAGGGCCTGGGCCTCACCGGCTACCCGAAGACCAGCGGGGCCACCGGGGTCCAGGTCTTCGTCCCGCTCGCGCCGGGCTTCTCCTACGAGGACGCCCGGGAGCTCGTGGGCCGGGTGGGCCGGATGATCGCCCGGGCCGACCCCGAGCGGGTCACGATGGCCTGGGAGGTGCGCCGGCGGGCCGGGAAGGTCTTCATCGACCACACGATGAACCGGGAGGGGGCGAACATCGCGGCCGTCTACTCGCTCCGGCCCGAGCCCGGCGCCCCGGTCTCCACGCCGCTCACGTGGGAGGAGGTCGAGGCGGGGGGCTTCACCCCACGGGACTTCCGGATCGACAACGTCTTCGATCGCCTGGAGCGGGTGGGCGACCTGTTCCGCGGGGTCCTGGAGGCTCCCCAGGACATCTCCGCGGCGCTCGAGGCGCTCGGGATCGAGCGCACCCCGCCCAGGGGGGCGGCGGAGCGCGGCGGCACGCCCCCCGCCACCCCCTCGGACGAGGCGATCGCGCGGTCGCGCGACCCGAAGCTCCGCGAGTACCTGGAGAAGCGGGACCTCGCGGGCACCCCCGAGCCGGCCCCCGGGGAGGCCCGGGGCGCGGGGAACTCGTTCGTGATCCAGAAGCACCGGGCGACCCGGCTCCACTACGACCTCCGGCTGGAGCGGGAGGGGGTGCTGGCCTCCTGGGCCGTGCCGCGGGGGCTCCCGATCCGGCCCGGCGACAAGCGGCTCGCCGTCCGCACCGAGGACCACCCGCTCGAGTACGGCTCGTTCGAGGGCACGATCCCCGAGGGGCACTACGGCGCCGGGGAGGTCCGGATCTTCGACCGCGGGACCTACGAGCCCATCGAGTGGACCGACGAGAAGGTCACGTTCCGCCTCCGCGGCCGCCGGTACCCCGGGCTCGAGTACCACCTCGTTCGGACCCGGACCGACTGGCTGGTCTTCCTCGCGAGCCGCCAGGAGGCGCCGCTCATCGCCCCGCCCCCGGCGCTCTCCCCGATGCTCGCCGAGCCCGGCGGGCGGCCCTTCGACGATCCCCGCTGGCGGTTCGAGCCGAAGCTCGACGGGATCCGGGCCCTCGCCTACCTCGCGACCGACCAGACCCGGCTGGTCTCGCGGACCGGGAGGGACCTCACCGGGCGGTACCCGGAGCTGGCGGGGCTCCACGCGCTCGTGGACCAGGTGAACGCGGTGCTCGACGGCGAGATCGTGGCCGTGGACGAGGCCGGGCGGACCTCGTTCCAGCTCCTCCAGGAGCGGATGAACCTCACGAACGAGCGGGAGATCGCGCGGGCCCGGGCCCGCATCCCCGTCCGCTACGTCGCGTTCGACCTCCTGTTCCTCGACGGCCGCGACCTCACCCCCGCCCCCCTCGAGGAGCGGCGGGAGCTGCTGGAGGCGGTCGTCGAGCCCCAGCCCGGCCTCCTCGAGCTCACCTACTTCGAGGACGGGGCGGGGACCGCCTTCGTGGCCGCGGCCCGGGAGCTCGGGCTCGAGGGCGTGGTGGCGAAGCGGAAGGGGAGCCCCTACCGGCCCGGCCGGCGGAGCGACGACTGGCGGAAGATCAAGCTGGTCTCCCGCCAGGACTGCGTGATCCTTGGCTGGACCCCGGGCCGGGGCGGGCGGGCTGGGACCCTCGGCGCGCTCCTGGTCGGGGCCTACGTGGACGGGCGCCTCCGATGGGTGGGACAGGTGGGCACCGGGTTCACCGATGCCACGCTCCGCCGACTCCTCGAGGAGCTCGCCCCGCTCGAGCGGGCCGACCCGCCGATCCCCGACCCCGGGCTCCGGGCGGTGAAGGGCGCCCGGTTCGTCGAGCCCCGCCTGGTCTGCGAGGTGGAGTACCTCGAGCTCACCCGGAAGGCGCTCAAGATGCGGGCCCCCTCGTTCAAGGGGCTCCGACCGGACAAGGCTCCCGAGGACTGCGTGCTCGAGCCCCCCGCGGCCGGCGGGTCGCCGGGCTGAGGATCGCGCCCCGGTCAGAACGGCTCGAAGCCCGCGCGCACGAGGATCGCCCGCACCTCGCGCTCGTCGAGCCCCCGCTCCACGAGCTCCCGGTACAGGCGCACGGCGCCGAGCGAGCGGCCGCAGCGCGGGCAGTACGCGAAGTGCTCCTCGAGGGGGGTCTCGCACCAGGGGCACCGCGTGACCTCGATCCGGCGGTCGGGCTCGAGGCCGTGGTCGGCGAGGGCGTCGATGTAGCCCTTGCCGTAGTCCCACTGGATGTACTCCTCCTCGCGGACCTCGAAGGCCGGCTCGTGCATCCGCGGCTCGCCGGTCTCGAGCATGTGCTCCAGGTTCTCCCGGAGCAGGTCCCACTCGTAGTAGTGGTTCGAGCCGCAGTCGGGGCAGGCGATCACCACGCCCTTCACGCCCTGCGGGCCGAACACCTCCCGCATCGCCTGGAGGTCCTCGAGGTCGGCCTCGATGTTCTCCCGCTCCTCGGCGTCGAGCTCGTAGGGCTCCTCCTCGGGGCCGTAGGCGTCCTCGTCCGGCTCGTCGTGCTCCATCAGTCCCCGTCCGAAAGCTCGAAGGCCCGGAAGGCCTCCGCGTACTCCACGCCGGCCTTCGCGCCGAGCTCCGCGGCGCGCTTGCGCACCCACTCCTCGACGTCCGGCTCGCCGACGCCCTGGGAGGCGTGGCAGGCCAGGGCCCGGAGCTTGAGGTCGATGGTCCCGCCGATGTCCACGAACGTATCCCCTTCCTCGGAGGAGAGCCAGAGGCGGGGCACCTCGAACGGCTCGAAGCCCTCGTCCAGGAGCTCCGGGAACTGGGGGCGGGTGGGGGCGTCCGGCATCACCGCGCAGAGGGCCGCCTCCCCCACGACCCGGTGGTCGCGGTGGTTGATGTAGCGGTTCCCCGACCACAGGCGCGACGGGTCCGGCGCCACGAGGACGTCGGGGCGGAGCCGCCGGACCTCCCGGGTCACGTCCCGGCGGAGGTCCCAGGTGAGCTCCAGCCGCCCGTCGAGGTAGCCGAGGAACGTCAGGCTCGCCACCCCCAGGAGCTCGGCCGCCGCCCGCTGCTCGGCCTCGCGGATGGGACGGAGCGCCTCCCTGGTCATCCCGGGCTCGTTCGAGCCCGCCGACCCGTCGGTCACGCAGACGTAGTGGACCTCGGTCCCCTCCCGGGCCCACCGCGCGACGGTCCCCCCGCACATGAACTCGGCGTCGTCGGGGTGCGCGAACAGCACCAGCGCGCTCCGGAACGTCATCCGAGAGCAAGCCTACCCGACGGCCGACGGAACGACGGACGGGAGCCGGACGCTCCGGTCCGGGCGCTCACCGGGGCTCGGCCACCATCCACACCCCGCCGTGGGGCCGGAGCGTGACCGCCGGCCGGACCGCGACCGGGCGGCCCGGGGCCGGGCGGAGCCGCCAGCGCCGGGCGATCGCGGCGAGGACCAGGGTGGCCTCGACCCAGGCGAACGGCTCCCCCACGCACATCCGGGGGCCGGCCCCGAACGGGAGGTAGGCGAGCCGGGGCCGGGACGGATCCTCCCCCGCCCACCGCTCGGGGCGGAACGCCTCGGGCTCGGGCCACCACCGGGGGTCCCGGTGGAGGAGGTAGGGCGAGACCACGACCACGGTCCCGGCGGGCACGGTCCAGGGCCCGACCGGGTGGTCCCGGAGCGCCCGCCGGCCGATCGCCCACGCCGGCGGGAAGAGCCGCATCGACTCCCGCACCACGTCCGCCGCCCACGCCAGGCGCGGGAGGTCCGAGGCCGCGGGCGGGCGCCCCCCGAGGACCCGGTCGAGCTCGTCGTGGAGGCGGGCCTCGGCCTCCGGGTGCCGCGCGAGCAGGTGCCAGGTCCAGGTGAGGGCCACGGCGGTCGTCTCGTGCCCGGCGAGGAGGAGCGTCATCGCCTCGTCGCGGACCTGCCGGTCGGTCATGCCCGGGAGCCCCTCCTCGCAGGCGGCGACGAGGAGCGAGAGGGCGTCCTCGCCTCTGGCCCCGGCCGCCCGCCGCTCCCGGATCATCCGCTCCACGGTCCGGTCGAGGAGCGCGCGGGCCTCCCCGAGCCGCCGGTTCGCGGGGAGGGGCAGCCGGAGCGTGAGGGGGAACAGCGGCGAGAAGATCCGCCCGAACCCCGCGAGCTGCTCGGTGAGCGCGCGGCCGATCGCCTCCGCCTCCCCGGCCTCCACGTCGGCCGCGAACAGGGCCTCGGCGGCCACCGAGAGCGCGAGGCGGGCCATCTCGGCGTGCACGTCGAGGACCTCCCCCGCCCGCCACCGCCCGGCGGCCCGTTCCGCGTGGGCCACCACGGTCCCGGCGGCCCGCAGGACCCGGTCGGGGTGGAAGATCGGCTGGATCAGCCGCCGCTGGCGGCGGTGCCGCTCGCCCTCGCTCGTGAGCAGGCCCTCCCCCAGCACGAGCTTCGCCGCCTGCATCGTGGGGCCCTTCGCGAACGACCGGTGGCCCGCCACGAGCACCTCGTGGACGTGGTCGGGGTGGTTCAGGAGCCAGGCCTCGAACCGCGGGAGCGGGACCCGGACCACGTCGCCCAGGGCCGCCGCCCGGCGCAGGAGCCCCAGGGGGTCCCGCCGCCAGGCCCGGAGCGCGCCCAGGGGTCCGCCCGGGAGCGCCGGCGGCCTCGCCCACTCCCGCCCGCGTGCCGCAGTCCGCCCG
>DATMBJ010000124.1:0-6572 GCA_035559315.1 Actinomycetota bacterium
CGCCAGGAGAACCCGCCCGGAGACCGCGAGCGGGTCGGGGACGGCGCCGGGCGGGGCGTAGCGCGCGGGGACCTCGACCACCCGGAGCGCCCCCGGGACGAGGACCTCCCCGCGGGCCAGGTCGCGGACGGCGACCGCCACCGGGACGGCGGGTCCCGCGACGGGCCGCAGCGCTTCGAGCCGTGCCTGGTAGCCGTGGACCAGCAGCCAGGCCGAGGCCCCCGCGGCCACCGCGAGGAGCCCGAGGAACTTGGAGCTCGCGGACGAGCGCCGGATGAGGAGCAGCCGACATCACCTCCCGAACGAGCGGACCGTGGCACCCTACCCCGGCGGGCTCGATCGCGCAGTGATCCCGCGCACAGCCCGGGCGCCCGGGGCCCGGCCGCCTCAGTCCCCGGGCTCGGGCGGCGCGGCGAGGGGCAGGACCTGGACGCGGAAGTCCTCGAGCGCGTCCTTGCCGACGATCAGCCGGACCGACTCGCGGATCCGCTCGGCGAGCTGATCCGGGTCCTCCGCGGTCCGGAAGCGCAGCTCGACGGTGACGAGGAACGGCTCGGGCATGCCCGGATGGTACCCGGGGACGGCCGTGGGAAAGACCCCCTCAGACCTCGAACCGCGCGCCCTTGAGCGCGGTCGCGCAGGGGCAGTCCCGCTCCGCCGGCAGGGCCGCGATCGCCGCGAACAGCAGGTCCCGGAGGCGGGCGTTGTTCTCGTTGAAGACCCGGATGACCTCCTCGTGGGTCACGGGCGGGATCCCGGGGACGCCCACGTCGTAGTCGGTGACGAGCGAGATGTTCGCGTAGCAGAGCTCGAGCTCCCGGGCGAGGACCGCCTCCGGGTACTGGGTCATGTTGATGACCTCCCACCCCTGCGCCTGGAACCAAGCCGATTCCGCGCGGGTGGAGAACCGGGGCCCCTCGACCACCACGACCGTGCCCCGCTCGTGCATCGTGATCCCCCGCTCCCGGCCGGCACGGACGATTACCTCGCGCATGGTCGGGCAGTAGGGGTCGGCGAACGAGATGTGGGTGGTCTCGGGGCCGTCGTAGAACGTGTGGGGGCGGGTGCGGGTGCGGTCCACGAGCTGGTCGCAGACGACGAAGTCCCCGGGGCGGACGTGCGGCTGGAGCGAGCCCACCGCGCAGGGCCCGAAGATCCGCCCCACGCCCAGCTCCTTCATCGCCCGGACGTTCGCCCGGTAGGGGACGCGGTGCGGGGGGTACTCGTGCTTCACGCCGTGGCGGGGGAGGAACGCGACCCGGCGGCCGGCGACCTCCCCGATGGCCACCGTCGCGGAGGGCTCCCCGTAGGGCGTCTCGACCTGGACGTGTTCGACCTCCTCGAGGAACGAGTAGAACCCCGAGCCCCCGAAGACGCCGATCTCCGCCGTGCTCAGGCCGTCCGCTCCTTCGCCGGCCGCGCGTCGGCGCCGCCGGACCCCTCGCCCGAGGCGCCGGAGGCGCCCGTCCCGCCGCCCGAGCTCTCCCCGGCCGCCTTCGACCCCTTGCGGTTGTCGGTCGAGTAGAAGCCCGAGCCCTTGAACAGGATCCCCGCGGGGTGGAAGACCTTCCGGAGCCGACCCCCGCACGCGCCGCACACGGCGAGGGGGTCGTCCCCGAAGGACTGCACCACCTCGAGGTGCTGTCCGCAGTCCACGCAGGCGTACTCGTAGGTCGGCATCCCGGGAGCGAGTATACGGGCGGCCCCGGCGGGGATGATGGGCCGGAGCGCGCCGCGCCGCGAGCCGCTAGCATCGCGGGTGGCCGGCGGCGGGTCCGGCGGAGGTGGTCGCGATGGGGGAGATGGGTCGGAAGATCGTCAAGCTCGACGTGGGCGAGCTGCTGGGGGACCTCTCCAGGGCGTTCGCGAACGAGTGGGTCGCCCACTTCTACTACTCGGTGGGGGCCCACCTCGTGACCGGGCTCCAGGGCGACGACCTCGCGGGGCGGATGCGCGCGGGGGCCGGGGAGGAGCTCTCCCACGCCGACCTGATCGCGAAGCGGATCGCCGAGCTCGGCGGGGAGCCCCCCGCGGACCTGGTCGGGCTGGCCCGGCTCGCCACGGTCCCCGTGCTCGCCGTGCCGGACCGTCGGTCGGACTGGCAGGGGTGGATCCGGGCGCTCCTCGAGGTGGAGCGCCACGTGATCGGCGAGTACGAGCGGCTCGTGGAGAAGACCCGCCACGCCGACCCCGTCACCCACGAGCTCGCCGAGCAGCTCCTGGCCGCCGAGGTCGCCGAGGAGGAGGAGCTCGAGAACCTCCTCGGGGACTGAGGCGCTGGAGCGACGGCGGGCGTACGGGGTACCCTTCCCCGGCCCGAGGAGGAGGCGCCGATGACGAAGCGGGTCCAGAAGGCCGTGATCCCGGCGGCGGGGCTCGGCACCCGGTTCCTCCCGGCCACCAAGGCCCAGCCCAAGGAGATGCTCCCGGTCGTGGACAAGCCCTCGATCCAGTACGTGGTCGAGGAGGCGGTCCGGGCCGGGCTCACCGACATCCTGATCATCACCGGGCGCGGCAAGCGGTCGATCGAGGACCACTTCGACCGGTCCTTCGAGCTCGAGTACTTCCTCGAGACCCGGCAGAAGTTCGAGGAGCTGAAGCTGGTCCGCGAGGTCTCGGAGATGGCCCAGATCCACTACATCCGCCAGCGGGATCCGCTGGGCCTGGGCCACGCGGTCTCCGTCGCCGAGCAGCACGTGGGCGACGAGCCGTTCGCGGTCCTGCTCGGGGACGACCTGATCGCCGAGAGCCAGCCGCTCCTCCAGGAGATGCTCAAGATCCACGAGCGCTACGGGCGCAGCGTGATCGCGGTCCAGGAGGTGGCCCGCCACGAGATCCCGCTGTACGGGGTGATCGAGCCGGAGTTCGTCGAGGAGGACCTGGCCCGGGTGGTCTCGATCGTGGAGAAGCCCGCCCCGGAGGAGGCGCCCTCGAACCTCGCGGCGATCGGCCGGTACATCCTCACGCCCGAGATCTTCGACGCGCTCCGGGAGACGAAGCCGGGACGGGGCGGCGAGGTGCAGCTCACCGACGCCATCAACCTCCTCGCCAAGGAGCAGGCGGTGTACGCCTACGTCTTCGAGAACGGCCGGTTCGACGTGGGGAACAAGCTGGACTACCTCAAGGCCACGGTCGAGATCGCGATCGACCGGGAGGACGTGGGCGAGGAGTTCCGGGCCTACCTCGCCGACCTCGTCCGGCGGCGGAAACTCGTGTAGCCGCTCACGGGGCCGGGCCACGCCATAGACTGGGGCACGCCATGGCGCTCATGCCGCACGCCCACGACCACGCGGGCGGCGAGGGGCTGCTCTCGGTGGAGGAGGCCAGGGAGCGGATCCTCTCCCGGATCGAGCCGCTCGCCCCCCTGGACGTCCCCCTCACCGAGGCCCACGGGTGCGTGCTGGCCCGGGAGGTGGTGGCGGGCGAGGACGTCCCCTCGTTCGCCTCGTCGGCGATGGACGGCTTCGCGGTGCGGGCCGCGGACGTCGCGGGCGCCGCGCCGACGGCCCCGGTCGAGCTCAGGATCGTGGGGCGGGCGCCGATCGGCCGGGCCCCCGAGGGGACCGTGGGCCACGGAGAGGCGATCCGGATCGCGACCGGCGCTCCCATCCCCGCCGGGGCCGACGCGGTGGTCCCCATCGAGGACTGCGAGGTGGAGGGGGAGCGCGTCCGGGTGCTGGCCCCGGTCCCGGAGGGCAAGCACGTGCGGCCCGCCGGGGAGGACCTCCGGGCCGGCGAGGTCCTGGTGCCGGCGGGACGGCGGCTGGGCGCGCCCGAGCTCGGCCTCCTCGCCGCGGCGGGGGCGGCGCAGGTGTCCATCCACCCCCGGCCCCGCGTCGTGGTGCTCTCCACCGGGGACGAGCTCGTGGAGCCCTCCCGGGTGCCGGCCTTCGGGCAGGTCCGGGACTCCAACGCCTACCTCCTGTACGGGGCGCTCCGGGAGGCCGGGGCCATCCCCGTGCTGGCCGGGATGGTCCCCGACGACGTCGACCGGTTCCGCGACACCGTCCTCTCCTACCTGATCCAGGCCGACGCGTTCATCTCCTCGGGCGGGGTGTCGGTCGGGGAGCGGGACGTGGTGAAGGCCGCCTTCTTCCGCCGGGGCGAGGTGGAGTTCTTCCGGGTCGCGATGCAGCCGGGGATGCCACAGGGGTTCGGGCACGTCGAGGGGAAGCCCTACTTCGGGCTGCCGGGGAACCCGGTCTCGGTGTTCGTCTCGTTCGAGGTCTTCATCCGCCCCGCGCTCCTCAAGATGATGGGGCGGCGGCAGCTCGCCCGCCCGGAGGTCGTGGCCCGGCTCGAGGAGGACGTGAGCGGCCCCCGGGGGAAGACCCAGTTCGCCCGGGTCCTGGTCCGCCGCGGCGCCGACGGCTGGCTGGCCCGTCCGACCGGCGGGCGGGGCTCGAACCTGATCGGGACGGTGGCCCGGGCCAACGGGCTGGCCGTGATCCCGCCCGAGGTGGAGACCGCGTCGGCGGGGAGCGAGGTCCGGGTGATGCTGTTCCGGGCCCTGGAGGAGTGATGGGGGACCCGGCCCGGCCCGCGGGGGACGCCGCGGAGGCCGCCGGCGCGGCGGACGACCCCGGGCGGCCGGTCGACGCCGCCCGGATGGTGGAGGTCGGCGCCAAGGACGTCACCGAGCGCGAGGCCACCGCCGAGTGCGTCGTGACGATGACGCCCGAGGCCTGCCGGCGGCTCGTCGAGGGGACCCCGAAGGGGGACCCCATCGAGGCCGCCCGGGTGGCCGGGCTCCTCGGGGCGAAGCGGACCCCCGACCTCCTCCCGTTCTGCCACCCCGTGGCCGTCACCGGCGCCGAGGTCGTGGTCGAGCCGGACCCGGCGGCGGGGACGATCCGCGTGCGGACCACCGTCCGCGCCCGGGACCGGACCGGCGTCGAGATGGAGGCCCTCACCGCGGCCGCCGTGGCCGCGCTCTCCCTGTACGACACCGCGAAGGCCTACGACCGGGCCGCGGTGATCTCGGGCCTCCGGCTCCTCGAGAAGCGGGGCGGCAAGAGCGGACACTACGTGGCCCGCTGACGGTCCGCGACCTCCGGTGCCACGCTCCGCGTCCGGCCCCCCGCCCTCCCGCCGAGAGAGTGATCTCATCGATGTTGTTTGTGCCGCAGCATGTCGCGTGCTACGGTCCGGTTCCAGCCCAGATGTTGTGTCGCGACCGGGGAGACGGCACGGAGGGGCTGGACGCGTGCGGGTAGGCGGTTGGCTTCCGCTGGCCGGCCTGGGCATCATATGGGCCGTTTTCCTGCTCCCCCGGAGGCGATCGGCCTCTCCGGAGGTGAGCGTCGAGGAGTTCGAGAGGAGGATGCGGCTCTTGGCGGAGGCGGACCGGCCGGCGGGGCGGTGGATCGTGGCCCCCGCCAAGGGCGCGCGGTTCCTCGGCCCGCGGGAGCGGGCGCGGGCCAGGGCCAGGGCCCGGCGCCGCCGGGTGTTCGCGTTCCTCCTCGAGAGCGTGACCCTCACGTTCCTCATCGGGAGCGTCCCCCCGCTCCGTCCCGTGTGGTACGCGACCGCGTTCCTGGCCGGCGTCCTCGCGCTCTACGTGTGGCTGCTGCTGTGGCTGAAGGCGCAGGAGGGGTCGGCCCGTGAGCGGTTCGCCGCGGCCGGCGCCCCCGGGCGGGGGGCCGTCCCCGCGCCGGGGCGGGCCGCCGCGGCCATCGCGCGGGCCCAGCGCTACGTCGCCGAGGGCGTGGGGCGGATCCCGAGGCCGACCTGGAACGGGCTCGGGTCGGTGGGCGACGACGACCTCGTCCACGTGGTCGTCCGCCGCGTCGGCGCGGGCGGCTGAGCCGCCGCCGTGGACCTCGAGGCGATCTCGCGGGGGATCCGGGCCCGGCTCGATGCCAAGCACGCGGCCCGCGAGCGGGCCCTGGCCGCGGCCCGGCGGGCCATCCGGGCGTGCGCGAACGCCATCCGGGCCATCCACCGCGGCGAGCTCGAACGGGCCGGCGAGCTGCTGGAGGAGGCCAGGGCCGCGATCGAGGAGGGGCGGGAGGCGGTCCGCGACCACCCCGACGTCGGCTTCGCCGGCCACCTCCAGGACGCGCAGAAGGAGTACGCGGAGGCCCGGATCACCGAGGCCCTGGTGACCGGCGCCCCGATCCCCTCGCCGGAGGAGCTCGGGGTGGAGGACGCCCCCTACCTGAACGGGATGGCGGAGGCGATCGGCGAGGGCCGGCGACACATCCTCGACCTGCTCCGGCTGGGGGAGGTGGACCGGGGCGAGGCGGTCCTCTCGGCCATCGACGACCTGTACTACGTGCTGGTGTCGATGGACTACCCGGACGCGATCACGATGAACCTCCGCCGCTCCACCGACGTCGCGCGAGGGCTGATCGAGCGGACCCGGGGGGACCTCTCGGTCGGGCTCGTCTCGCGGAGCCTCCGGGACGCCCTGGAGCGCCACGCCCGCGAGGTCCGGGGCGGGGAGCCCGGCGGACCGGCCGCGCCGTGAGGCTCTGCTACGCTAGCTCCGGTTCGGGGGTGTAGCTCAGCCCGGTAGAGCGCTGCCTTCGCACGGCAGAGGTCGGCGGTTCGAATCCGCTCACCTCCAC
>DATMBJ010000125.1:0-8307 GCA_035559315.1 Actinomycetota bacterium
CCGTTGCCGCCACCGCCCGTGGTCCCCCCGCCACCGCCCGTGGTCCCCCCGCCACCGGTCGTGACGGTCGGCGCCGTGCCCGTCCCGCCCCCGCCGGGGAGCACGACACCCCCGCCTCCAGGCGAGGAGCCGCCTCCCGGCGAGGAGCCATCCCCGCCCCCATCGGAGGAGCCGCCCGCCTCGGAGGAGGGCGGGGAGCCCGCGGCCCCCGAGGAGGAACAGGAGGAGAAGGGCGTCGGGCACGAGGAGTGCCGGGGCAGGGGGCACGCCGAGGGCCGGGGCGAGGGCCACGCGGGCGACGACTGCGAGGACGAGCCCGAGGGACCCCCCGACGGCCCCGGGAAGGACGGGGGCCCGGGGGAGGATGCGGACGGCAAGGCGTCCGGCGGGGAAGACGACGAGGGATCCGGCGGGAAGGACGCGAAGGCCCCCGCGCTCCCCTCCGCCTCGCAGCGTCCCAGGCGGCGTCGCCTCTCCTCCCGCCCGCGGCGGCGGGCGTCACGCCACCTCGAGCCCCCTCGCCCGTAGGAGGTCCCGGAGCGTCGCGGCGTCCCGGACCGCCGCCCCCCCGGTGTCGTTGTTGAAGTACACGTACACCTCGCGGGCCTCGAGCCCCGCGATCCGGTCCGCCCACCGCCGGAGCTTCTCCCGCGGGTAGTCCGGACCCCACTCCGTCCCCTGGTGGAAGCGGAGGTAGGCCCAGCCGCCGGTCACGATCCCCGGGACCCGGGCGCCGGGCCGGTCGGCGAGGACGAACGCGCACCCCCGCCGGTCGAGGAGCTCGAGGACCGAGGGCTCCTCCCACGAGCGGTCCCGGAACTCGAAGGCCGCGCGCATCCCGTCCGGCAGGACGTCGAGGAAGCGGGCCAACCGCTCGGGGTCGGCGCGGAAGCGCGGCGGCAGCTGGAAGAGGACCGGGCCGAGGCGCGGACCGAGCTCCGACGCCCGCTCCCAGAGCAGCGCCACCGGGTCCCGGCAGTCCAGGAGCCGGCGGACGTGGGTGATGAAGCGGCTGGCCTTCACCGCCACGACGAAGCCCTCGGGCGTCTCCTCGCGCCAGCGGGCGAAGGTCGCCGCGGAGGGGAGGCGGTAGAAGGAGTTGTTGACCTCGACCGTGGAGAAGGCCTCGGCGTAGCGGGAGAGCCAGCGGGCCTTGGCCAGCCCCTCCGGGTACAGCACCCCGCGCCAGTCGTCGTACTGCCAGCCGCTGGTCCCGACCCTGATCACCTACGCCTCCCGCTTCACCCAGGCCTCCTCGGGCGTGAGCGCGTGGTGGGCGGCCGGACGGATCTTCCGGTAGACGCGCTCCGGGGGGAGCTCCTCGCCGTCCACGGTGAAGAGCCGACGGACCGGGATCCCGAACAGGCGCTCGTTCTCCTCGAGGTAGGGCAGGAGCAGCGCCAGGTCCTCCGGTCCGAACGGGGCGAACTCCCCGCCGTTGAGCTGGTCCTCCCCCAGGCGCCCCCGCGGGTCCCGCACGTACACCGCGCCGCCCGAGGCGAGCGAGAAGAGGTTCCCGCCGGGATAGGGGTCGTCGAGGTCGTGGATCCCGCCGTCCTCGTCGAGGGCGAGCCCGTTCACCACGACGAACCCGCCCCCCGCCAGGGGGTCCCCCGCCATGAACGACTCCGCGAGGTAGTCGAGGCAGGTGCCGTTGATCACGACCCGGGGACGGCCGACGGCGTTGATCAGCGGCCGGCCGGCGGCGTTCCCCAGCACGAAGACCTCCCCGCCCTTGGCCGCGTAGCCGAACGTCTGCCCCACGTCCCCGTGCACGACGAGCCGGCCGTCCTTCATGATCTGCGCGAGCTGGTCCTGCCCGGACCCGTGCACGATCACCTCGGCCCCGTCGATCCCCGACGCGAGGTAGTCGCCGGAGGACCCGAACACGTCGATCCGCACCCCGCGGGTGCCGGGGCCCAGTCCGCAGCCGATGAACCGCTGCCCCCGGACGTTCGCCACCAGGAACCGCCGGGCGCCGCGCCGGTGGAGCTCGACGATCGCCCTGGCCAGCGAGCCCGGGCCCTCGGAGGGGAACCCGCGGGCGTCGACCACCACCGCCGCCCCCTCGGGGTCGGGGAGGTGGCCCGGCCCGGCCCATCGGAACCGGCCCGAGGGCCGCAAGCGCACGCCCTCGACGAGCTCCGCCAGGGCGGCGTCGAGGAGCGAGAGGAGCACGCTCCGCTTCATCCCCCCGGTCGGCGAGGGCCGGTCGGTGAGGAGCGCGAGCACCTCGAACGCGCGCTCGCGCTCGGGGTCGTCGGCCGCCCCGCGGACGAGCTCCTCGAGGAACCTCCAGGCGCCGCGGGGGCCCCACGAGGGGAGGCGCTCCCGGACCCGGGCCACGAGCTCCGCCACGGGGAGCTCGCTCCGTGCGACCGCGTCCGCGCCGTCCCCCACGACGGCGCCCCTCGCCCCGCCTCGGAGCGCCGCGGCCGACGGCAGCCCCTCGGGGGGCGGAGGCTCCTTGGCCGGGTCGACCTCGACGGGGCGGCCGAACTTGTCGGTGCAGACGAGGTTCGCCGGGCCCCGCTCCCCCGGCCGGACGGTGAACACGAACGCACCGCCGTCGGTGTGGCTGCCCCCGCGGGCGTTCCAGTAGCGGTCGGCCCGCGGCCACCAGGTCCCGGGGTCCTCCCGGGAGAGCGCCTCGAGCACCGCGTCGATGGCCTGCTTCTCCGAGGCCGCGACCCCCACCGCCTCCCGTCCCCGTTGGAGCGCGAAGACCTGGGGCCGGAGCATCGAGGTGTCGGTGATCCCGATGAGCTGCCGGGTCCCCTCCCGTGGGTCCGACCTCGCGATCAGGAAGAACCACGGGCCGTCGGGCGAGCCGTGGACGTGGACCGCCTGGAGCATCCGGTAGATCCGCCGGCGGTCCTCCGGGAGCAGCGCGAAGTCGCGCTCGGTGGTGGGGGCGAGCGCCTCGATGGCGTGCTCGAGCGGGTAGCCGTACACCCGGGTCAGGAGGTCGAACGTGAGGGCGGCGACCTCGGTGTCGGTGAGGAACAGCGGCCACCGCCCCCGCTGGGCGAGGGCCGCGCAGATCGACGCGTAGTTCGCGAAGTCGCCGTTGTGGACCAGGGCCTCGTGCACCCCCACGAACGGGTGCGCACCGCCCGGGTGCCAGACCCGCCCCTTCGTCGGGTACCGGTGGTGGCCGATCCAGACGTGGGCGCGGAGCTCCTCCAGGCCGTAGGCCCGGATGGCGTCGTCGCCGTAGCCCACGAGCTTCACGACCAGGAGGTCGCGGCCCCGCGAGAGCACGAACGCCCGCCGCTCCCCGGTCGCCGAGTAGAACGCCCGGTTCAGCGCGTCGGTCCGCTGGTAGACGATCTCGTCGTCGACCTCGTCCGCGTGGTCCTCCGGGATCCCGTGCTCACGCCCGAACGCCTCCCGGACCTCGGGGCGCACCCGGACGAGGTAGCACACGACCCCGGGCGGGGCCACCGGGAGGGTCTCGGCATGGGGCGTCCGCCGGAGCTCGACCGCGTGCTCGACCTCGAAGGCCGGCGCGAGGTGGCCGGCCTCGACCTCCTCCCGCGCCGAGGGGTCGAGGTAGGCGACGGCGAGGAGGTGACGGCGCTGGAGCGTCTCCCGGTCGACGCCCAGGAACGCGGGGTCGAGCCCGGCCGCCGCCAGGCCCCCGCCCTTCCCGTTCCCGCGGTTCCGCATCTGGGCCAGGGCCTGGAGGAGGGCCCGCCCGGGGACCGGCGTGCTCGAGGCCACGCCCACCACCCCGCAGCCCCCCTCGGCCTCCGCCTTCCGGGGCGGGACGGCGGGCGCCGGCCGGGCCCGGGCCGCCGCCACCAGCCGCTCAGCGAGCGTCGCCCGGTCCACCGCCCTCCCCCCGTTCCACCCGGAGCAGGTCGGTCCGCCCCCGGAGCTCCCGGACGCTCCGGAGCCCCAGGCGCCGCAGGATCTCCTCGAGCCTGGACCGGAACGCCGCGTACAGCCGGTCGAGCCGGTCGGCCCCCCACCCCGGGTCCACGAGGAGCGACAGCTCCGGGTCGGTCGTGGTGAGCCCGAACGGGCAGCCCCGCCCCCGCTCGCAGTTCCCGCAGCGCGTGCACCCCAGCGCCACGAGCTCGGTGGTCCCGAGCACGCACCCGTCGGCGCCGAGCGCGATGGCCTTGGCGATGTCGTCCGCGGTCCGGATCCCCCCGCTCGCCACGATCACCAGCTCGTCCCGGATCCCCTCCTCCTCGAGGAACCGGTGGACGCGGGGCAGGGCCAGCTCGATCGGCATCGCGATGTTCTTCTTCGCGATCTCGGGCGCTGCCCCGGTCCCGCCGTAGCCGCCGTCCACGTGGAGGACGTGGGCGCCCGCGTGGTAGCTCCCCACCGCCACCATGTCGACGTCGGTGGGGGTGGAGACCTTCACCGAGACCAGCGCGTCGGGGTTCACCGTCCGGACCCAGTCCACGTGCTTGCGGTGGTCCTCGACCGAGTACACGCTGTGGAACGGGAACGGCGAGAACAGGCTCACCCACGGCACCGCCTCCCGGATCTCGGCCACCGCCGTCGTGGCCTTGTCCCCGAGGAGGTGCCCGCCCAGGCCGGGCTTCGCGCCCTGCGCGTACTTGAACTCGACCACCGGGGCCCACTGGATCGTCTCCTCCCGGACGCCGAACATCCCGGTGGCGACCTGGGTGATCACGTGGTCCCGGTAGGGCCGGAGCGAGGCCGGGTACCCGCCCTCGCCCGAGCAGGTGAGGGTCCCCCACCGACGGGCGGCCTCGGCGCGGGCCAGCATCACCTGCTCGCTCACGGACCCGAAGGACATCCCGCCCCCGTACCACGGCACGGGGAGCGTGAGCCTGCGGCCGTCGCCCCGACGGTTCAGCTCGAGCGAGAGGTCCACCGGCTCCCCCTCCGGGACCCACCGCTCGGGCGGCGCGAACCGGAACCCGAGGACGTCGAAGCCGCCCCCCGAGCGGCCCACGCGGTGCTCGAGGCCCTCCGGCGCCCGCCCGGTCTCCGCCTGCCACCACACCGCGAGGATCAGCTCCGGGGTCCAACGGGCGTCCCCCATCGCCGGGGGGAGCCCGAAGGCCAGGGTCGGCCAGACGCCGAACCCGCGGCGGAGCGCGTGGACGTGCTTCTCGACCTCCTCGCGGAGGACCGCCGACCCGGCCCCGCGGGCGTCCTCAGCCACCGCCGAACCCCTCCACGCCGGCGAACGCCTCCCGCTCCAGCTCGGCCTGGAACATGATCCGCCCGACCTCCCCGCGGAGCCGGCGCACCTCACGCATCCCCATCGCCCCCAGGACCTCGAGGAGCTGGTCCCGCCAGGAGTTCGCCAGGTTCCGGATGCGCTGGACCGCCCAGGCCTCGTCGAGGCGGGGGAACGAGACCGGCGCCCCGTCCTCCCCGATCCGCGCCTGGAGGGCGACCCAGAGCGGCAGGTCGAGGGCCACCAGGTCCAGCCCGCAGGCGATGGCCTTCGCGACGTGCTCCGCCATCGCGATCCCCCCGCTCCCGAGGAGCGTCACCTCCTCGCGAACGCCGGCGGCCACGAGGGCGTCGTGGGCCGCCCGGACCAGGTCCCCGACGAACCGCCCCCCGGCCCGGCCATCGGGCCCCGCCACGAGGTGCAGGACCCGGGCGCCCCGCTGCACCAGGTCGAGGGCGTCGGCGTCGGCCGGCACCCGGGCGCAGACCAGGGCATCGGGGAACCGCCGGCGCACCGCCTCGACCAAGCCCCCCTCCCACCCCTCGGTCGCGACCACCGCGGGCGGCTCCCCCAGCCGGCCGAGGAGCCCCTCGTCGCCGGGCCGGACGAGGGGCGCGACGTGCGGGCCCCCGGCGCGCAGGCGCAGGACGGTGGCGAGCGGGAGCACGGCGAGCGTGCCGAGATCCCCGGCGGCCCGGGCGAGCACCTCCGGCACCGGCCCCCGCCCCGGCCCCGACGACCCGTCGAACAGGAACGGCAGCTCGAGCTGGACCACCCGGGGCACCGGGCCCGCCACCGCGCCCCGGTCGTCGAGCCGGAGGAACGGCGGCTTCTCGCCCAGGTCGACCGCGGTGGAGATGTACTCGCGGCCGTGGATCCCGTCCCTGGTCGGCCGGACGATCTCGGACATGTCGAGCCAGATCCCATCCCAGCCCGGGCCCCCGAACGGACCGCGGTAGCCCGCGCCCCGGACCGGGACACGGCCGGTCCTGGACTCGTAGAGGATGGTCTCGGCCTGCTCGGCCGAGAGGTGGGGGCCGCCCAGGCGCTCCCGGGCCGGGTTCCGGTGGATCTGGACGACCTCCGGGTACTGGACGGTGCAGCGGAGGCAGCCCACGCAGAGCTCCTCCCGCGGCCAGAGCCCGCCCACCACCCGCGAGAACACGCCGTACACGCAGGGCCGGGAGAGCGCGACCCTGGGCCGCCCGCGGTACTCCAGCAGCTCCCGCAGGACCAGCCCGACGAGCCGCGGGCGCCGCACGCGGACCCGGAACCGGGGAGGGAGGGGGACCACGTCGGGCGCGCTCGCGACCTCGATGCGGTACCGGCGGTAGACGCCCATCCAACGCCCCCGGGTGTCAGGATATCCGCGGCGATGGGCGACGGGAGCGCGGCGCGCGCCTACCACGAGGCCACGAAGCACTCCTGGGAGAGCGTCCGCCGCCGGGCGCGGTTCCTCGACTGGGACAACAAGCCCCACCCGTTCAAGGTCTACGAGGGCGACCTCCCCCGCCTGGACCTCCCCGACCCCCCGCCGACCGGCGTCCCCGCGGTCGCGGCGATCGGCGCACGGGCCGGACCCGGGCCGGCGGCCCCGGACCTCGCCGCCCTCGGCCGGCTCCTCCGGCTCGGCGCGGGCGTCGGTCGCACCGTCCGCTTCCCGGGCGGGGACGAGATCCACTTCCGGACGTACGCCTCGGCCGGGGCCCTCTACCCGGTCGAGGTCTACGCGGCCTGCGGGGAGCTCGAGGGGATCGGCGCCGGCCTCTACCACTTCGACCCCTCGGCGGCCGCGCTCGTGCGCCTCCGGGAGGGCGACCCCCGCGGGCACCTGGTGCGGGCGACGGCCGGGGAGGAGGCGGCGGCGCGGGCGCCGGTGGTCCTGGCCCTCACCGGGATCCCCTGGCGGACCGCGTGGAAGTACGCCGAGCGCGGGTACCGCCACCTGTTCTGGGACGCCGGGACGATGCTCGCGAACGTCCTGGCCCTGGCCGCGGCCTCGGGGCTCCCGGCCCGGCTCGTCCTGGGGTTCGACGACGGCGAGGTCGAGGCGCTCCTCGGGGTCGACGGGCGCCGGGAGTTCCCGCTCTGCCTGGTGGCCGTGGGCGAGGGCCCGCCGGTGCCGCCCGCCGGGGAGCCGCCCGAGGCCCTCGACCTCCCCGTCCGACGCCTGTCCCCCCGGGAGCTCACGTTCGAGGCGATCGCGGAGGTGCACGGGGCCGGCCGGCTCGAGGCCCCCGAGGTCGCGGCGTGGCGGTCGCACCCGGCCGGGCCGCCGGCCGGCCCGGCCTCGCTCCAGGAACCCCCCGACCCGCTCGAGGAGGTGATCGCCCGCCGCGGCTCGGCCCGCAGGTTCGCCCCCGGGGCGGTCCCCGCCGCCGTCCTCCGGGCGGTCCTCCGGCTCGCGACCGCCGGGATCCCCACCGACCTGGCCCCGGAGGGCTCGATGCCGATCCGGCCGTTCCTCGTCGCGAACGAGGTCGAGGGGATCGAGCCCGGGGCCTACGCGTTCGAGGAGGGCGAGCTCCGCCTGCTCCGCCGCGGCGAGTTCCGCGCCCACGCCGGGTTCCTCTGCCTCGAGCAGCCGCTCGGGGCGGAGGCCGCCGCGACCCACTTCCTCCTGGCCGACCTGGACGGGATCCTGGCCGCCCTGGGCGACCGCGGGTACCGGGTGGCCCAGCTCGCGGGCGGGATCGTGGCCGGCCGGATGTACCTCGCGGCCTACGCCCACCGCGTCGGTGCCACCGCGCTCACGTTCTACGACGACGAGGTCACCCGGTTCTTCGGCCGGCCCGCCGAGGGGCTCGCGTGCATGCTCGTCGTCGCCCTCGGCCGGAGCCCGCGCCTCGAGCGGCCCCCCCTATCCAGACCGGCGCGATCGGCCTAGGATCTCGCCCGACGCGATGAAGGCGTACATCCTCGTGCAGGCCGAGATCGGCAAGGGCCCGGAGGTGGGCCGGGAGATCGCCCGGATCAAGGGGGTCTCGAGCGCCGAGGTCGTCACCGGCCCCTACGACGTGGTGGTGGTGGCCGAGGCCCGGTCCCTCGACGAGCTGGGGAAGCTCGTGGTGTCGAAGGTGCAGGCGGTGGACGGGGTCACCCGCACCCTGACCTGCCCCGTGGTCCGCGTCTGA
>DATMBJ010000126.1:0-1152 GCA_035559315.1 Actinomycetota bacterium
GCCCGGCGGAAGGAGGGCCCGTGCCGATCACGCCCGTCGAGAAGATCTGGATGGACGGCGAGCTCGTCGACTGGGCGGAGGCGCGGTTCCACGTACTGTCCCACGCCCTCCACTACGGGAGCGGGGTCTTCGAGGGCATCCGCTGCTACGACACCGTCCGGGGCCCGGCGGTCTGGCACCTCGACGAGCACCTCCGGCGGCTGTTCCGTTCGGCCAAGCTGTACCACCTCGAGATCCCGTACTCGCTCGACGCCCTGGCCGAGGCCATCAAGGACACGATCCGGGCCAACGGGCTCCGCTCGTGCTACATCCGCCCGCTCGCGTTCCGGGGCTACGGCGAGATGGGGGTGAACCCGCTCCAGGCCCCGGTGAACGTGGTGATCGCGGTCTGGCCGTGGGGGGCCTACCTGGGCGAGGAGGCGCTGGAGCGTGGCGTCCGGGTCAAGATCTCCTCGTGGAAGCGGAACGACCAGAACTCGCTCCCCGCCTCGGCCAAGGCCACCGGCCAGTACATCAACTCGGTCCTGGCGAAGGTCGAGTCCCTCAAGGCCGGCTACGACGAGGCGATCATGCTGAACCAGCAGGGCTACGTCACCGACGGCTCGGGGGAGAACGTGTTCGTCGTCCGGGGCGGTGTCCTGGTGACCCCGCCGGTCTCCGCCGGCTGCCTCGACGGGATCACCCGGGCCTCGGTGATGCGGATGGCTCGGGACCTGGGCTACGAGGTGCGCGAGGAGAACCTGGTCCGCACCGACCTCTACAACGCCGACGAGGCGTTCTTCACCGGGACCGCGGCGGAGGTCACGCCGATCCGCGAGGTCGACGACCGGGTGATCGGCGAGGGGCACCGCGGGCCGATCACGAAGGAGATCCAGTCCACGTTCTTCGCCGCGACCAAGGGCGAGCTCGAGCGGTACGCGGAGTGGCTCACCCCGGTCGGGTAGCCCTCAGGCGCTGAGCCGTCCCAGCAGCGCGTCGACCTCCCCGAGGTAGGGCTCCGCGCCGAGCCCGGCGAAGATGGCCCGCGCCGCGTCGAGCGCGGCCCTCCCCTCGGCGTCCCGGCCCAGCTCGAGCAGGCAGCGGCCCTGGGCCAGCAGCGAGAACCCCTCCTCGGGGACGTGACCGTAGGCGCGCCAGCCGGCGGCGGCCTCC
>DATMBJ010000127.1:0-11623 GCA_035559315.1 Actinomycetota bacterium
GGCGATCCCGGCGTGCTCGAGCTGGGCCCGGGCCATGCTCGACGGGGAGTTGGTGAGGGTGGCGAGGGGAAACCCGGCGGCTCGGAGCTGCTCGAGGGCACCGGGGACCTCCGGGTGCGGCGGGAGGGACCGCATCGTCGCGACCATCGCTTCCCGGTCTTCCTCCCCGAGCTCCACCCCTCGCCGGGCCGCCACCGCCGCCAGGGCCTTCCCCGCGAGCGCATCGAAGCCCTCGTAGGCGTCGGTCAGGGTGGCCACGAGCGACGCGTGGAGCAGGCGCGCGAACCACTCCCCGAGCGGCGGCGGCTCGCCGAACACCCGGGCGAACGGCTCTCGGAGCACCGAGAGGTCGAGGAGAGTTTCGTTCACGTCGAACACCAGTGCCCGCGCCACCACCGTCCCCCCTCCCGCTCAGGCGTACGACCCAGGTCCTCCCAGCCTAGCTCGTCACGTCCCCCACGTCGGACCTTCCCGTCGTCGACCCGGTCGGGGAGTCCGGCCCGCCCGTCCGACCGGTTCGACCTCCACGCGCACGTCGATCCCGTCCCGCACGCTCTGCGTGACCACGGCACGGCGCCGCCAAGGGAGAGACATCGGTGCCCATGGAGGGCGTCGTATCGGCACGAGGAGGTGGCGAGGCGATGACCGCACTGGCATGCAGGGACCCCTGGGACGAGCTGGCCACCTTCGAGCGGCAGATCGAGCGGCTGTTCCGGGACACGTTCGGCTCGCTCGAGCGCCTGGCCCCGATCCTGCCGGTGAGGCCGCGGGAGTGGACCCCCGCCTGCGACGTCTTCACCCGGGGCGAGGACCTCATGGCCCGGTTGGAGCTGCCCGGGGTGGACCCCGAGAAGGAGCTCGAGATCACCGTCGAGGACGGGACGCTCTGCGTGCGGGGCGAGCGTCGCTTCGAGGAGGAGAAGGGCGAGGGCTACCTCCGCCGGGAGGTGGCTCGCGGCAGTTTCGAGCCGGCAATCTCGCTCCCCGAGGGGGTGAAGCCCGAGGACATCACCGCCACCTACCAGGACGGGATCCTGGAGGTGGTCGTGCCCAAGGCCGCCGCCCTCCCGGAGCGGAAGAAGGTGCCGGTGAAGGTGGCCGGCGAGCGGCGGAAGGACGTACCGGCGGTAGCCTGAGTGCGAGGAGCACGCCGAGGCCTCGGGGGCGCGGGCGAGCCCCGCGCCCCCGGCCTGGCCCACTGAAAGGAGGCGCTTTTCGATGATGTGGGGACCCGGTTGGTACGGCTGGTGGATGCCGTTTGTGTGGCTCGCGTTCCTCGCGCTCATCGTGGCGGGGATCGTGCTGCTGCTCCGCCGTCCGGAGGGCGACGGCCGCTCCGAGGCGCGGCGGATCCTCGAGGAGCGGTTCGCCCGCGGGGAGATCGACGAGGAGGAGTTCCGGCGCCGCCTCGAGGTGCTCGCCGGGAGCCGCCGATGACCCGAAGGGCGCTTGGTGCCGTCCTGCTCGCGGCGGGCCTGCTCGGCCTCGGCCTCACCGCGGTGGGGGGCGCATGGGGGGCGCCCGCCGGGAGCTGGCTCCCCTGGCCACACGGCTGGATGCACCGGTGGGTGCACGGGGCGCCCGCGACCCTCCCCGCCCCGCCGGTGCCGGGCGCCCCGGAGGTCGAGGTGGTCGCCCGGGACCTCTCGTTCTCCCCCGCGGAGGTGAGGGTCCAGGCGGGAACCACCGTGAACCTCGTGCTCCGGAACGAGGGAGCGGTCCTCCACGACCTCACGATCCCCTCGCTCGGGTTCCGCCTGGAGGCCCCGCCCGGCGCGACCGCCGCCGCCTCCCTCACGGTCCCGACCCCCGGCCGCTACCAGTTCCTCTGCTCGGTCCCCGGCCACGCGGAGGCGGGGATGACCGGCGTCCTCGTGGCGGACTGACCGGGCCGCGGGCGCGTGTATCGTGGGCGCGGGATGGAGGCGCCCGTGAGCCGGGACCCGCGCGATGCCGTCTGGCGCTACCGCGACGACGTGTGGCGGCTGGCCCGGCAGCTCTGTCGCCACCGGGAGGACGCCGAGGACGTCGCCCAGTCCACGCTCCTCAAGGCCGTCCAGCACCTGGACGGGTTCCGCTGGGAGGCGAGCCTGCGGACCTGGCTCCACCGGATCGCCACCAACGAGTGCCGGATGCTCCGGAGACGGCGGGCGCCGGCCTCCCTCGACGAGATGCTCGAGGCCCTGGCCACGGGGGAGGGAGGCCCCCGGGAGCCCCCGGATCCGGGCCCGGGCCCCGACGAGCTCGCCGCCGAGGCCGAGGCCCGCCGCCGGGTGGTGGAGGCCCTGGGCGGGATGCCCGAGCGCTACCGTGCGGCCCTCCTCCTCAAGGACGGCCTCGGGATGCGGGCCGAGGACCTGGCCCGGGCCATAGGGACGAGCGTCCCGGCCGCCAAGGCCGTGCTCCACCGGGCCCGCCGCGCCCTCCGCCGCGAGCTCGAGCCGGTCCTCGGGCCGTGACCACCGCCCCGATCTTCGAGCGCCTCGCCGAGCGGTACGACGCTTGGTACGACGGGCCGGTCGGGCGCGTCGTGTTCCCCCTGGAGGTGGCCTGCCTCCGGCCCCTCCTTGAGGCGCTCCCGCCGCCCGGGCTCGAGGTCGGCGTGGGGAGCGGCCGGTTCGCCCGGGCGCTCGGCGTCGGGTACGGTGTGGATCCGGCCCACGCCCCCCTCCGGCTGGCGGCGGCGCGCGGCGTGCGCGTGGTGCAGGGGGTCGGGGAGCGGCTCCCGTTCCGGGACGCGTCCTTCGGGGCGGTCCTGATCGTCGTGACGCTCTGCTTCGCCGACGACCCCTCCCTGCTGCTCCGTGAGGCACGGAGGGTCCTGCGGCCTGCGGGCGGGGTGGCGCTGGGCGACGTCTTCGCCGAGAGCGCTTGGGGCCGACGCTACCGGGAGCTGGGGGAGGCGGGCCACCCGTTCTACGGGGCCGCTCGGTTCCTCACCCGCGAGGAGCTCGCCGGGGCCCTCCGCGCCGCCGGCCTCCGCGTCGTCCGCGCCCGCTCCACGCTCCGCCAGTCCCCCACCGACGCGCCCGCGCCCGAACCGGTCATCGAGGGCGACGACCCCGACGCCGGGTTCGTGGGCTGGCTCGCGGTCCCGGCCTGAACCGCCGGTGGCGCATCGTTCGAGCCGGCCCCGCATCGGTGGATGCGGAGCGAGGAGGTGAGCGCGGGATCGGGTCGCCGCCTCCCCCTCCTGGGGCAGGGTCGAGTGGCCTCCGCGCACGGGGTCGTCCGCCCCTGCTGGTCCCGGTCCGGCCCGCGCACGCTGGGGTCGAGGGGGTGGGGACGAGATGAAGGTGCGCGCGGTCTACACGCCGACCCTGATCCGGGCCGAGCCCCGGGAGACCCTGGCCCAGGCGGCGGAGCGGATGGTGGAGAACGAGGTGGGGGCCCTCGCGGTGTTCCGCGGGGAGACCTTCGAGGGCATCATCACGGAGCGGGACCTGGTCCGCGCCATCGCCGACGGGGCCGACCCGTGGACGGCGCAGATCGACGAGCACATGACGCCCGACCCGGCGGTGATCTCGCCCGACGCCGAGCTCTCCGAGGCCGCGGCGATGATGCTCAAGCTCGAGGCCCGGCACCTGCCCGTGTGCGAGGAGGGCAAGGTGATCGGGATGCTCTCGGCCCGCGACATCCTGGTGGACGAGGCCTGGCCGGGGCGCGCCGCCCCCGGGCGCGTGGGGTGACGGCCCCCGGACGCGCCGGGGCACTCCCTGCCGCGTGCGCCAGGTGAGGCCCCGGGGACCGGACCGCGCCGGCGCGGCTCCCGGACGACGACTCAGAGCTCGCAGGCGTAGCCGACGCAACCGCCCGCGTACTCGAGGTCGACCTCGACCGGGGGCGCCGGCCCCTCGGCCGAGTCGGCCAGGAACGTGAGGACCTGGGCGGGTTTGCTCCCGTAGCGGTAGACGGTGATGCCCTTGACCCGCGCCCGCCAGGCCGCCCGGTAGATCTCCGCCACGTCGTCCACGGTCGCCTCCCGGGGGAGGTTCACGGTCTTGGAGACCGCCGCGTCCGCGTGGCGCTGGAAGGCGGCCTGCATCCGGAGGTGCCAGGCCGGCGCGATCTCGAGGGCGGTGACGAACGCCCGCCGGACGTCCTCTGGCACCGCCGGGTTGCCCCCCACCCCGCCGGTCCGCGCGATCTCGGTCATGAGCTCCTCGGAGTAGAAGCCCCGCTCCCGGGCCACCCGTTCGAAGAGCGGGTTCACCTCGACCAGGCGGGTCCCGAGCACGTTCCGGACGTAGGCCACCGCGAACATCGGCTCGATCCCCGAGGTCGTCCCGGCGATGACCGAGATCGTGCCGGTCGGGGCGATCGACATCACCTGGGCGTTGCGGAGCGGCGGGCCGCCCCGGCGGGCGAGGGTGCTCTCGGGCCACAGCGGGAACGGACCCCGCTCGGCGGCGAGCTCGGCCGAGGCCCGCGTCGCCTCCTCCCGGACCAGCCGCGCGATCCGGGCGCCGAGGCGGACCGCCTCCTCGCTGTCGTAGGGGATCCCCAGGCCCGCCAGGAGCTCCGCGAGGCCCATCACCCCCACCCCGATCTTCCGGGTGGCCCGCGTGGCCTCCTCGATCTCGGGCACCGGGAACCGGTTCACCTCGATCACGTCGTCCAGGAACCGGGCCACGAGCCGGACCGTGGCCGCGAGCCGCTCCCAGTCGACGCGCCCGTCCCTGACCATCCGGGCCAGGTTCACCGAGGCCAGGTTGCAGGACTCGTGGGGCAGGAGCGGCACCTCCCCGCAGGGGTTCGTGGCCTCGATCCGCCCCCGCCCGGGCACCACGTTGTCCCGGTTCACCCGGTCCAGGAAGATCAACCCGGGGTCCCCGGTGGCGTGGGCCTGGGCGCAGATCAGCTCGAACAGGTCTCGGGCGTCGACCTCCCGGACCGTCCGTCCGGTCCTGGGGTTCACCAGGCGGTGGGGCCCGCCGCGCTCGGCGGCCCGCAGGAACCGGTCGGTGACCGCCACCGAGAGGTTGAAGTTCTCGAGCACGCCCGGGGTCGACTTGGCCCGGACGAAGGCCTCGATGTCGGGGTGGGAGACGTCGAGCACCGCCATGTTCGCCCCGCGGCGGCGCCCCCCCTGCTTCACGACGTCGGTGGTGACGTCGTAGACCCGCATGAACGAGACCGGGCCGGAGGCCACCCCGTGGGTGCTCCGGACCACGTCCCCCGCCGGTCGGAGGCGGGAGAACGAGAAGCCGGTCCCGCCCCCTGCCTGGTGGATCAGCGCCATGTGCCGGAGCGTGGTGAAGATCGAGTCCAGGGAGTCCTCGACCGGGAGGACGAAGCAGGCCGAGAGCATCCCGAGGGGGGTGCCGGCGTTCATGAGCGTGGGGGAGTTCGGGAGGAACTCCAGGGCGCGGAGGGAGCGCGAGAACTCCTCCGCCCACCGCGCCGAGGCCCCGGGGCGGAACGCGTCCTCGGCGGCCGCCACGTGGCGGGCCACCCGGTCCATCATCCCGCCCGTGGACTCCACCACCCGGCCCTCCTCGTCGCGGAGCAGGTAGCGCTCCCGCAGCACGACGACCGCGTTCAGCGGCAGCTTGAGGTCGTCGCGGACCCCGAGGAGCTCCTTGGCGGCGCGGAGCTCGGCCCGCCGACGCCGGTACACGACGTAGGCCCGGGCCACGTCGTCGAGCCCGAGGGCCATGAGGGCCCGCTCCACCTCGTCCTGGATGTCCTCGATCCCGGGGACCCGGAGCCGGCGGCGGGCGAGGGCCTCGACCGCTCGGTCGGCGACCTCCCGGGCCAGGGCGGGGTCGTCGCGCCCCACCTCGCGCATCGCCCGGCGCACAGCGGCCTCGATCCGGCCGGGGTCGAAGGGGACGACCCGGCCGTCCCGGCGCCGGACCCCGCGGAAGTCGGCCGCACCCATCACCAGCCACGGTACCCCGAGCCGCGGCGAGCGGCACCCCGGGGAGCGTCGGAGCCTTGAAGGAGCCCGCGGCGGCGCGCATCTCTATGGTTGGAGGAAGCCAACGGGACGATCCCTCCCGCCGGGCTCCCCGGCGGGGGTCGGGCCGCCGGGCGAGGTCCCCCTCGGTCGGCGACCGGTCGGGGTGGTCCGTCGGAGCTGGGCTCGGTGACGGGTCCCCCGACGGAGCGGTCGGCCGTCGGGGGACCCGCTCCCCGGGACGTCCGTGGAGGCCTCGCCTCCCCAGGCCACGCCCCGAGCGGGACCTCGCGCGGGAGGTGGCTGCGGCCCCGTCGGGTCCCGTCGGGAGCCCGCCGGGCCGGTTCCGAGGGCCGGTCGGTGGCCCGACGCCGGCCCGTCCCCTCTCGGAACCCCCCTCCGCTCCCCGTCCGATCGTCCGTCAGCCCGCCAGGAGCTGGCGGAGCACCATCTGGAGGATCCCGCCGTGGCGGTAGTACCCGACCTCGGCGGGCATATCGATCCGGCAGATGGCCCGGAACGTCGTCGACGAACCGTCCTCCCGTCGGGCCTCCACCTCGACCTCATCCCGGACCGGGGGGCCGCCGGCGATCCCCCGCACCGAGAAGACCTCGCGGCCCGTGAGGCCGAGTGCCGCGACGGACTCCCCGGGCCGGAACTGGAGCGGGAGCACCCCCATCCCCACCAGGTTGCTCCGGTGGATCCGCTCGAAGCTCTCGGCCAGGACGAACCGCACCCCGAGGAGCGCAGGGCCCTTCGCCGCCCAGTCCCGAGAGCTCCCCGAGCCGTACTCCTTGCCCGCCAGCACGCAGAGCGGGACGCCCTCCTCCCGGTAGCGCATCGCCGCGTCGTAGACGGTCATCCGCTCCCCGCTGGGCAGGTGGGTGGTCCACCACCCTTCGGTCCCAGGGGCCAGGAGGTTCCGCAGGCGGAGGTTGGCGAAGGTCCCCCGGAGCATCACCTCGTGGTTCCCCCGCCGGGCCCCGTAGCTGTTGAAGTCGGCCTGCCGCACCCCGCGCTCGATCAGGTAGCGGCCGGCCGGCGACTCCGGCTTGATCGAGCCGGCCGGCGAGATGTGGTCGGTCGTGATGGAGTCCCCGAGGAGCTCGAGGCACCGGGCGCCCTCGATGTCCTCGACCGGGGGCGGCTCGGGGGTGAGGTCCCGGAAGAACGGCGGCTCCCGCACGTAGGTCGAGGCGGGGTCCCACGCGTAGAGCGGCCCCGACGGCGAGGGCAGCGCCGCCCAGTGCTCGTCGCCCTCGAAGATCCGGCCGTACTCCTCGACGAACTGCTCGGGCGCGATCGCCTCCTCCATCACCCGCCGGACCTCCTCGGCCGAGGGCCACAGGTCCCGGAGGTAGACCGGCCGCCCCTCGGGCGTCGTCCCGAGGGGCTCGCTCGTGAGGTCGAGGTCGATCCGCCCGGCGATCGCATAGGCCACGACGAGGGGCGGCGAGGCCAGGTAGCTCGCACGCACCTGGGGGTGGATCCGCCCCTCGAAGTTCCGGTTCCCCGAGAGCACCGCCACGACCGCGAGGTCCCGCTCCTCGACCGCCCTCGCCACCGGCTCGGGCAGCGGGCCGGAGTTCCCGATGCAGGTCGTGCAGCCGTACCCCACCAGCCCGAACCCGAGCTTCTCCAGGTAGGGCAGGAGCCCGGCCCGGTCCAGGTAATCGGTGACGACCCGGGAGCCGGGGGCGAGGGAGGTCTTCACCCACGGCCGGGAGTCGAGGCCGAGCTCCACCGCCCGCTTCGCCAGGAGCCCGGCGGCGAGCATCACCGAGGGGTTCGAGGTGTTCGTGCAGCTCGTGATGGCGGCGATCACCACCGAGCCGTTCCGGACCTCGAACGCGTCGGCCCGTACCCCCTCCTCGCGGTCGGGGTCCACCCGGCGCGGCTCGATCTCGGGCTCGGGGGCCGGGGCCTCGCCCTCGAGCCGCGCGAGCTCGGTCGGCTCGGGGTCGGGCTCGAGGCGGTCCCGGAAGGCCTCGACGAACGAGGCCCACACCCGGGGCAGGGGCACCCGGTCCTGGGGCCGGCGGGGGCCGGCCACCGACGGCTCGACCCGGGAGAGGTCGAGGTCGACCACCTCGCTGAAGACCGGGTCGGGGTCCCCGTCGGCGCGGAACAGGCCCTGCTCCTTCGCGTACCGCTCCACGAGGTCCACCCGGTCGCCGCGCCCCGTGAACGCCAGGTAGCGGAGGGTCTCGGCGTCCACCGGCCAGAACGCGGCCGTGGCGCCGTACTCCGGGCACATGTTCGAGAGCGTGGCGCGGTCGGCGAGCTCGAGGGTCGAGCAGCCCGGCCCGAAGAACTCCACGAACTTCCCCACCACCCCGTGGCGGCGGAGCATCTCGGTGAGCGTGAGCACGAGGTCGGTGGCGGTGGTCCCCGGCGGGAGCGCGCCGGTCACCCGGACCCCCACCACGACCGGGGTCGGCAGGAACATCGGCTGGCCGAGCATCGCGGCCTCGGCCTCGATCCCCCCGACGCCCCAGCCCAGCACGCCGAGCCCGTTGATCATCGTGGTGTGGGAGTCCGTCCCGACCAGCGTGTCGGGGAACGCCACGCCGTCCCGGACGTCCACCACGCGCCCCAGGTGCTCCAGGTTCACCTGGTGGCAGATCCCGGCGCCCGGGGGCACCACCCGGAGGTTGCGGAACGCCTGCTGGGCCCAGCGCAGCAGCGCGTACCGCTCGGCGTTCCGCCGGTACTCCCACTCGATGTTGATCCGGTACGCGAGGGGGCTCCGGAACTGGTCGACCTGGACCGAGTGGTCGATGATCAGGTCGGCGGGGATCACCGGGTCGACCCGGCTGGGGTCCCCGCCGGCCCGGGCGATCGCCGAGCGCATCGCGGCCAGGTCCACCACGGCGGGCACGCCGGTGAAGTCCTGCATCAGGACCCGGCCCGGCATGAACGCGAGGTCCGCCTCGGCCGGCTCCGGCCACCGGAGGAGCGCGAGCACGTCCCGGTCGGCCACCTCCGGCGCGCCGGCCCGACGCAGGAGGTTCTCCAGCAGGATCTTCACGGTGTGGGGGAGCCGGGCCGGGTCCCCCAGCCCCTGCTCGGCGAGCCAGGACAGGCGGTGGTACGCCACGGGCCCGTCGGCGGTCTCCAGGGTCGCGCGGGCCCCCGCGAGCTCGGTCGTCACGGTCCCGACAGCCTCCTTCCGTGGTCAGGGCACCCTGCCGCCATGCTCTCACACGCCCGGGGGGCCGGGGCCGTCGAGCGCCTCCGCGTCGGCCGGGGCCCGGCTCCCGGCGAGCGCCTCCACGTCGACCGGGGCCCGGCTCCCGGCGAGCGGGGCGGTCGGCGCGAGCGGCCCGGTCAGCCCTCGCCCCGGGCCTCTTCGATGGCCCGGCGGTGGGCGAGCCGCATCTCCCGCCGCATCCGGGCCTCCCGGCGGCGGCGCTCGTCCTCCGGCGTCTCGGTGAGGAGCGGGGGGACCGGCCGCGGCTTCCCCTCCTCGTCGAGCGCCACGAACACCAGGTAGGCGCTGGAGGTGTGGGTCGTTCGGCCGGTCGTCACCTCCTCGGCCTCCACCCGCACGCCGACCTCGAGCGATGTCCTCCCGACGTCGTTCACCGAGGCCCGGACCGTCACCAGGTCGCCGACGTGCACGGGGTGGAGGAACGACATCTCGTCGATCGAGACCGTGACGGCCAGGCCGCCGCAGTGCTTGATCGCCGCGAGCGCGGCGGCCGTGTCCACGAGCTTCATGATCGTGCCCCCGTGGACGATCCCGGCGACGTTCGCGTCGGTGAGCTCCATGAGCTCGACGAGCGTCACCCGGGACGCCGAGACCGGCTTCGGGGTGAGGTCCCACTCCGCCATGGCGCGCATCCTAGCCGGTGCCGCCCCGGTAGGATGGCTCGTCGTGCGCCGCCTCCCCCTGCTCCTCGCGCTGGCCCTCCTGGGCTCGTGCACCCGCGGCGGGCCGGCGGGCCCGACCGGCGCCCCGAGCCCGACGGGAACGCCGAGCCCCGCGGCCTCCCCCTCGCCCTCCCCCAGCCCGACGCCGACCTTCGACCTCCCGGCCGGGGCGCCCACGGCCTTCGACCGGGACCTGCCGGCCACCGAGGTCCCGATCGCGCCGCTGATCCCGGAGGGGGCCCGCTCGGAGGGCGTCGTGTACCTCGCGGCCGACGGGGAGCCCCGCCTGATCGTCGCCCTGTGGTCCCGCGGCGAGGACCCGTTCGCCCGGATGCTCGGGCTCGTCGTGTGGGCGCCGTTCGAGGAACCGCCCCCGTGGCGCGTGGTCTACGCGTTCACCGACCGGCCCCGCGAGCAGGTCCTGGGCATCCGGCCGCAGACCGGCGACGTCACCGGCGACGGTCGGGAGGACCTCCTCACGTTCGAGGACGCCGGGGGCAGCGGCGCCTGCGGGGTTTGGCGGGTGATCGCCCAGACCGACGACGGCGCGGAGGAGATCCTCCACCGGCAGACCTGCGACACGACGATGGACCTCACCGGCCGGGGGACGCTCTTGGTCCGGGAGGCGGTGTTCGCCCCCGACGACCCCCACTGCTGCCCGAGCGCGGTCCGGATCACGACCCTCGCCTGGACCGGCGCCCGGTGGCGGGTGGTGGAGCGGACGGTCGAGCCCGCGATCTGAGCGAGGCCGCCCCGACCGGGGTCGCGGCCGCCGCGTCCCCCTCGGGAGCCGGGTCCGCCCGCTCAGGTCCGGATCTCGATGCGGCTCCCGCGGGGGGACTTCACGACCTCGATCCGGACCGGGAGGCGGGTCGCGAGCTCGGGCACGTGGGTGACGACGCCCACGACCCGCCCGTCGCTCCCGAGGCGTTCGATGGCCTCCACCACGGTCTCCAGGCTCGTCGGGTCGAGCGTGCCGAACCCCTCGTCCAGGAACAGGCTGTCGAGGCGGGCCCGCTCGGCGACCGAGAGCGAGGCGACCTGCTCGGAGAGGGCCAGCGCGAGCGCGAGGGAGGCGAGGAACGTCTCCCCGCCGGAGAGCGTGCGCGCGCTCCGGGCCTCCTCCCCGTTCCACGTGTCGATCACGGAGAACTCGTCGCCCAGGTAGGCGAGCCGGTACCGCTTCTCCGACAGCTCCGCGAGGCGGTCGGCGGCGGCGTCCGCGAGCGCCCTGAGCGCCTCCTGCTGGAGGAACGCGATCAGCCGATCCTGGCGGAGTTCCTTCGCGAGGTCCTCCAGCACCCCGGCCAGCCGTTCCAGCGCCCCCACCTCCTCGGCGAGGCGGGTCGCCGCCGCCAGGCGCTCCCGCTCACGGTCGAGGGCCGCCCGCAGCTCGCCAACCGCGGCCGCCTGCCGCCCCCGGGCCGCGTCGACCGCCTCCGCCAGCTCGCGGAGGGTCCCGGGGACCGGGAGGAGCCCCTCCACGGCTTCCCGGGCCGCCGCCAGGAGCTCCCGCTCGGCCCCCCGGCGCGCGTCGGCCAGGCGCGACACGTCCGCGGCGAACGCCTCCAGGCCCTCGGCCAGGGCCCCGGCGGCCTCCGCCAGCGCCCCGGGCTCCTCGGGGAGCGCGGCGAGCGACGGCAGCTCGGGCCGGGCCAGCGCACCCTCGGCCGCCGACACCGCCCGTTCCACGAGCCCTTCGACCGGCAGGTGCTCGATCGCCGCCCGGGCGGCGCCGACCTCGCCCCTCACCTCGGTCAGGCGCCGCTCGGCCTCGGACCTGGCCCGTTCGGCCTCGGCCGCCCGGTCGCGGGCCAGCTCGGCCGCCCGCTCCAGCTCCTCGAG
>DATMBJ010000128.1:0-9296 GCA_035559315.1 Actinomycetota bacterium
GCTCGTGGAGCGGGTGGTGCGGATGATCGACCGGGCCGAGTACAAGCGGCGGCAGGCCCCGCCCGGGGTCAAGATCACCCCGAAGGCCTTCGGCAAGGACCGCCGGATGCCGATCACGAACCGCTACCGCCCCCGATAGGAGCCGCGGGCCGGGCCTAGAATCGCGGTGGGCCGGTAGCTCAGCCTGGGAGAGCAGGGGGCTTTTAACCCTCGTGTCGCGGGTTCGAATCCTGCCCGGCCCACGGGACCGAGCGCCGATGAGGGCGCGCTATCCTCCTCTTCTTCGCGAGCGAGCAAGGGTGAGCGGCACCGGCCATGGCCCGAGCCCGGCTCCCGGCCCGTCGCGCCCGGGCCGCCGCTCGGGGCGAGCGGCTACCGCTCGTGCCAGACGTAGGTGGTCCAGTCGAGCCCCTCGGTCCCGGCCTCCCGGTTGAAGTCGTCCCCGAGCTTCTCCGACGCCGCGTGCATGGCGTCGTGGGACTCCCAATCGGCGATCATGGAGACCACCGCGGGGTCGTTCTCGTCCACGAGCACCCTGGGGTTCCGCGCCCCGAGCTCGATGTTGGCCTGCTCGAACCGCTTGGCGGTCGCGACGAACCGCTCGACGTCCGGCACCCGCACCACGAACTGCACCGTGACCATCCCGCCACCTCCTTCCGGGTCAAGCCTGAGGCTTCGGGCCCCGGCGCGCAACCCGCGGAGGCCGCCCCGACGCATGTCGGTGGCACGTCCTACGGTCCCGGCGTGATCGAGGCCGTCCTTCGGGGAGCTGATGGAAGGACGCTCGTGGTCGGGGTGGCGACGACCCGTGCGGAACGCCTCCGAGGCCTCCTCGGCCGGCCGCCCCCGCCGCCGGGCACCGGCCTGCTCCTGCCCCGCGCCACCTCGATCCACACCCTGGGCATGGGGTTCCCGATCGAGGTCGCCTGGCTGGACGACGAGCTCGGGGTCGTGGAGGTCCGCACCCTCCGCCCGGGGCGCCTCGCGGTCCGCCGCCGGGGCGCCCGCCACGTGCTGGAGTGCCCCGCGGGCACCGGGATCCGGGTCGGGGAGCGGTTCTCGCTCCGGCGGGCCCGGGGCTTCCCGCCGTCGCCGGGCTGGCCGCGGTAGGCTGATGGCTGGAGGCGCGTCCCGCGTGGAGGCGGCCCGGGTCCTTGGCTATACTCGTGGCGCTGCCCCCGGGGCCGTGGGGCCGCAAGGCCGTGGGCACGCCCCCATCGTCTAGCGGCCTAGGATCTCGCCCTTTCAAGGCGGAGACACGGGTTCGAATCCCGTTGGGGGCACCGACAAGCGCATACGGCGTGCGGGTGTGGAGGAGCCAGGAGTCCTCACCGCCCTGTCAAGGCGGAGATCGCGGGATCGAAGCCCGTCACCCGCGCGGACCCGGCGGGCGCCTCCTGGTGGGCGCCCGTCCTGGCCAGGTAGCTCAGTTGGCAGAGCACGCGGCTGAAAACCGCGGTGTCGGCGGTTCGATCCCGCCCCTGGCCACCGGCCCCCGGCCCCGAGGGCTGTTCAGTTCAGCTGCTCCCGGGCCCGCAGCTCCGACCACCGCCCGAGGACCCGCTGGTACAGCTCGGCCGAGCGGGGGAACCGGCCCTCGGAGAGCGCCTCGATCGCCAGGTGGACGTCGCGGGCGCTCCGGTCGTCGTCCAGCTCGTTCCACGTGAGCCCCTCGCACAGGCCGTCGTAGTCGAGCTCGAGGAGGGAGCGCCGGTCGAAGCCGCCCAACCACTCGTGGAGCTCGGCCACCAGCTCGCCGATCGGGCCGAGGTCGGCGCCGCGGAGGATCGGGACCACCCGTTCCGCCCGCCGCCTGGCCCGGGCCACCGTGGTGAGGTAGCGGATCCGGTGCGAGCCGTCGGGCGCCTCCTCGAGGCGCCGCTCCTGGTCGTCGAACAGCACGAACCAGCGCACCGGCACGTGCCAGGGGCTCTGGTGGATGAACGAGAGCGAACCCCGGGCGCGCCGGCGGAGGCGCTGGAGCTCCCTGGCCGCCCGCCTGGCCTCGGCGGCCGGGACGAACAGGTCGGCGAGCTCCCTCGGCTGGGTCTCGCGGAACGTGAGCAGCCCGGCCAGGACCCGGACCCGCACGTTCCAGGGGCACAGGTAGGCGCGGCCGTCGAGGAACCGGACCTCGGCCCCCTCCTCCTCCCCCGGGAGCATCAGGCCGACCCGGGACCCGGTCCGGCGCTGGCGGTACGTGCGGCGGGGACGGGCCCCCGCCACGAGGTAGCGCTCCCACCGCGCCTGCTCCTCGGGCGGGAAGGCCTCGAGGGGCTGGAACACCCGGAGGTAGGCCGAGGGGACCATGGCCGGGAGTGTACCGGGAGGTCCGGGACGATCTCGCCGGGCAGGGAGCCGCGCTCTATATGCTGTCGCCGGGGCCCGGGAGGAGCGCGGATGATCGTGGAACGGAAGGGGACCGGCGGGCCGCTGCGCCTGGTGGCGCCCGACGGGACGCCCGTGGGGGACGTGGACGTCGGCCTCTCCGAGGACGAGCTCCGCGAGCTCCTCCGTCTCATGGTCCTCGCCCGCCGCCTGGACGAGGAGTGCCTGGCCCTCCAGCGGCAGGGGGAGCTCACGGTCTACCCGCCCCACCGGGGACAGGAGGCGGCCCAGGTCGGGAGCGCCTTCGCCCTGGGGCCCGAGGACTTCGTGTTCCCCTCGTTCCGGGAGCTCGCCGCGGCGCTCGTGCGCGGCGTCGACCCCGTCGAGTACCTCGAGTACCACCGCGGGACCTGGCACGGCGGCCCCTACGACCCCATGGCGACGCGGTTCGCCCCCATCTGCGTCCCGGTGGCCACGCAGCTCTGCCACGCGGTCGGGTGGGCCCTCGGGGCCCGCCTCGACGGGCTCCGGGCCTGCGCCCTGGCCTACTTCGGCGACGGCGCCTCCTCCGAGGGCGACTTCCACGAGGCCTGCAACCTGGCCGCGGTGTGGCGCGCGCCCGTCGTGTTCGTCTGCCAGAACAACCGGTGGGCGATCTCGGTCCCCGTCGAGGCCCAGACCGCGGGCGAGATCTGGCGGCGGGCCGAGGGGTACGGGTTCCCGGGGCTCCGGGTGGACGGGAACGACGTGCTCGCCGTCTACGCCGCCACCCGGGAGGCCGTCGAGCGCGCCCGGGCGGGCGAGGGCCCGACGCTGCTCGAGGCCATGACCTACCGCCTCGGGCCGCACTCCACCGCCGACGACCCCACGCGGTACCGGGACCCGGAGGAGGTCGAGCGCTTCGCCCGCGAGGACCCCATCGTGCGCTACCGCACGTTCCTCCTGGCTCGCGGGGTGGCCGACGAGGCGTTCGTGGAGGCCTGCGCGAAGGAGGCCGAGGAGCGGGTGGCCGAGATCAGGGCGGCGGTCGTGCGGACCCCGCCGCCCCCGCCCGAGGAGATCTTCCGCCCGGCCTTCGCCGCGCCCCCGACCGCCCTCGCCCGCCAACGCGCCGAGGCCCTGGGAGGCCCCGGTGGCTGAGCTCACGATGGTGGCCGCGCTGAACGCGGCGCTCCGGGACGCCCTCTCCTCCGACCCCCGGACGCTCGTGCTCGGCGAGGACGTCGGGCGCCTGGGCGGGGTCTTCCGGGTGACCGACGGGCTCCAGCGGGAGTTCGGCCCCGGGCGGGTCTTCGACACCCCGATCGCGGAGGCCGGGATCGTGGGGGCGGCGGTGGGGCTCTGCCTGGCCGGGTGGCGGCCGATCGTCGAGATCCAGTTCGAGGGGTTCTCCTACCCCGCCCTCGACCAGGTGATCTCCCACGTGGCGAAGTACCGCTACCGGACCAAGGGGCGGGTCGACCTCCCGCTCGTGATCCGGATGCCGTTCGGCGGCGGGATCCGGGGGAAGGAGCACCACGGCGAGAGCCCCGAGACCTACTACGTGCACACCGCGGGCCTCAAGGTCGTGGTCCCCTCGACCGCCGCCGACGCCTACCGGCTCCTCCGCGCCGCGATCGCCGACCCCGACCCCGTGGTGTTCCTCGAACCGAAGGGGAGGTACTGGGCGAAGGAGGAGGGGAACCTCACCACCGAGGGGCCGGGGATCGGGGAGGCGGTGGTGGTCCGGGACGGCTCGGACTGCGCGATCGTGTCCTACGGGGCGATGGTCCACCGGTGCCTGGAGGCGGCGGCCAGGCTCGAGGAGCGGGGGATCGGCTGCCGGGTGCTCGACCTCCGCTCCCTCGTGCCCCTCGACCTGGAAGCCCTGGGGGAGGCGGTGCGCCGCACCGGGCGGCTCGTCGTGGTCCACGAGGCCCCCCGGACCCTCGGGATGGGCGCCGAGATCGCGGCCCGCGCGATGGAGGAGGCGTTCGACCACCTGGAGGCCCCGGTGGCCAGGGTCACGGGCTACGACACGCCCTACCCCCCGGCCTCGCTCGAGGACCGCTGGCTGCCCTCGGTGGAGCGGATCGTGGCCGCGGTGGAGCGGACGGTGGGCTACTGATGGGCGTGCGGGCGTTCCTCCTCCCCGACCTCGGCGAGGGCCTGGAGGAGGCCCGGGTCGTGCGCTGGCTCGTGGCCGAGGGCCAGGAGGTGGCGCTGAACCAGCCCCTCGTCGAGGTCGAGACCGCCAAGGCCACGGTCGAGATCCCCTCGCCGTACGCCGGAAGGGTGGTCCGCCTCCACGCGTCCACCGGGGAGGCCGTGAAGGTCGGGGATCCCCTCGTCACGTTCGAGGTGGCCGGGGAGGGGGCCGACGAGGGAGCCCCGGCGGAGCCGTCGCCCGCCGCCGAGCCCGCGGCGAGGGCCCCGGTGGAGCCATCGCCTCCCGCCGCCGAGCTCGCGGCGAGGGCCCCGGTGGCGGCCACCCCAGCCGTCCGGAGGCTCGCGCGGGAGCTCGGCGTGGACCTCGCCGCGGTCCGCGGCACCGGGCCCGGGGGGCGGGTGACCCGCGAGGACGTGGAGCGCGCGGCGGCCGCCGGGCCGGAGGAGGAGGTGGAGCGGATCCCCCACGGTCCGGTCCGGCGGGCGGTCGCGGAGAACCTCACGCGCGCCTACGCCGTCCCCCAGGTGACCACGTTCCGCACCGTGGACTGCACCCACCTCGAGGCGCTCCGCCGGGAGCTCGGCGTCTCGCCGCTCCCGGTCGTGGTCCGCGCGCTCTGCGAGGTCCTGCGCCGCCACCCGATGCTCAACGCCTCCTGGACCGAGGACGCGGTCCTCGTCCACCGCAGGATCGCGGTGGGGATCGCCACCGACACCGAGCGGGGGCTCGTGCTCCCCGTGCTCCGCGACCCCGACCGGATGGGGATCCTGGAGATGGCCCGCGAGATCGAGCGGCTGGCCGCCGCGGCCCGGGCCGGGGCGCTGCCGCCCTCCGAGCTCGCCGGCGGCACGATCTCGGTGACGAACACCGGCTCCTACGGCTCCGAGTTCGGCACCCCCATCCTCGCCCCCGGCCACGCCGTCACCCTGGGGCTCGGCGTCGTCGCGCCCCGGGCCCTCGTGGTGGACGGCGCGGTGGTGGCCCGGCCGGCCTGCATCCTCTCGGTCACCTTCGACCACCGCGTCCTGGACGGGGCCGCCGTGGGACGGGCCCTCGGCGACCTCGTGGACCTCCTCCAGGACCCCGACCGCCTGGGAGCGCTGCCCCGATGAGGATCGTCTCGCTCCTGCCCTCGGCCACCGAGATCGTGTACGCGCTCGGCCTCGGCGACGACCTGGTCGGCGTGACCTACGAGTGCGACTACCCGCCGGAGGTCACGACGAAGCCGGTCGTGATCCGCACCGCGCTCCCCCACGGGCTCCCGCTCACCGCGCGGGAGATCGACGCCGCCGTCCGGGAGCGGATGGACCGCCAGGAGCCGCTCTACGTGCTCGAGAAGGAGCTGATCCGCGAGCTCGACCCCGACGTGATCCTCACGCAGGACCTCTGCCGGGTCTGCGCGATCCCCTCCGGGCAGGTCGAACGGGCCCTCGAGGAGCTCGGCACGACCGACGCCAAGGTGATCTCGCTCGACCCCCACACGCTGGACGAGGTCCTCGAGACGATCGTGGTCGTCGGGCGCCTCCTGGGCCGCCCCGAGCGAGCCGAGGAGCTCGTCTCCTCCCTCCGCGCGCGGATCGAGGCCGTGCGGCGCACCGCCGCCCGGCTCCCCTCGATCCGCGTGTTCTGCCTGGAGTGGTCGGACCCGCCGTTCGTCGCCGGCCACTGGATCCCGGAGATGGTCGAGGCGGTGGGCGGGCAGAACCTCCTGAACGAGAAGGGGCAGCCGTCGCGGGTGGTGGGCTGGCACGAGGTGGCGCAGGCCACGCCGGAGGTGATCGTGTTCATGCCCTGCGGCTACTACCTCGAGGAGGCGGAGGAGGAGGCCCCCCGGCTCTTCGAGATCCCCGAGTTCGCCGACACCCCGGCCGCCCGCGAGGGCAACGTGTGGGCGGTCGACGCCACCTCCTACTTCTCGCGGCCCGGGCCCCGCCTCGTCGACGGGCTCGAGGTGCTCGCGTGGGCCGTGCACCCCGAGGCCTTCCCCGAGCCTCCGCCGGGGCGGATCTCCCGCGTGGAGGGGCCCCGCGCCCGCGGGAGGCCTCCCGCCGTCGACCTCCGGTAGGCGTCGGCGGACCCGCGGTAGGCTACCCGCGCCATGGAACGGAGGAACCTGGTCACGCCCGACGACGTGGGCAAGCGGGTCTCGTTCCAGTTCGAGCTCCCCAACGGCTACGTGGGCGAGGCCGTCGGGGTCCTCGAGGCCTACGACGAGGCGGCCGAGACGTTCCTGGTCCGCACCCGGGACGGGACGCTCGCCCGGGTCCCGGCGCGCGGGGTGCGGTTCGGCAAGGTCGTCGGGGGCTAGCCGCCCCCGCCCGGTCCCGAACACGGAGGAGGGAGAGGTGGAGTTCCCGACCGCGTACATCCGCCTGCGCCTCGGATCCGAGGACGCCCACTACGGCGGGGGCCTGGTCGCCGGGGCGAAGCAGCTCGAGATCATCGGCGACCTCATCACCGAGCTCGCGATGCGTTACGACGGCGACGAGGGGCTGTTCCGGGCCTACTCCTCGGTGGAGTTCCTCCACCCGCTGTACGCCGGCGACTGGATCGAGGCCCGGGGGCGCATCGTCTCGGTGGGGAACACCTCGCGCACCTGCGAGTTCGAGATCTGGAAGGTGGGTGGGGCGCGGCCGGACATCTCGGACTCGGCGGCCGAGTTCCTCGACGAGCCCATCCTCACCTGCCGGGCGGTGGGGACGACCGTCGTGCCCAAGGACCGGCAGCGTTTCCGGCACTGAACCGGGCACCCGCCCGCACGGACGGGCGCGAGCGCGGTCGCGAGGCCGGGCGGTGCCAGCCGACGGCGGGCGTGGCGGCCCGGGGTCGGGATCCGGGCCGCACGACGAGCCGACCGGGGTTCGAGGGGGGGAGGTCAGCTCGCCCGCTCGAGGCCGTGGAGGACCTCGAGGAGTTCCTCGACGTCGAACGGCTTGGGGACGAACGCGTCGGCCCCGAGCTCGGCGGCCCGGGCCCGGTCGCGGAGGCTCGCCAGCGCGGAGACCACCACGACCCGAGGGCGCTCCTCGTCGGGGAGCCGCCGCATCTCCTCGAGCACGCTCCAGCCGTCCATCGTCGGCATCATGATGTCGAGGAGCATGAGGTGCGGGCGGTGCTCCCGGATCGCCCGGAGCGCGGCCACCCCGTCCCGGGCGGTGAGCGTCTGGTACCCCTCCGCCTCCAGGCTCCAGGTGAGCACCCAGGCGACCTGGGGCTCGTCGTCGACCACCAGGACGCTGGTCGGGACCCGCTCCTCGACCATCACACCGGATACAACGGCCGCCGGCGCGCGATCCTGGATAGGCCGCGTTGGGGGTTCGGGGGTGCCGGAGGAACTAGCCCGCCCCTCCCCCGGAGACGGGGGGCGGCGGAAGCGCGGTGGCCCGGGCCGGGCAGCCCGGCCAGCGCGGGCCGGCGAAGAGGCGGAACGGGTCCACCCCGAGGCGGCGCCCTCAGCCCAGGAGGCGGGTGCCCCCCGGGCTACCCCCTCACCCGAGGAAGCGGACGCCGGGACCGGGCGTCACCCGGCCGATCCGATGCGCGGGGACGCCCGTCGCGGCCGCCCGCGCCAGGACCTCCCCAGCCCGGTCCGCGGGAACCACGAGCACCATCCCGAGCCCGAGGTTGAACGTGGCCCGCATCTCCCGCTCGCTCGCCCCCGCCGCCTCCCGGACCAGGTCGAAGACGGGGGGGACCGGCCAGGATCCCACCTCGAGCTCGGCCCCGAGGCCCGGCGGGAGCGCCCGGGGCACGTTCTCCACGAGCCCGCCCCCGGTCACGTGCGCGGCGGCCGAGACCAGCCCCTCCCGCGCGAGGGCCACGACGAGCGGCGCGTAGATCCGGGTCGGCTCGAGCAGCTCCTCCCCGAGGGTCCGTCCCAGCCGCGGCAGGTGGTCGTCCAGCCGGTAGCCGGCGTCCTCCAGGAGGGCCTTGCGCACCAGGGAGTAGCCGTTGGCGTGGAGCCCGGAGGAGGCCAGACCCACCAGGGCGTCCCCCTCCCGGACGCGCTCGGGCCCGAGCAGCGCGGCCTCCTCCACCACTCCCACGCAGAACCCCGCGAGGTCGAACCGCCCGGGCTCGAGGACCCCGGGGTGTTCCGCGGTCTCGCCGCCCAGGAGCGCGCAGCCCGCCCGACGGCACCCCTCGGCGATCCCCGCCACGATCGTCGCGGCCTCGTCCGGGTCGAGCCGGCCGACCGCCAGGTAGTCGAGGAAGAACAGGGGCTCGGCCCCGGTGCAGGCCACGTCGTCGGCGCACATCGCGACCAGGTCGATCCCCACGGTGTCGAGCCGGCCAGCCAGGCGGGCCACCTCGAGCTTGGTCCCCACCCCGTCGGCGGCCGCCGCGAGCAGCCGCCGCTCGTCGATCCGGAACAGGCCGGCGAACCCCCCGACGCCCCCCACCACCTCCGGCCGGGACGCCCCCCGGGCCACCTCCCGGATCAGCTCCACGGCGCGGGCGGCCGCGGCGAGGTCCACCCCGGCCCTCCGGTACGCGTCGCTCACGGCTCCCCGGGCCGGCGGCTCACGACTTCGTCGGGTGCTCGAGGAGGAACTTCCCCGCCTCCTCGGGCACCGGCACCGGGTACTCCCCGTCGAAGCAGGCCCGGCAGAACGCCTCCACGGGTGAGCCGGTGGCGGCGATCATCCCCTGGAGCGACAGGTAGCCGAGGGAGTCCGCGCCCACGAAGGCCCGCACCTGTTCCACCGAGAGGTCGCTGGCCACGAGCTCGGAGCGGGTGGACATGTCGATCCCGTAGAAGCACGGCCAGCGGATCGGCGGGCAGGTGATGCGGGCGTGGACCTCCGCCGCCCCCGCC
>DATMBJ010000129.1:0-11115 GCA_035559315.1 Actinomycetota bacterium
GGCTTCGACACCCCCGCCCGCACCCCCTACCAGACCCGGCTGGTGGAGGAGATCGTCCGCCGGGAGGGGTTCGGGGACGACCGGGTCCCCGACCTCCTGTTCGTGAACTACAAGGCCATCGACACGATCGGCCACCGGTTCTCGGCCGACTCCCTCGAGATGCGGGACGCGGTGGCCTGGCAGGACGCCGACCTCCGGGAGCTGGTCGGCTTCCTCGACCGGGAGGTGGGGGTGGGCGCGTGGGCCATGGCGCTCCTCGCCGACCACGGGACGAACCGGGACCCGGAGGTCTCGGGCGCGTTCCAGATCGACATCCGGGCGCTCGAGCGGGAGGTCGAGGAGGCCTTCGACGACGGGGACGGGGTCCCCCTCGTCCAGGACGCCCGGCCCACGCAGATGTGGCTGGACCCGGGCGAGCTCGCGGACGCCGGCGCCACGGCCGAGGACGTGGCGGCGTTCATCTGGTCCCTGACCAAGGCCGACGTCCCGGCCGGGGCCGAGCGCCCGGTCCCGGCGGACCAGGCCGACGACCCGGTGTTCGCCGCGGCCTTCCCGTCGTCTATCCTGGCGGGGCTCCCCTGCCTCCCCGAGGTGGGTCGGAGCACGTCCTGACGGAGGAGGCGACGCCGTGGCGGTGACGACGGAGGCCCCGGCGGGGCAGGCGGTCGCGGCCGGGGGCCGGGGCCGGCTCGGCCACCCCGCGGTCCTGCTCGCCGCGGTCGCCCTCCTGCTCGTGCTGTTCGGGTGGGGGTTCCTCCGCGACCCCACGATCACCGCCCCCACCCGCGACCCCGCCTGGTACACGTGGCGGGCCGGCGTGATCGCCGAGGCCGACCCCGCGGCCGTCCTGCGGGACTGGGGGCCGTTCTCGATGTTCTCCGGCGGCTACCGGGTGACGGTGCCGCTCGCGGGCGCGCTCCTCGAGGCGGTGGCCGGGACCTCCCGGTACACGTTCAGCGCGCTGCTGATGGTCGGGCTGCCGGTCCTCGCCGGCCTCGCGATGGCGGCCTTCGCCTGGAGGCACCGCCCCGACCCGCTCCTCTACCTGCTCACGCTGCTCGCCTCGGCGGGCCTCTTCCTCACCACGCCGTACGTCGGCTACCTCGACAACATCGCCGTCCTCACGCTGCTCGCGCTCCTCCTCGCGTTCCTCGGGCCCGCGCGGACCTCGTGGGGGGCGCGCTCAGCGGTGTTCCTGTTCGGGTTCGTGGCGGCCTTCACCCACCCCACGACCTGCGTGATCTTCGGCCTGGTCCTGCTCTCGGCGTTCGGGCTCCGCGTGGCGACGAGCCGGCTCTCGCTGGCCCGGGCCCTCGAGGTCCACGGGCCCGCTACGGTGGCCACCGGCCTCGGGATGCTCTCCGGGCTCGCCCTCTGGGTGGTGGGCATCTGGGGCGTCGGCGGGCCCGCGCTCCTCAAGGACGCCGCGCTCCCGCCGCCCTACACGCGGGCGTTCTTCCTGGACCGGCTCTGGGAGTGGGTGGCGAGCCTGCGCCCGGCGGTGACGTTCCCCTTGATCGCGCTCGCGGTGGGAAGCGTGGTGTGGGAGGCCCGCCGGCGCCGGGAGCCCGCCGACACCTACGGGGTGGTCTCGGTCCTCTATCTGCTGCCGCTGGTCGGGGTCCTGGGGTGGCTCGCGGGGAAGGTCTACCCCTACTACCGGTTCATGAACGCGACGACCGCCCCGATGCTGCTGGCCGGGCTCGGCGCGTGGGTGGCGGTCCGGTGGCTGGTCGACGGCCCGTGGGCCTCGCGGGGGCGCCTGCGACGCGCCGCCGGCCGGGCGGGCGCGGCGTTCGTGGTGCTGGCGCTGGCCTGGGTGTTCGTCGCCGGGTGGCGCGGCTGGACCCGGCCGGGGAACCAGTGGGCCGACCAGGACACGCGGGTGGCGCTCGCCGCGGTGCGGGGGCTCGTGGAGGCGATGCCCGACGACCACCCGATCGTGTTCGTGAACGACTTCCGCGACGACATGGTGGCCTACGGGTGGTCGAAGACCTACCTGAACGTCGAGCGGACCGGCCTGCCGGGGGAGGCCATCCTCCGCTCGTTCGCCTACTTCGGCGACGTGGACGCGTTCCTCGCAGGGCGGCCGACCGTGAAGACCGACCCCACGTACGACCGGGTCTCGCGGGCGTTCTGGGAGGAGCTCCACCCCTCCGAGGGCACGGGGGGCTCGGCGGTGCCGGACGCCCAGCCCGGGGGGCTCGACGCGTTCGAGGCGCCGCCGGTGGTCGTCGTGATCCGCGGGTTCAACGAGGGGACCGAGAACGCGGAGCCCTTCGGGTCCGGCGCCCTCCCCGAGGGCTGGGAGCCGATCGCGGAGGACGTCGCGGTGGTGACGGGGCCGGGGCTCGCGGACCCGAGCCCGGAGGCGCTCGCCGCCGCCCGCGCGGCCGGGGAGCGCCAGGCCCGGGCGTTCGCGGAGCACCCGGGGCTCCTCGGCGACCCGCTCCACCTCCTCCGGGTCGTCGTCGGGCTCGCCGCGGTCCTGCTCCTGCCGGGGCTCCTCGCCGCGCGGTGGTTCGAGGTCCGGGACTTCCCGAGCCGGCTGGCCCTCGTCCCCGGGCTCTCGCTCGCGATGGTGCTGGTCGCGGCGATCTTCGTGGTGGCGGTGACCCGCTCGCCCTTCGGGCCGGCCCAGGCCTGGGCGTCGGTGGGCCTCGCGACGGCCGCGGGGGCCGGCCTCGAGGGGCTCGCGCGCCGCCGCGACGCGGGCCGGGGACGGGTGGGGCCCGCCCTCAACCGGTTCCTCACCGGCCTGTTCTCGGCCTTCTCGAACCGGGCCTTCGCGTTCCTCATGGGGACCCAGTTCCTCGCCGCGCTCGGCGACGGGATGGTCCAGGGCTCGCTCGCGAAGTCCATCGCGTTCCAGGGGCGGCCGGGGTTCGACCTCACGACCGCGCCCTCCACCCGCTACCTCCTCGCGCTGGTGCTGCTCCTCTACGTCCCGTACACGTTGGTCTCGCCCCTCGTGGGGGCCTTCATCGACCGCTACGACCGGCGACGGCTGCTCGTGGCCTCGAACCTGCTCCGGGCGGCGGCGGTGGCGGCGGTCGTGCTCGCGGGCCTCGACCGGGTCCCCGACGCCGCGATCGTCGCCGCGATCCTCCTCGCGCTGGCCTGCGGGCGGATCCTGCTCGCGGTGAAGTCGGCCGGGCTCCCGGCGGTGCTCTCGGGGCGCGACCTCCTCCAGGGGAACGGCCTGTCGCAGGCGGGGGGCGCGATCTTCCAGGTGGTGGGCGGGGGGATCGCGCTGGTCGGGGCCACGGTCCTCCCGGCCGGGGTGGTGGGCCTGGCCGGGGCGGCGGTGTACGGGGCGGCGGCCCTCGCCGCCCGCCGCGTCGAGCGGCTCTCGGTGGAGCGGCGCGAGGTCCGGTTCCTCGACGAGGTCCGGCGGGTGTTCCGCGACGTGGCCGAGGGGCTGCGGGAGATCGCCCGGCGCCCGGCGGCCGCCCTCGGGCTCTCCGCGTTCCAGGCCCTGCGGATGGAGGTCTTCGGCTTCGTGGCCCTGGTCTTCGCCCTCGAGGCCCGTCACCTCCTCGCTGGGAGCGGCGCGGACCGGCTGGCCGTCGCGATCGCGGGGGGGACCGGCGCCGTGGGCGCGGCGCTCGGGCTCGTGGCCGGGCAGCTCCTCAAGGATCGGGTGGCGCCGGTGCGGCTGCTCCTCGCCGCGATGACCGCGATCGGGGTGGGGGTGATCGCCTTCGGCGGGGTGCCGACGCTCCTGGGGTTCTCCGCGCTCACCTTCGTGGGCGCGCTCGGGTTCTTCCTGGGGAAGATCTCGGCCGACACGATCATGCAGCAGGCCCTCCCCGACCGGTTCCGGGGCCGGGGCTTCAGCCTCTTCGACATCGCCTACAACCTGGGGTGGATCGTCCCGGCCCTCGTGCTGTTCCTGGTGTGGCGGGAGGACCGGGTGCGTGAGATCCTGATCGCCTCGGGGGTCGTCTTCCTGGCGGCCACCGCGGCGGTGGCGGCCTGGGCCCGGCGGATCGCGCCCCACCTCGCGCCCACCGACGACCTGGCCGAGGCCGAGGTCGCCGAGGGCGTCCGCTGAGTCAGCGGCCGCCGATCTCCCGCTCGTAGTCCGGGAAGTAGCGCGCGATCACCGGGAGGTCGAACGAGCGGAGGATCGACTCCTTCGGCTCGCGGGCCAGGAGGAAGCGGAACGACGCCTCGACCAGCTCCTCGGGGCTCGCGAAGCGTCGCCCGAGCCGCTCGAGGTCGGCCAGGGAGAGCGTGACCTCGTGCACGGTCTCGCTGCCCGCGTCGCGGACCGTCACGCGGAACCGGAGGGGGTCGCCCTCGCCGGTCCGCTCGACCAGCACCTCCGCCGCCATCGCGGGTAAGGTACCCGCCGTGCGGGAGGGAGGGACGTGGCCGAGCTCGTGACCGAGGACGCGGTGCTCCACGTCGAGGTCGACGGGGAGGGCGAGCCGGTCACCGTCCTCGCCCACGGGCTCACCAACAACTGCCGGGAGCTCGCCGCCTTCACCCAGTTCGTCCCGGGGACCAAGGTCCGGTTCTGCTTCCGCGGCCACGGGCACTCGAGCGCCCCGGCCACCGGCTACCGCTTCGCCGACCTGGCCCGGGACGTGGACGCCGTGGCCCGGGCCTACGGGGCGACCTGCGCCGTGGGGACGTCGATGGGGGCCGGCGCGATCTCGAACCTCCTCTGCCGGGAGCCCGACCGGTTCGAGCGGCTCGTGTTCCTGCTCCCGGCCGGGCTCGACGTGCCGTTCCAGCACAAGGACCGGTTCCTCGAGACCGCGGCGGCCATCGAGGGGAAGACGCCCGAGGAGCTCCTCCGGGCGATCGTCGAGGACCCGGCGAGGCTGGGCCGCTACCTCGAGACGCCCTGGCGGCGGGCCGTTGACGAGGCGCTCTGGGAGCACCTCCACCCGGAGGGGCTCGCGCGGGCCATCCGCGAGGTGATCGAGGACTTCCCCGTCCCCGACCGCGAGCTGCTCCGCCGGGTCGAGGCGCCGACGCTCCTCGTCTGCGTGGAGGGGGACCCCATCCATCCCGCCGAGCTGGGCCGGATCCTCGCGGACCTGATGCCGAACGCCGAGCTCCTCCTGTTCCCCGACGAGGGCGCGCTCTTCGGGGCGATCCCGGAGCTCGTGGGGAAGGTCTCCGCGTTCCTCGCGGGGGCGGCGTGAGCGAGGGAGGCCGGCGGCCGTGACGGAGGCGCTGCCTGGGACCGCCGCCGGGATGGCCCGGGCCGTGACCCGCCGGGAGGTCTCGCCGGTCGACCTCGTGGCCGCGGCGCTCGAGGGCCTCGAGCGGTGGGAGCCGGTCACGAACGCCTTCAGCGTCGTGGAGCCCGAGGACGCGCTGGACCTGGCCCGGGCCGCGGAGCGGGCGCTCGCCGACGGCGTGACCCCGGGCCCGCTCCACGGCGTCCCGGTGGCGGTGAAGGACCTCTTCGACGTCCGCGGCTGGGAGACCACGGGCTGCTGCCGCGCGTACGAGGGGAACGTCGCCCGGGCCGACGCCGCCCTCGTCACCCGCCTCCGCTCGGCGGGGGCGATCGTGGTCGGGAAGACGAACCAGCACGAGCTGGCGTGCGGGGCGACGAACGTCGTCTCCGCGTGCGGCCCGACGCGGAACCCCTGGGACCCGGCGCGGATCACCGGCGGCTCGAGCGGGGGCTCCGGGGCGGCGGTCGCGACCGGGGTCGTCCCGGTCGCGCTCGGCACCGACACCGGCGGCTCGATCCGGATCCCCTCCTCCTACTGCGGCTGCCTCGGGCTGAAGCCCACCACGGGCCGCCTGCCGACCGAGGGGATGATGCCGCTCGCCCCCTCCCTGGACTGCCCGGGGCCGATGACGGGGACCGTGGAGGACCTGGCGCTGGCCTGGGCGGTCCTCGCCGGCCGGGAGCAGCCGGCGCTCGAGCCGAAGGTCCCGGCCCGGGTCGGGCTGCTCGGCGGGTGGTTCGCCCGCGCCCGGGAGGACCAGCTCGCGGCGGTCCGGGCGGCGGCGGAGGCGTTCGCGGCGGCCGGCGCCGAGGTCGTGGAGGTCCCGGGCGAGGGGATCGAGGACGTGTTCGACGTCTGGCGGACGCTCGCCTGGGCCGAGTTCGCCGACGCCCATCGAGGCCTCCTCGAGCGGACCGAGCTGCTCGGGGAGCGGACCGCGATGGCGATCCGCTTCGGGGCGGACCGGACGCCCGAGCAGCGGGCGGCGGCGCGGGCCCGCGCGGCGGGGATCCGCGGCTGGTTCCTCGAGCGGCTCGGCGACGTCGACGTGCTGCTCACGCCGACCACGCCGACCCCGGCGCCCCCGGCCGAGGCGGACGAGGTGGAGGTCGCGCCGGGGGTCGGGGTCGACGTCCACCGGGGCGGGCCGGCCTGGTGCACGGAGCCCGTGAACCTCTCCGGGCTGCCCGCGCTCGCGATGCCCGCGGGCCGCTCCGCGGAGGGTCTCCCGCTCTCGGTCCAGCTCGTCGGGCCCGAGGACGGCGAGCCGCTCCTCCTCGCCTGGGCCCGGTTCCTCGAGGAGGCCGATCCCCGCTTCCGGGCCGCGCGGCCAGGGCCCCCACCCGGGGCGGGGGGGAGCGGCGGCCGAGGGGAGTGACCCGATCCCGGCGACGATCTCGGCCGCCGGCGGGACGTGTACCGCCGCGGGCCGTGAGGGCACGGGCGCTGGTCCCCTCCGGGCATGGGGGACGCCGGGCCGGCGTTGAACGAAGGGTGGACGAACTCGAGGAGTTCCGGCGGGAGAAGGACCGGTTCTTCCGGGAGGACCCGCGCTCCCCGCTCACACCGCAGCAACGAGCGGCCTTCACGGGCCTCGCCTACTACCCGGAGGACCCGTCGCTCCGGATCGAGGCCGTCCTCGACGCCGACGTCGACCGGGACGAGGAGGTCCGGATGGCAACCACCACCGGCGGCGAGCAGGTCTACCGACGGGCCGGGGTGGTCCGGTTCGAGGTTGAAGGGCGCCCGGCGAGCGTCACGCTCTTCGCCGCCGAGGGGATGCCCGACCTGTTCCTGCCGTTCCGCGATGCCACCTCGGGGAAGGAGACCTACGCCGCCGGCCGCTACCTCGAGGTGGACCCGCCGGGGCCCGACGGCCGGCTCGTGGTGGACTTCAACCTCGCCTACAACCCTTACTGCGCCTACAACGAGCACTGGAGCTGTCCACTGCCCCCTCGGGAGAACTGGCTCGACGTCCCGATCCGGGCCGGGGAGAGGGACTTCCCCGCCTCGAAGCTCCGTTGAGCACCCTCCGACGTCCCGGGGAGCCGGCGCCTCCGCCCCGGTCGAACGGACGGGGACGACCGTGGGTGGCGCACCGGTCCTCCGCCCTTGCCGCCCCTCATCCTTCCTCGGGGGCGCCGCGGCGCCCGTGGCCCGGCTCGGAGATGCCGGCACCGATCCCACCGTCTGCGGTGCCGGCGACAGCCATCCCGGGCGGGGGTTGACCGCGCCGACCGACCGCGGATAGGGTGGATCCGACCTCCGCGATAGAGATCTGCGACCGTGATCCGAACCCGGTGCCGCGGCCTCGTGGGGATCATGATCCCCGACCGGATCTGCTGTACCTCTGCCCGCCCCCGTGGGCGCGGGTCTGGCGCCGGGGAGGCCGGACCCGCCTGATCCCGCCGTCCGCCGGGTTCCCCAGGGGGCGGGCCCCTGAGCCCTATCGACGATCACCCGCCCGTACGGGCGGTCGCGCCTCAGGAGGGAACGATGGCCCTGTTCGACGAGTTGCTCGACGGTAACCGCCGGTACGCCGAGGCCTTCGACCGGGGGGACCTGCGCAGCCCGCCAGCCCGGGGGCTCGCCGTGCTGACCTGCATGGATGCCCGTCTCGAACCGCTCGCCTTCCTGGGTCTAGACCTGGGCGACGCGCACGTGATCCGCAACGCTGGCGGCCGGGCGTCGGACGACGCGATCCGCTCGCTGATCATCTCGTCCCACCTGCTCGGGACGAGGGAGTACGTCGTCGTGCACCACACCGACTGCGGGATGCTCACGTTCTCGAACGACGAGCTCCGCGAACGGCTCCGCGAGGCGACGGGCGCGGACGCCTCCGCGATGGACTTCCTGCCGTTCTCCGACCTCGACGACAGCGTGCGCGAGGACGTGCGGCGGATCCAGGCGTCGCCCTTCATCCCGGCGGATGTGACCGTCTCCGGGTTCGTCTACGACGTCCGGACCGGGGCGGTGCGGCGAGTCGTGGGGCCGACCCAGGTCCGGGCGGCCTAGGGGCTCCTGTTCCGGGGACCCGATCGGACGGCGTAGCCGCGACGGGTGCGGGGCCGCCGGGCGGGGGATCGATCCCCGCTCGCCGGCCGCGGCCCCGGCCGTCCGGTAGGCTGCCCGGTCGTGACCGAGGAGATCGCCGCCGTCGACGCCTACGCCCGGGAGGTCGAGGCCACGGTCCTCGAGGCGTCGCCCGAGGGGGTCGTGCTCGACCGGACCGTCTTCTACGCCCGGGGCGGGGGCCAGCCCGGCGACACCGGGCGGCTCCGGTGGGCGGGCGGCGAGGCCCTGGTCGTCGACACCGTCCGGCGCGGAGGGAGCCCGCTCCACGTCCTCGAGGGCCCACCCCCGCCCGTCGGGGCCCGGGTGTGGGCGGGGATCGACTGGGAGCGCCGCCACCTCCTGATGCGGACCCACACCGCCCTCCACGTCCTCTCCGCGGTCGTGTGGCGGAGCCACGGGGCCAAGGTCACCGGCGGGAACATGGAGCCAGGGGCGGCCCGGATGGACTTCGAGCTCGAGGCCATCTCGGCGGACTTCGGCCGGCGGGTGGAGGAGGAGCTGAACGCGCTCCTCGCCGAGGACCGGCCGGTGCGGGTGCGGTTCGTGCCCCGGGTCGAGGCCCTCGCCGACCCCGACCTGGTCCGGACCAAGGTGAACCTGATCCCCGAGCACGTGGACCCCATCCGCGTGATCGAGATCGAGGGGATCGACGTGCAGGCCGACGGCGGCACCCACGTCCGGTCCACCGCCGAGGTCGGGCGCGTGCGGGTGGTGAAGACCGAGAGCAAGGGCCGGGCCTTCAAGCGGATGCGGATCGAGGTTGGCCCGGCCTAGCCCCCCCGCCCGGCTCGCCGGCCGCACCGAGCTCGCCGGCGGAGGCCTGATCGCGCTGGCCTCGGCCCAGTTCGGGGTGGTCGTGGTGCTCGGGAAGACCGTGCTCGAGGGCGGCCTCGCGCCCCACGCGCTCCTCGCGGTGCGGTTCGGGGTGGCCGCCCTGGTCCTCGCCGGGATCCTCGCGGCGCTCCGGCGCCCCCTCCTCGCCGCGCGGGGGGAGCGGCTCCGGCTCGCGGTCCTGGGCTCCGCCGGCTACGGGCTCGAGGCCTGGTTCTTCTTCGCCGGGCTCCGGCACGGGACCGCGGCCGCGACCACGCTGCTGTTCTTCACGTACCCGGTGTTCGTGGCGCTGGGCTCCTGGCTCCTCGGCCGGGGCGCGCCGGGGTCGGTCCTCGCGCTCTCCCTCGCGGCCGCGGTGGCGGGCGCCGCCGTCGTGGTCGGGACCTCCGGCGGGATCGCCGTGGAGCCCCTGGGCGCCGCCCTTGCCCTCGCCGCGGCGGCCACGTTCTCCGGCTACCTCCTCGGCGCCGAGGCTGTGCTCCGCCGCACCGACGCGCTCACCGGCGCGGTCTGGACCAGCGCCTTCGCCTCCCTGGCGCTCGCCGTCTCCTCCTTGGCCTCGGGGACCGCCGTGCTCCCCGACGAAGGGTCGGACCTCTGGCGGATCGCGGGGATGGGCCTGGCCACGGCCGGAGCCTTCGTCTGCCTGCTCAACGGTCTGCGGCTGGTCGGCGCGGTCCGGGCGGCCATCGTCTCCGCGATGGAGCCGCTCGCGGCGACCGTCCTGGCCGCCGTGTTCCTCCACGAACGGATCTCGGCGGGGACGGCGGTCGGCGGCGCCCTGATCCTGGCCGGCGCGGTGGCGGCGAGCGTCGCCCGGGCCCGCCTCCCGGCCGAGCCCCCGGTCCCGTAGCCCTACCCCGCGCCGAGGAGCGCACCCAGGGCGGCGACCGCGAGGTACGCCACGATCCCGCCCAGGACCAGCGCCGCCCGCATCGCCGCCGGGATCGGGGAGCGGGCGAACGCCAGGTAGGCGACGGGCCCCGCGAACGGCACGAGGAGCACCACGGCCATCCACCCCACCCGCGTCCCGGTGGTGAGCTCGTCCCGGCGCACCAGGTCCCACAGCGAGATCGAGACCCAGGCCGCGTAGAGCACGACCGGGAGGACGTACCCGTAGAGGCCGACGAGCAGGCCCCACCAGGAGACGGCGAGCGGCGTCGCGAGCACGGCTGGCTCCTTCCTCACGTTCCCGGGCGCGGGCCGGTCCAGGGCCCGCGCGTCGCGGATCTCGTAGGCCCCGGGCACGGCCTCCCGGGGGATCGCCGGGAGGACGGGGGCCCGGGCCGGGTCGGGCATCGAGGGCTGGGGCGGCGGGGGCGGCGCCTCGCGCCAGTCGGCGTGGGGGAACCGCCCGTCCATCGCGTCCAGGAACCGCAGGAGCGCCTCGATCGTCACCCCCGGCTCGCCGCCGCCCCCCGGTTGGAGGCGGAGGCCGCAGCCGTGGAGCCACTCGATCGCCGCCGGGGCGCTGGTGCGGAAGTCGTTCCCGCAGAACCGATCGCCGCCGGCGGCTGGCGCGCCGAGGGCGAGGTCGGCGATCCCCGAGCCCCGGACCAGGTTCTCCCGGACCAGGTTCCCCGAGGTCACCCACAGACGCTGGTCGAGCATGGGGAGGAGGGCGATCCCGAACGCCGGGTGGCCCTCGACCAGGTTCCGCACGACCTGGTCGTCGCGGCCGCCGGTGACGAGGATCCCGATCCCGTAGCTCGGGTACTGGAGGGGCTCGGCCGGGACGTCGAGCCGGTCGTTGTCGTGGACCCAGTTCCCCGCGACCAGCGCCCCGCGCTGGGGCGGGTCGGCCTCGGAGTCGAGGGTGTTCGGGACGATCCCCGCCATGTTCCCCCGCCACTCGGAGTTCACGATCGCGAGGTCGCCCCCCGCGTTCGTCCCCGAGAACCCGAGGGCGTTCCCCTCGGCCAGGACGTCGGTGATCACCGCGTGGCAGGGGTTGCACTGGCCGATGTAGAAGCCGGAGTCGGGGTGGCCGCTCGCGTAGGAG
>DATMBJ010000130.1:0-22671 GCA_035559315.1 Actinomycetota bacterium
GCGCTGCCGGGACCGCCGGCCCGGCCGGGGCCTCGCCGTGCTTGGCCCGGTAGGCCCGGACCGCCGCCGAGCGGGCCCGCCCCTCGGCCACGCGCCGGTCGGTGCCCTTCGCCAGCTCCTCCTGGAGGACCCGGTCGAAGGTCTCCTGGTCGAGCGGGGTGTCCTCTCTCGCCATCGCTCCCCTCTTACAGCGGCCCGGAGATCCCGCCGTCCTTGCGGATCCTCCAGAAGTGGACGGCGAGGAACAGCACCATGACGAACGGCAGCGCGAGGACGTGGAGCACGTACCAGCGGAGCAGCGTCTCGGGCCCCACGACCACGCCCCCGAGCAGCAGGAAGTTGGCCTGCTTCGCGATGAACGGCGAGTAGCCGGCCAGGCTGGTGCCCACGGTGACCGCCCAGATCGCGAGCTGGTCCCAGGGCAGGAGGTAGCCGGTGAACGACAGGCCCAGCGTGAGGAACAGCAGGATCACGCCCACCACCCAGTTGAACTCCCGGGGCGGCTTGTAGGCGCCGGTGTAGAACACCCGCGCCATGTGGAGCGTGACCGAGAGCACCATGAGGTGCGCGCCCCACCGATGGAGGTTCCGGACGAGGTCCCCGAAGAACACCGAGGTCCGGATGTTCTGCATGTCGGCGTAGGCCTGGGCCGAGCCGATCTCGGCCATCGGCCGGTAGAAGAACATCAGGAAGATCCCGGTCACCGTGAGCAGGATGAACAGGAAGAACGAGAGGCCGCCCAGGCAGAACGTGTAGGTCAGCTTTAGCCCGTGGCGCTTCACCTTCGTGGGGTGCAGGTGGTACAGGACGTTGTTCATCGTCGCGAGCGCGCGGTCCCGCGACGTGTCCTTGTAGCCCCTCCGGAAGATCGAGCCCGGGCGGAAGATCGACTTCCAGACCTCGGTCTCGCGGACCCGGTCGAACGCCTCCCCCGGCGAGGGCAGCTTGAGCTTCACCGGCCTCCCGTCACCTCCTCACGCCTCGGCCTGCTGCGACATCGGGACCTCGGCCATCCGCCGGAGCCCGCCCGCGCCCTCCGGCAGCCGGGCGTAGTAGAGCGTGTCGGTGGGGCAGCGCTCGACGCACACCGAGCAGCGCGTGCAGGCGTTGTCGTCCACGACGAAGATGGCCGCGGCCTCCCGGACCTCCGCCTCGACCGAGTCGTCCTCGGCGTCGCGGACGATCTCGGGCGAGAGCATGTAGATGCAGTTCCACGGGCACACGTCCTCGCAGGCCCGGCAGAGGATGCAGTTGTCGGGGTCCAGCATGAGGTGCTTGGGGGACCGCACCCCCTGGGCGAGCCACTCGGGGTCGACCGTCTCGACCACGTAGTCGGTGTGGATGTCGACCTCGGTCTTCTGGAACGGCATCGCTCACCCCGCCTCGTTCACCGGTACCCGCCGGTCGGACGGACGTCGCCCGTCTGCCCGCGGAGCCTCCGCCGCCAGTTCTGGAGCACCACCGCGACCACCGCGAGCGTGAGGAGCGGCCCCACCGTGAGCCCCATCGCGATCGCGTCGCGGACCTGGAGGGCCACCTCCTTGCCCCAGGGGAGGTCCTTGATCGCCGCCTCGATGTCCGTGGGCCCGCCCCATCCGAGGGTCTGCTCCGCGAAGTACATCCAGAACGACGGGATCACGACCGCCGCGATGAGCAGGTAGAACCAGATCGCCACCGACGCGATCACCGCCGTCGTCCACGTCCACTCGAAGCTCTTGAGGAACGCCTCGACCCGCTCCTTCGCCGGAGCGAGCCGGTCCTCGAGCGCGCGTGGCAGCTTCATCGGACGAACCCCATCTTAGCTTCCGGGCCCTCCGCCGGGCCGCGCGATGATAGCAACGCGCCGCAGGCTCGCCGCCCTCCGGAGGGATGCCCCCCCAAGCTCGTGAAACGTTTCACGAGCACCGCCGACACTATGGACCGGGGCGGCGGCCGTTCGCAACCCTCCCCGCGGGGCCTCGGGCCCCCGCGGGCGCCTACACTGAGCCCGGAGCCGCCCCGCCCGGGGCGCCGCGGCCATGGACGACCTCGTGAGACAGGGCCTGACCTCGTGGTGGGCGCCCGCGCTCGCGTTCGCCGCCGGGGTGGTGTCGTTCGCCTCCCCCTGCGTCTTCCCGCTCGTCCCCGGCTACGTGTCGTTCGTCTCGGGCACGCAGGGGCGCGGGGAGGGGGGCCGCCGCCCGGTGGCCCCCATGCTCGCGTTCGTGGCGGGCTTCGCCACGGTCTTCAGCGCGCTCGGGGCCTCGAGCGTCGCGGTGCGCCGGCTCGTGCTCTCGGGGGCGGGGGAGAAGCTCGCGGGGCTCGTGATCGCGGGCTTCGGGCTCTACATGCTGCTGTACGCCCTGCGGCTGGGCTCGCCCGCGATGTTCGCGGAGCGCCGGCCCCTCCTCTCGAGGGTCCGCCCCGGACCGGCCGGCGCGTTCCCGCTCGGGATGGCCTTCGCGGCCGGGTGGACGCCCTGCATCGGGCCGGTCCTCGCCGGGATCCTGGGGATCGCCGGGGCCCAGGGCGGCGCGCTCCGGGGGGCGTTCCTGCTGTTCGTGTACTCGCTCGGCCTGGGGCTGCCGTTCGTGCTCGTGGGGCTCGGGCTGCGGCGCCTGGTGGGGGCCCTCGCGGTGATCAAGCGGAACTACCACTGGATCGCGGGGGGCGCCGGGCTCGTGATGCTCGCGATCGGCGCCGCGGTCCTCACGGTGGGGTGGACGCGGCTCCTCGCCCCGATCCTGGACGACATCAACCGCTTCACCCCGCCGATCTGACCGGGCCGCCCGGAGGCCCGCCGCCGCGCTAGCATCGGGGCGCCGGATGTCCTCCGCCCTCGCCCCCAGCCCGATCACGATGCGGCGGTCCGTGGCCATGGTCTGGCGGACCCTCCGCTCGATGCGCACCGCCCTCGTGCTGCTCCTCGTGCTCGCCGTCGCCTCGGTGGCCGGCTCGCTCGTCCCCCAGGCCCAGAACTCGCCGGAAGCGGTGGCGGCGATGTTCCGCGAACACCCCCTCCGGGCGGAGATCTACGCGCGGCTCGGGCTGTTCGACGTCTACGGCTCGTGGTGGTTCGCGCTCATCGCCACCCTGCTGTTCCTGTCGCTCGGCGCGTGCCTCCTGCCCCGGACCCGGGCCCTCGTCCGCAACCTCCGGGCCCGCCCCCAGCCGGCCCGGGAGGTGGAGGGCTTCCGCCACTACGCGGAGCGGCGGGTGGCCGCCGACCCGGAGGCGGCCGCCGCCGCCGCCCGGCGCGTGCTCCGCCGTCGGCGGTTCCGGCTGTCGCGCCCCGACGGCGGGACCGCCCTCGCCGCCGACAAGGGGCTCGCCCGCGAGGCCGGGAGCCTCCTGTTCCACTGGTCGTTCTTCCTGCTGCTCGTCGGCGTGGCCTGGGGGAAGGGGACCGGCTTCACGGGCCAGGCCGTGATCGTCGAGGGCGAGACCTGGACCGAGGCCCACGCGAACTACGACGGGAACCTGCGGGAGGGCCGGTACTTCGGCGAGGACCACACCGGGATCGGGATCCGGGTCCTGAGCTTCGAGGACGCCTACCTCCCCGACGGGCAGCCCACCCGGTTCGTGACCCGCGCCGACCTCCTCGACCCGGAGGGGCGGCTCCTGGAGCGGGTGGAGATCAGCCCGAACCACCCGGCCGAGGTGGCCGGGCTCCGCATCTACCAGTACGGCTACGGGTGGGCGCCGGTGCTCGAGGTCCGGCGGGACGGCGAGCCCATCGCCTCGGGGCCCGTCCCGTTCCAGCAGGACCCACCGCCGCCGCGGGTGAGCCCCCTCGCGCTGCCGTGGCGGGGGGCCCTCAAGCTCCCGTCGCTCTCGCCGCAGGTCGGGGTGAGCCTCGAGCTCTGGCCCGACGCGCGGGGCCTGGTGGGCTTCCTGGCCGGCCGCCCGACGCTGATGCTCGAGGCCCGCGACCCCGTCATCCTGTGGCGCGCCTACCGGGGGGACCTCCACGCCGACGAGGTGCAGCGGACGACCCAGCTCGACCTCCGCGACCTGGAGCCGTGGAGGAGCGGCGCCCTGGGCCTGGGCCGGACCGTGGACCTCGCCACGGGGGAGCTCGTCCGCCCCGGCGAGGGGAGGCTCACGCTCACCTTCGCCGGCCTCCGCCGCTACACCGTCCTCCAGGTCGGCCGGGACCGCGGGGTCGGGCTCGTGCTCGCCGCGGCTATCCTGATGCTCGTGGGCCTCCTCCCCGCGTTGTTCTCCTCCCGTCGCCGCGTGTTCGTGCGGACCGAGCCCGACGGCGAGGGCGCCCTCCTGCGGGTGGGCGGCTTCGCCCTCCAGCAGCGGGCCCGGTTCGAGGAGGAGTTCGCCGGGCTCGTCGAGGAGATGGCGCGGGCGGCGGGGACGCGGCACGAGCCGGCGCGCGCGGGGGCCGGGGCGCCGTGAGCCGGGCGGCCTGGAGCGGGCTCTCGACGACGGCCTTCTCGGTCGCCCTGTTCGCCTACCTGGCCGCGATGCTCGGCTACTTCCACCACCTCGCGTTCCGGCGGCGGGCGGTGGCGCTCGCGGCCGCCGCCGTGGCCTGGGCGGGGCTCGCCGCCCACGCCGTCTCGGTCGTGGCCCGCGGCGTCGCGGCGGGCCGGGTGCCGTGGGGCAACATGTACGAGTACTCCTCGCTCCTGGCGCTCCTCACGGTCGCGGGCTACCTGGGCTACGTCGAGCTCCGCCACGGCCTGCGGCAGCTCGGCGGCTTCGCGCTCATGTTCGCCGTCGTCACGATGGCGATCGCCGTCGAGTTCCTGTACGTCGGTCCGGCCCCGCTCGTCCCGGCGCTCGACTCCTACTGGCTCAAGGTCCACGTGGTTGCGGCGATCGTCGGCTCCTCGCTCTTCGCGCTGGGCGCGGGCGTGGCCACGCCCCTGTACCTCGTGCAGGAGGCTCGGGAGCGGCGCCGGGGACGGGCGCCGGCGCCGATCATGGGGGCCGCGGTGGAGGTGGGCGACCCTCCGGACCGGGCGGCGTGGGCCGACGAGCCCGAGGTCGAGGCGCCCGGTCCGCGGCGGGGCGTCCTCCCGCCCGCGGCCGTCCTCGACCGGCTCGCCTATCGGACGATCGCCTTCGCCTTCCCGATCTGGACCTTCGCGGTGATCTCGGGCGCCATCTGGGCCCAGCACGCCTGGGGGCGGTACTGGGGGTGGGATCCCAAGGAGACCTGGTCGTTCATCACCTGGACCGTCTTCGCCGGCTACCTCCACGCCCGGGCCACGATGGGGTGGAAGGGGAGGCGGGCCGCGGTCCTGGCCCTCGTCGGGTTCGGCTCGCTCCTCGTCACGTACTACGTCGTGAACCTGTGGATCGTCGGGCTGCACTCGTACGCCGGGGTCTGAACGCCGCGGGACCCGCCGTGGCTCGGCGCGGGGCGGCGCTCCTCCCGAGCGGTGGTAGTCTGCGCCGGGCTCCGGCCCGTCCGTCGAACGACCACCGAGGGGTACGGCAGGCGTGAGGAAGCTGCGCACCGTCCGGCTCGCGGCCGCCGTCGCGGCGCTGGCCCTGGTCCTCGCGTCCTGCGCGGAGAACGCGCCCCAGGACTCGCTCCGGCCGGCCGGGCCGTACCAGGAGGAGATCCACCGGCTCTTCGTACCTGTGTTCTGGGTCGCCGCGGCGATCTTCTTCCTGGTCCAGGGCGCCTTGGTCTACTTCCTCTACCGCTACCGGCACCGGCCGGGCCGGGAGGGGATCCCGCCCCAGGTCCACGGCAACACCCGGCTCGAGATCGCCTGGACCATCGCGCCCGCGCTGATCCTCGTGTTCGTGGCGGTCCCCACGGTCTCCACGATCTGGGACCTGGCCCGCCGCCCCTCGGGGGACGTGCTCCACGTGGAGGTCGTGGGCCACCAGTGGTGGTGGGAGTTCCGCTACACCGATCCCGCCTACGACACGGGCGAGGGACCGCTCACCACCGCGAACCAGCTCCACGTCCCGGTGGGGCGCACCGTCGAGCTCACGCTCACGGCCGACCCCCAGGACGTGCTCGGCGCGGGGAACGCCGTGATCCACTCGTTCTGGGCCGGGCGCCTGTTCGGGAAGCAGGACGTCGTGCCGGGCCGGGAGAACCGGATCGTGTTCTCCGCGGACGAACCGGGGGTCTACCCGGGCCAGTGCTACGAGTTCTGCGGCCTCTCCCACGCCTGGATGCGGTTCGAGATCGTGGCCCAGACCCAGGAGGACTTCGAGGCCTGGGTGCGCGCGCAGCTGCCCCCCGCGGCCGCGCCGGAGGGCGGGCTCCCCGCCCGCGGGCTCGACGTCTTCACCGGCCCCCTCTCGAGCGGGCTGGGGACCTGCATCGCCTGCCACACGATCCGCGGGGTGGAGACCGCGGCCGGCAAGGGCGGGCCCGACCTCACCCACTTCGCGAGCCGCAGCTGCTTCGCGGGGTGCAAGTTCGAGCTCACCGAGGAGAACCTGCGGCGCTGGCTGCGCGACCCGCCGGCGATGAAGGAGGGGTCCTTCATGCCGAACTACCGGCTCACCGATGAGGAGATCGACGCCCTCGTGGCGTTCCTCCTGACGCTACGCTGAGGGGGGGAGGGGCGATGGCGACCGTGAGCATCCCGGCGGCGAGGGCCCGCCTCCTGGCGCGGCCCAGGGCGAAGACCGGCCTCTGGAGCTGGCTCACGACCGTCGACCACAAGCGGATCGGGATCATGTACGGGCTCGCCGCGTTCTTCTTCTTCCTCGCCGGCGGGGTCGAGGCGCTCCTGATCCGGCTCCAGCTCGCCGGGCCCGAGGGGCGGGTGCTCTCGGCCGACGCCTACAACCAGATCTTCACGATGCACGGCATCACGATGATCTTCCTGGTCGTGATGCCGTTCGGGGCGGCCCTGATCAACTACCTCGTGCCGCTCCAGATCGGGGCCCGCGACGTCGCATTCCCCCGCCTCAACGCGTTCAGCTTCTGGGCGTTCCTGGCGGGCGGGCTGTTCCTGTACTCGAGCTTCTTCCTGGGCGGGGCCCCGAACGGCGGGTGGTTCGGCTACCCGCCGAACGCCAGCACCGATCCGTCGCCGGGGATGACCTTCTACGCGGTCGGGCTCACGATCACCGGGATCGCCTCCACGGTGTCGGCGATCAACCTGGGGGTCACGATCATCAACATGCGGGCCCCGGGGATGAGCCTGTTCCGGATGCCGGTCTTCTCCTGGATGGCGCTGGTCACCCAGTTCCTGCTGATGTTCTCGCTCCCGATCATCACGGTCGCGCTCATCCAGCTGCTGTTCGACCGGCGGTTCGGGACCCACTTCTTCGACCCGGTGGCCGGCGGCGACCCGATCCTCTGGCAGCACCTCTTCTGGCTGTTCGGGCACCCCGAGGTCTACATCCTGATCCTCCCGGCGATGGGGATCGTCTCCGAGATCCTCCCGGTGTTCTCCCGCAAGCCGCTGTTCGGCTACCAGTTCGTGGTGTTCTCGGGGATCGCGATCGGCTTCATCGGGTTCGGGGTGTGGGCCCACCACATGTTCGCGGTGGGGCTCGGGCCGGTCGCCAACACCGCGTTCGGGCTCTCCACGATGATCATCGCGGTCCCCACCGGCGTGAAGATCTTCAACTGGCTCGCGACGCTCTGGCGCGGGGACATCCGGTTCCGGGTGCCGATGCTCTTCGCGATCGGCTTCGTCGCGCAGTTCGTCGTCGGGGGGCTGTCGGGGGTCACCCATGCGGTGGTCCCCGCCGACTACAACCAGACCGACACGTACTACATCGTCGCCCACTTCCACTACGTGCTGTTCGGGGGCGCGATCTTCGCGTTCTTCGGCGGCTTCTACTACTGGTGGCCGAAGGTCTTCGGCCGGACGCTGGGCGAGCGCGTGGGGAAGGCCGTGTTCTGGCTCCTGTTCGTGGGGTTCAACCTGACCTTCGCGCCGATGCACATCCTCGGGCTGCAGGGGATGCCGAGGCGGATCTACCAGTACCCCGACGGGTTCGGGTGGAACCTCTGGAACCTGGCGGCGACGGTCGGCGCCTTCATCATCGCCGTCGGCGTCCTCGTGTTCCTGGTGCAGGCCGCGGCGAGCTTCCGGCGGCCCAAGGACGCCCCGGCCGACCCCTGGGACGCGAGGACCCTCGAGTGGTCGATCCCGTCCCCGCCGCCCGAGCACAACTTCGACGAGATCCCGGTGGTGCACGCGCTCGACGACTGGTGGCACCGGAAGTACGCGGAGGACCGGGGCGGGGTCGTCCACCCCGTGCCGGCCGGCGGGGCCGAGGGGCCCGGGACGGGGCACGGCGAAGCCGGGGCCGGCCACGGGATCCACCTGCCCTCGCCCTCCTACTATCCGATCCTCGCCTCGCTCGGCCTCCCGCTCGTCGGCTACGGCGTGATGTACGAGCGGCTGTGGTGGCTCGCGGTCCTGGGCGGCCTCTGGGTCGCGGCCGCCCTCTACGGCTGGGCGCTCGAACCCTCGGCGGAGGAGGGCTGAGGTGGCGGAGGCGGCCCTGGAGGCGCACGGCGGGGGCGGCGCGCACCCCGAGACCAGCACGGGGCTCCCGCACCCCAAGCTCGCGATGTGGCTGTTCCTGGCCTCCGACTGCCTGCTGTTCGGGGCCCTGATCACGACCTACGTCCTGTACCGGGGCCGGAGCGTCACCGGTCCCTACCCGGCCGACGTGTTCGACATCCCCTACACCTCGGTCTCGTCGTTCGTGCTCCTCGCCTCGTCGCTCACGATGGCCCTGGGGGTGAACGCGATCTCCCGGGGGGACGAGGGCCGGATGCGGGTGTGGCTCCTCACGACCGCGATGCTCGGGACGGTCTTCATCGGCGGGCAGGTCTACGAGTTCACCACGTTCTTCACCGAGCACGGCCTGTCGCTCCAGCGGAACCTGTTCGGCTCGACGTTCTACGTGCTCACCGGCTTCCACGGGGCCCACGTGACGATCGGGATCCTGATGCTGCTCTCGCTGGTCGCGATCTCGCTCGCCCGGCGCTTCCCGACCCCCGACCACCACCAGCCCGTGGAGCTCGTGGGGCTCTACTGGCACTTCGTGGACATCGTGTGGATCGTGATCTTCACGGTCGTGTACCTCATCCCCACCCCGAACCCGCCGGGGGCCTGAGGAGGGAACGGTGGCCGAGCGGATCCACGAGGACGTGGCCCGGGCGGGGGAGGCCCCGGCGCCCCGTCGACGGCGCGGGGCGCACCCCACCCCCGGGGACTACGTGCGGATCGCGCTGATCCTCGGGCTCGTCACCGCCGCGGAGGTTGCCGTCTACTACCTGGAGGCCGTCCGGCCGATCCTCGTGCCGCTCCTGTTCCTGTTCTCGTTCCTCAAGTTCACGCTGGTCGTGCTGTGGTTCATGCACCTGCGCTTCGACAGCCGGACCTACGCCCGGTTCTTCGTGATGGGGCTGGCCGGCGCGGTGACGCTGTACGTGGTCGTGCTGCTCTCGTTCGGGGTGTTCGGGAGGTAGCGTGCCCGCCTTCCACCTGCACCCCGACGTCCTGGCCCTCATCGGCGGCCTGGGGCTCGCGTACGCGCTCGCGGCTCGGCGGCACGCGGGGCGCCCGGGGGGCGAGCCGCTCCCGCGGCGGCGGGTGGTGCTCTTCGGCGTGGGGCTCGCGGCGCTCCTCGTGGGCGCGACCTGGCCGGTCCACGACCTCGCCGAGCGGGCGTTGTTCAGCGTCCACATGGTCCAGCACATGCTGTTCACGCTGGTGGCGCCGCCGCTCCTCGTCGCCGGGACGCCGCCCTGGATGCTCCGCGCGCTCCTCCGGCCCCGGGCGGTGCGGGCGGCCTGGGCCTTCCTCACCCGCCCGGTCCCCGCGACGGCCGTCTTCAACGGGGTGCTCCTGTTCACCCACTGGCCGGTGGTGGTCGAGGCGTCGGTCCGGTCCGAGCCCCTCCACCTGGGGCTCCACGCGCTGATCCTCGGCTCGGGGCTCGTGATGTGGTGGCCGGTGATGTCGCCGCTGCCGGAGCTGCCGGCGCTGTCCGCGCCCGGGCAGATGCTGTACCTGTTCGTCCAGTCCATCGCCCCGACCATCCCGGCCTCGTTCCTCACGTTCGGCGAGAGCCCCCTGTACCCGATCTACGCGACGTTCCCGCGGGTGCTCGGGATCTCGGCGATGGAGGACCAGACGATCGCCGGGCTCACGATGAAGCTCGTCGGCGGGGCGATCCTCTGGGCCGTGATCACCGCGGTCTTCTTCCGGTGGTTCCGGGAGGAGCGCGAGGAGGGCTGGGACGCGCTCCGCTGGCACCAGGTGGAGCGCGAGATCGCCGAGGAGCTCCGCCGGAGGTGAGCGGCCCGGCGATGGACCGTCCGCCGTCCCGCGCGCCGCTCGCGCTCCTGATCCCGGTGGGCGGGATGCTCGCGATCGGCGTCGCCGCCGTGGGGTTCTCCCGGATCCTCCTCTCGGTCGAGCCGGAGGCGGCCACCGCCACCGCCCTCACGGTGGCCTTCGGGATCATGGCCGTGGCGGCGCTCGTGGCCCGCCGGGAGCGGATCCGGGCCGGCGTGCTCCTCTCCTACGTCGGCGCGGTGGTGGGGATCGCGATGGTGGCCGGCGGGATCGCGCTCGCGGTGATGGCCAAGGGGACGGAGGCCGAGGGGGAGGCGCCTCGGGAGGGCGAGGGGCCCGCCGGGGGCGGCGTGGTCCTGTCGCTCGCGGCCGGGCCGGGGGCGGCGGCCGAGGGGTTCGCGCAGACCCAGCTCACGGCGCCCGCGGGGCAGCCGTTCACGATCCGCTTCGAGAACCAGGACGGGGGCACCCCGCACAACGTCGCGGTCCACGCGGCCGAGGACTTCTCCGACCCGCCGATCGCGGCGACCCCGGTCCAGCCCGGCCCGGTCACCCAGACCCTCGAGGTCCCGGCGCTCGACCCCGGCACCTACTACTTCCGGTGCGACGTCCACCCGACCACGATGACCGGGACGATCGAGGTGCAGAAGGGCGGGGCCCCCGCGGGCGGGCAGCCCGGGGCCGAGGGGCCGGCGCCGGCCGGCGTCCAGGTCTCGGCGCCACCCGGTGCGGCGGGGACGGGGTTCGCGGAGACCCAGCTCACGGCGCCCGCGGGGCAGCCGTTCACGATCCGCTTCGAGAACCAGGACGCCGGCATCCCGCACAACCTCGCGGTCTACCGGGAGGAGGACTTCTCCGGCCCGCCGATCGCCGCGACCCCGGTCGAGCCCGGCCCGGTCACCCAGACCCTCGAGGTCCCGGCGCTCGACCCCGGCACCTACTACTTCCGGTGCGACGTCCACCCGACCACGATGACCGGGAGGATCGAGGTCGGCTGAACCCGATCCGGTCCGCCCAGGCCGTCCGCCCGGCGCTCGCCCTCCTCGTCCTCCTGCTCGCGGCGTGCGGCGGGACGGGCTCGGCCCTGTCGGGGATCCGGGAGGTGGAGCGGCCGCTCCCGCCGCTCGCGGGGGAGACCGTCGACGGCGGGAGGCTGGAGGAGGCCGACCTGGCCGGGAAGGTGGTCCTGGTGAACGTGTGGGCGACCTGGTGCGGGCCCTGCCGTACGGAGCAGCCGATGCTCCAACGCCTGTGGGAGCGCTACCGGGGCCGGGGCGTGGCGTTCGTGGGCATCGACTGGCGGGACGATCGGGCCGCGGCGCGGGACTGGATCCGGGCGTTCGGGGTCACGTACCCGAGCCTGTGGGACCCCTCGGGGTCCTGGGCCGACGACCTCGGCTGGATCGGAGCCCCCACCACCTACCTCGCCGACCGCGGCGGCACGATCCGCTACGTGATCGAGGGCGCCATCGGCGACCGGTACGCGGTCCAGGAGGAGGACCTGGTGCGGCTCCTCGAGGAGCTGCTGGCGGAGGGGTGAGGCGGCGGGCGGGTCAGGGGAGGGGCACGAGGCGGTCCGCGGCCACCGCCGCGAACAGCGCCCCCAGGTAGACCACGGAGAACCGGAACAGCCCCCAGGCCTCGGCGGCGCCCCCCTCCCGGTACAGGCGGAGCGCCCGGTGCACGAAGGCGCCCCCGAGGACCACCGCCGCCGAGAGGTAGATCGGCCCCATCCCCCCGACCGGCACGAGGAGCAGGCTGGTCCCGAACAGCGCCAGGGAGTAGAGGAGGATCTGGCGCCTGGTCTCCCGCTCCCCGCGGGCCACCGGGAGCATCGGGACCCCCGCCGCCGCGTAATCGCCGGCGAAGCGCATCGCGAGGGCCCAGAAGTGGGGCGGGGTCCAGACGAAGACGATCGCGAACAGCACCCAGGCCGGGAGGGCGACCCCCCCGGTCACCGCCGCCCAGCCCACCAGCGCCGGCGCCGCGCCGGCGGCGCCGCCGATCACGATGTTCCGATCGGTGGTCCGCTTGAGCCACATCGTGTAGACGAAGACGTAGAACGCGATCGCCGCGAGCGCCAGGGCCGCGGCGAGCACGTTCACGGTCGTGGCGAGGAGGAAGAACGACGCGGCGCCGAGCCAGTAGCCGAACCGGAGGGCCTGCTCCGGGGAGAGCTCGTGCGCGGGGAGCGGCCGCCGGCGGGTCCGGCGCATGACCCCGTCGATGTCGCGATCGAGGTAGCAGTTCACCGCGTTCGCGGCCCCGGCCGCGAGGGCCCCGCCGGCCAGGGTGGCGGCCACGAGCCCGAGCGGGGGCAGGCCGTCGGCGGCGAGCACCATCGCCGGCACCGTCGTGACGAGGAGCAAGAGGACGATGCGGGGCTTGGTGAGGCGGACGTAGGCCAAGGCGCGCTCCCCGAGCGAGGGCCGGGCGCCCGGCGCGGGCCCCGGCTCCCCGCTCGGGGCCGGGCGGGGCGCGAGACGCCGGGCCAGCACGGCGAGGGCCACCGCCAGGGCCCAGATCGACGCCGACAGCGCGACGTGGGCGGTCACGGCCGCGGCGGAGAGCCGGGTCCAGACCACGGCGGCCCCCACGAGCACCTGGGCCCCCACCAGCGCCAGCACCAGGGCCGACAGCGCGACCACCGACCGTCGCCGACGGGGCATCGCCCGGGCGCGGATCGCCGTCCACAGCGCGAGCAGGGCGACCGCGGCGGCCAGCACCCGGTGGAGGAAGACCGCCGGCGCCTCGCCCTCCAGGACCGGCACGATCCGCCCGTCCATCAGGGGCCAGTCGAGGAACACGAGCCCGGAGCCCCGCGCGCGGACGTACGTGCCCACGAGCAGGAGCGCGAGGACGGCCGCGGCGTTCCAGGCCGCCAGACGGGCGAACCCCCGGTCGACCGGGGGCCCGTCCGCCGCGACGAAGCTCTCGGTCGTCGCGGATACGAGGGCCGCGAGGACCAACATGGCCAGGGCGAAGTGGGCGGTGACCCACCACGGGTGCAAGCCGGTCAGGACCACGGCGCCGCCGAGCCCGGCCTGGACGAGGACGAGCACGAGGGCGGCGAGGGAGGCGCCGAACACGCGGGGCGACTCGCGCCGACGGCGCCACGCCAGGACGGCGAGCGCCGCGATCAGCGGCACCACGAGGTTCACGAGGAACCGGTGCGTGTACTCGATCAGCGCGTGGTACTCGAGCGGGGGGACCCATCGCCCGAAGCACCGGGGCCAGTCCGGGCAGCCGTCGCCGGACCCGGTGGCCCGCACCAGCCCGCCCCACGCGACGAGCGCGGCGGTGGCGGCCGTGGCGGCCAGGGCGAGCTTCTGGACGCGGTTCATCGGGGGACCTCGCGGCCCCACTATAGCCGCGCGGCCCGCGGGGCCCTCCGCCGGCGCCGACCCCGGGCGCCCGTGCCGGCATCGGTGGTGAGGCACCGCTCGACACGGCGCCCTGCGATACTGCGCTCGATGGCCGCCGTACGTCCCGAGCCCGTCCGGGAACCCGGGCCCATCGCCCAGGTGCGGGCGCGGGTCGACGCGGTGCTCGTCGGGTTCCTGGGGGAGGTGCGGGCCGAGCTCGCCGGGGCCGACCCCCGTGCGACGGTCCTCGTCGACGAGCTCCTGCGGCTGGTGCGGGCGGGCGGGAAGCGGATCCGCCCCGCCCTCTGCTACTGGGGCTACCGCGCGGCGGGCGGGGCGGACGGCGAGGCCATCGTCCGCGCCGCCGCCGCCCTGGAGCTCCTCCACACGTTCGCCCTCATCCACGACGACGTGATGGACCGGACGCCCACCAGGCGCGGGGTGGCGGCCACGCACGTCCGGTTCGCCAGGGACCACGGCCCTCTGCCGGAGGCGGAGCGGCTCGGCTCCTCCCTGGCCATCCTGGCGGGCGACCTCGCGATGGTCCTCGCCGACCGGCTGCTGGACGACTCGGGCTTCCCCCCGGCGGCGCTCCTCGAGGCCCGGCGCCGCTACCACCGGATGCGGACGGAGATGGCCGTCGGCCAGCTCCTGGACCTCACGACGCCGGCCGCGGGCCCCGAGGAGGTGCTCCGGATCTCGGCCCTCAAGACCGCCGCCTACACGACGTGGGGCCCGCTCGAGGTGGGGGCGGTCCTCGCCGGTGCGTCCGCCGGAGCCCTGGCGGCCCTCGAGCGGTTCGCGCTCCCCCTCGGCCAGGCCTTCCAGGTCCGCGACGACCTGGAGGAGGAGGCCCCCGAGGCCGGCGCCACCGTGCTCCTCGCGCTGGCGCGGGAGGGGGCCTCGGAGGACGAGCTCGCCGTCCTCGGCCGGGCGGCCTCGGACCCCGAGGCGGCGGCGCGCTCGCGGGGGATCGTCGAGGCCCGGGGAGCCCGCGTCCGCGCCCGCGCCCTCCTGGAGGGCCTGGTGGCGCAGGCCGTCGAGGCGCTGGAGGGCGCGGCCGTCGACCCGGAGGCCCGGGAGGCCCTGGGCCGGATCGCCCGGGCCCTGCTCCCGTGACCGACCTCCCGGCGCTCCGGCGGGCCTTCGGCGACCTCCCGGTGGTCCGGGTGGGGTCGATCGGGCCGGACGGGCCGCACGTGGCGCCGCTGTGGTTCGTGTGGCGCGAGGACGCCGTCTACGTCTCCTGCCGCCGGCCGAGCCGCACCGTCCGGAACGTCGAGCGGGACCCGAGGGTGGCCCTCCTCCTCGACCGCGGCCACCGGTGGGTGGAGCTCGCCGGGGTCGAGCTCCTGGGCACGGCGACGATCCTCGCGCCCGACCACCCGTCGATGCGCGGCCCGATCTCGGCCTGGCACGAGAAGTACCGGGGGCTCCTCGGCGGCGAGGGGTTCGAACGCTTCGCCCAGGCCGTCCCGGACCTCGCCTTCCTCCGGGTGGAGCCCCGGCGCGCCGTGGCCTGGGACCACGCCGCGGGGTAGGTCGCGGTTGTCCCCGCGGCCCCGGGCGCATAGGCTCTTGTGAACGGTTTCACGAGTTCGCCGGGAGGCTCGTGAAAGGTTTCACGAGCTCCGCCGGGACCGGGGGTGGGGGTGCCAGCGCTCGAGACCGACGTCCTCGTGGTGGGTGCCGGGCCGGGGGGCTCGGCCGCGGCCTACCACCTGGCCAGGCGGGGGCTCGGGGTGGTGCTCCTCGAGCGGGCGAGCTTCCCCCGGGAGAAGGTGTGCGGGGACGGTCTGACCCCCCGGGCCGTCCTCGCCCTCCGCCGGATGGGGGTGGACACCGAGGACCCCGGGTTCGAGCGCGTGGTGGGGCTGCGGGTCCGCTCCCGCTACGGCGAGGTCGAGCTCCCCTGGCCCGAGCTCGAGACGTTCCCCTCCTACGGCCTCGTCCGGACCCGGCGGGACCTCGACGAGCTGCTCGTCCGTCGGGCGGTGGGGGCCGGCGCGCGGCTCCTGGAGCGGACCGAGGCCCTCGGCCCGATCGTCGAGGAGGGGTGGGTGCGGGGCGCCCGGGTCCGCGCGGTGGACGACGGCGCCCCGACCGAGGTCCGGGCGCGCTTCGTGGTCGCGGCCGACGGGGCCCCCTCGCGGTTCGCCGCCCAGGCCGGGGTCCGACGGGACGAGGCCCGTCCCCTGGGGATCGCCGCCCGTCGCTACTTCCGCGCGTCCTTCGACCCCGGCCCCTGGCTCGAGTCCTGGCTGGATCTCTGGGAGGGGGACGCGCTCCTCCCCGGCTACGGCTGGCTCTTCCCCCTCGCCGACGGGACCCTGAACGTGGGCGCGGGGCTGCTCAACACGTTCCGCGGCTTCCGCGAGGTCTCGGCCCCGCGGCTGCTCGACGCGTTCGTCCGCCAGCTCCCGGCGTCGTGGGGGGTCTCGGAGGAGAACGCGGTCGGGCCGGTCCGCTCGGGCCCGCTGCCGATGGGGATGAACCGGCGCCCGCTCGCGGTGCCGGGGATGCTCGTGGTGGGGGACGCCGGGGGCATCGTGAACCCCTTCAACGGCGAGGGGATCGCCTACGCGATGGAATCGGCCGAGGTCGCGGCCGAGCTGGTCGGGGAGGCGCTCCTCGGCGGGCGGCCGGCGGTCGCGCACCTGTACCCGACGGTGCTCCGGGAGCGCTACGGGCGGTACTTCGCGATGGGGCGCGGGTTCGTGCGGGCCATCGGCAACCCCGCGGTCATGCGGACCGCCACGCGGTACGGTCTCCCCCGGCCCGTCGTGATGCGGTTCGCGATGCGCGTCCTCGCCAACCTCACCGACGGGCGGGACGGGGACGCGAACGACAAGCTGATGTGGGCCCTGCAGCGGCTGGCGAGGGCGGCGTGAGGCGGGGGGTCGGCGCGTGCTGAGGGCGTACCTCCCGGTCGCGGTCCTGGCCGCGCTGGCGCTGGCGTTCGCCGTGGCCTCCCTCGCGGCCTCGGCGCTCCTCCGCCCCTCCCGGCCCTCCCGCACCAAGCTCGAGCCCTACGAGTGCGGGATCGAACCGATCCGCCTCCCGAAGGGGGAGCGGTACTCGGTGAAGTTCTACATCGTCGCGATGCTGTTCATCGTGTTCGACATCGAGATCATCTTCCTGTTCCCGTGGGCCGTCGGGTTCCGCGAGCTCGGCCTGTTCGGCCTGGTCGAGATGGCCGTCTTCATCGCCCTGGTCTTCGTGGCCTACGTGTACGTGTGGCGGAAGGGCGGGTTCGAGTGGGAGCGGCCGGCGCCCAGGGCGGGCGGGACGGGGGCGGTCCAGGACGCCCTGGGGCGGGAGACCGGGGTCCGGGAGCGGGCGGGGGTGGCCGGTGCCCGTTGAACGGCTCCCCGGCGTGCAGCTCGGCGGCGGCGGGGGCGCGCCCCCGGTCCCGGCGGCCGAGGTGGAGGAGGAGGTCCGCCGGGGGATCCTGCTCACCACGCTCGACCGCGCCGTGTCCTGGGCCCGGGAGCAGTCGATGTGGCCGGCCACCTTCGGCCTCGCGTGCTGCGCGATCGAGATGATGGCGACCGGCGCCGGCCACTACGACCTCGCCCGGTGGGGGATGGAGCTGTTCCGCGCCTCTCCGCGCCAGGCGGACCTCATGATCGTCGCGGGGAGGGTCTCCCAGAAGATGGCGCCGGTCCTCCGCCGGATCTACGACCAGATGCCCGAGCCCAAGTGGGTGATCTCGATGGGGGTCTGCGCGTCGGCGGGCGGGATGTTCACGAACTACGCGATCGTCCAGGGCGTGGACACGGTCGTGCCGGTCGACGTGTACGTGCCGGGCTGCCCGCCCCGGCCCGAGATGCTGATGTACGGGATCCTCCGGCTCCACGAGAAGGTCCGGAAGGAGGGCCGGTTCCGGTGAGCCCGCAGGAGCTCGCCCTCCGCCTGCGGGAGCGCTTCCCCGACACGCTGCTCGCCCGGGGGGAGGTCACGGTCGTCGTGGACCGGGGGGAGCTGCTCGCCGCGCTCGCCGCGCTGCGCGACGACCCCGACCTCTCGCTCCGCTTCCTCTCGAGCGTGACCGCGACCGACCACCCGGGGTCCGAGCCGCGGTTCTGGGTCGCCTACGAGCTGCGGTCCCTCGAGCACCGTCACCGGGTCCGGGTCAAGGTGGGGCTGCCGGGCGACGACCCGCGGGTCCCGTCGGTGGTCCCGCTGTTCCCCACCGCGGACTGGCACGAGCGGGAGACCTACGACTTCTTCGGGATCGTCTTCGAGGGCCACCCGAACCTCGCCAGGATCCTCCTGCCCGATGGGTGGGAGGGGTACCCGCTGCGGAAGGACGAGCCCCTGGGCGGGGTCGACACCCGCTACAAGGGCGCGTTCATCCCGCCCGTCGACGAGCGGATCCCGTGATGGAGCAGGGCGTGCGGTCCGGCGAGCTCCGCGAGGAGACCATGGTGATCAACATGGGGCCGCAGCACCCCTCGACGCACGGGGTGCTCCGCCTGGTCCTCGAGCTCGACGGGGAGTACGTGGTGTCGGCCCGCCCGGTGATCGGGTACCTCCACACCGGGATCGAGAAGAACTGCGAGTACCGGACCTGGCACCAGGGCGTCACCTACGTCACCCGCGCGGACTACCTGTCCCCGTTCTTCAACGAGCTCGCCTACTGCCTGGCGGTCGAGCGGCTCCTGGGGATCGAGGCCCCGCCCCGGGCCCAGGTCCTCCGGGTGCTGTTCTGCGAGCTGAACCGGATCGCGTCCCACCTCGTGTGGCTGGCGACCAGCGGGATGGAGCTGGGGGCGATCTCGGTGATGCTCTACGGGTTCCGCGAGCGCGAGCTGATCCTCGACATCTTCGAGATGGCGACGGGCCTCCGGATGAACCACGCGTACATCCGCCCCGGCGGGGTGATCATGGACCTCCCCGAGGGGGCCGAGGACCGGATCCGCGACTTCCTCCGGGTGATGCCGGGGCGGATCCGGGAGTACGAGGACCTCCTCTCGGAGAACCCGATCTGGGTGGAGCGCAACCGGGGCGTGGGGATCCTCCGGGCCGAGGACTGCCTGGCCCTGGGGGTCACCGGTCCGATGCTGCGGGCCGCTGGGGTCCCCGCCGACGTCCGGCGGGACGAGCCGTACTGCGGGTACGAGACCTACGACTTCGAGGTCCCGGTCCGGGACGAGGCGGACTGCTACGCCCGCTACGAGGTCCGCATGGAGGAGATGCGCCAGTCGCTCCGGGTCGTCGAGCAGTGCCTGGAGCGCCTCGAGCCCGGCCCGGTGATGGTCGAGGACCCCAAGGTCCGATGGCCGGCCCGGCTCGAGGTGGGGCCCGACGGGATCGGGAACTCCGAGGCCTACGTGAAGCACATCATGGAGGAGTCGATGGAGGCCCTGATCCACCACTTCAAGATGGTGACCGAGGGCATCTCGGTGCCGCCCGGGGAGGTGTACCAGGCCGTGGAGTCCCCCCGCGGCGAGCTCGGCTACTACGTGGTGTCCGCGGGCGAGCACCGGCCGTACCGGGTGCGGATCCGCGACCCCTCGTTCGTGAACCTCCAGGCGATCCCCAAGCTGCTCGAGGGCTACCTGGTCGCCGACGCGATCGCCTGCATCGCCTCCCTCGATCCCGTGATGGGAGGGGTGGACCGCTGATGGCCGTCCTCGAGGGCGGGCTCCGCGACCTGGCCGCCTCGATCGTGGCCCGCTACCCGGAGGGCCGCGCCCGGTCGGCCATCCTCCCCCTCCTCTACCTGGTCCAGGCCGTCGAGGGGAGGGTCACCCGGGAGGGGATGCGGGAGGTCGCGGCCATCCTCGGGCTCACCACCGCCGAGGTGGAGGCGGTGGCGAGCTTCTACACCATGCTCCGGCTCCGGCCGACGGGCCGGCACGTGGTCTCGGTCTGCACGAACCTCGCGTGCGCGCTCCGCGGGGCCGGGGAGGTCTACGAGGCGGCCCACCGGGCGTTCGGGATGCGGCACGGCCAGGAGGTCTCCGACGACGGCCTGGTGACCCTCCACGAGGAGGAGTGCCTGGGGGCCTGCGACGCGGCGCCCGTGGTGCAGATCGACTTCGCGAACCACGACCGGGTCACGCCGGAGCGGATGGCCGAGCTGGCCGAGGCGCTCCGGCGGGGCGAGGTGCCCCCGCCCTCCCGCGGCACGGCGCCCCGGGACTTCCGCCACGCCTCGTGGATCCTGGCGGGGCTCCCCGGGGAACCGCCGCCCGGGGCCGGCGGGCCGGCCGCGGCCGAGGACGGGCGGGCGGTGGCCGAGGGGGTGGCGCCGTGACCGAACGCGTGATCACCGCCCGGTGGGGGGAGCCCGACACCGTGTGGATCGACCGGTACCTCGAGACCGGCGGCTACCAGGGGCTGCGGAAGGCGCTCTCGATGACGCCCGCCGAGGTCATCGACGAGGTGAAGGCCTCCGGGCTGCGGGGTCGGGGCGGCGCCGGGTTCCCCACCGGCGTGAAGTGGTCGTTCGTGCCCCAGGACACGGGCAAGCCCACCTACGTCGTCGTGAACTTCGACGAGTCCGAGCCGGGGACGTTCAAGGACCGGGAGCTGGTCGAACGGGATCCGCACCAACTGATCGAGGGGGCGGTGATCGCGGCCTACGCGATCCAGAGCCACCTGATCGTCGTCTACTGCCGCGGCGAGTTCCTGTGGCCGGGGACGGTCCTGGCCCGGGCGGTGGCCGAGGCCTACGACCGGGGGTTCCTGGGGGCGGACGTCGGGGGCAGCGGCTACCGCGTGGACCTCGTGCTCCACCGGGGGGCGGGGGCCTACATCTGCGGGGAGGAGACCGCGCTCCTCGAGTCGGTCGAGGGGCGGCGCGGCCAGCCCAGGCTCCGGCCGCCGTTCCCGGCGATCGAGGGGCTCTACCGGTCGCCGACCGTGATCAACAACGTCGAGACCCTGTGCAACGTGCCCCACATCATCGAGCGGGGCGCCTCCTGGTTCACCTCGATCGGGACCGAGAAATCCCCGGGGACCAAGATCTTCTCGGTCTCGGGGAAGGTCGAGCGCCCGGGGAACTACGAGCTGCCGATGGGGACGCCGCTCCGGGTCCTCCTCGAGGAGCACGCCGGCGGGGTCCTGGACGGCAAGCGGCTCAAGGCCTGGACCCCCGGGGGCTCCTCCACCCCGTTCCTCACCGAGGCCCACGCGGACGTGGGGCTGGACTTCGAGTCGATCCAGGCCGCCGGCTCCCTGCTCGGGACCGGCGCGGTGATCGTGCTCGACGAGCGGGACTGCATGGTCGGCGCGACCCACCGGCTCCTTCGCTTCTACGAGCACGAGTCGTGCGGGAAGTGCACCCCGTGCCGGGAGGGGACCTGGTGGGCGTCGCGGGTCCTGGGCCGGATCGAGGCCGGGCTGGGCCGCCCCGAGGACCTGGATCTCCTCGCGGACCAGGCCGACAACATGCTGTTCCGCGGCTTCTGCGCCCTCGTGGACGGGGCGGTCTCGCCCCTCGCCTCCTCCCTCCGCCATTTCCGCGAGGAGTACGAGGACCACGTGCGCCAGGGCCGCTGCCCGTTCACCGGGCGCGGGCCGGCCGCCCCGCCTCCGGAGGCCGAGCCGCGCGAGGAGGCGGGCCCCGGGGAGGGGGAGACGCCGTCCGTCCCGCTCTCGGAGGTCCTGGGATGAGCGAGCGCCCGGCCGAGCTGGTCACGCTCACGATCGACGGCAAGGAGATCACGGTCCCCGCCGGGACCCTGGTCATCCGGGCCGCTGAGCAGCTCGGGATCGAGATCCCCCGGTTCTGCGAGCACCCGTTCCTCGACCCCGTGGGGGCCTGCCGGCAGTGCTACGTCGAGATCGAGGGCCAGCGGAAGCTGTTCACGGCGTGCACGACCCCCGTGGCGCCGGGGATGGCGGTGAAGACCCAGAACACGAGCGAGCTCGCCCGCCGGGGCCAGGTGGCGAACCTCGAGTTCCTCCTGATCAACCACCCGCTGGACTGCCCGATCTGCGACCGGGGCGGGGAGTGCCCGCTCCAGGACCAGGCGCTCGCCTTCGGGCCGGGCGAGAGCCGGTTCGTCGAGGCCAAGCGGACCTTCCCCAAGCCCGTCCCGCTCTCCCCCCTCGTGGCCCTGGACCGGGAGCGGTGCGTGCTGTGCACGCGGTGCACGCGCTTCTGCGACGAGATCTCGGGGGACCGGTTCATCGAGATGTTCGCCCGGGGGGCGGGGCAGAACGTCGCGATCGCCGCCGGGGAGGACTTCCGCTCTCCCTTCAGCGGGAACACGATCCAGATCTGCCCGGTCGGGGCCCTCACCGCCACCACCTACCGGTTCGTGGCCCGCCCCTTCGACCTCACGAGCGCGGACACCGTCTGCCCGCACTGCTCGGCGGGGTGCAACCTCAGGGTCGACCTCCGCCGGGGGGCGGTGGTCCGGCAGCTCGCCCGCGACAACGTCCTCGTGAACGACGCCTGGGCCTGCGACAAGGGCCGGTTCGCGTTCCGCTGGCCGGACGCCCGGGACCGGGTCACGACGCCGCTCCTCCGCGAGCACGGGCTCGAGCCGGCGTCGTTCGCGGAGGCCTTCGACCGGATCGCGCGGTGGACCGAGGGGCGGCGCGTCGGGATCCTGGCCGGGGGGCGGCTCACCGACGAGGACGCGTACGCGCTCTCGAAGCTCTCCCGCACCGTGTTCCGGACCAACGACCTCGACCACCGGCGGGAGGACGGAGGGGCGGCCGAGGTCGTGGCGGCCGCCGCGCCCCTCGCCGTGACCTACCGGGACGTCGAGCGGGCCCGCGCGATCCTGGTGGTGGGCCTCGACGCCGAGCAGGAGGTGCCGATCCTCCACCTCCGGATCCGGAAGGCCGTCCGGAAGGGCGGGGCCCGGGTGTTCGTCCTCCATCCGCGCCGGACGCGCCTCTGGGACGTGGGCGAGCACGTCCTCTGCCTCCCCGGCGAGGAGGCGTGGCTGCTCGACCACCTCGACGACGAAGGCAGGACGGCCGAGGTCGCCGCCGCCCTGCGGCAGGCCGGGCCGGAGGCCGTGGTGCTGGCCGGGGCCCGCCTGGGGCCGTCGGGCGCCGAGGCCGCCCTGCGCCTCGCCCGGCGGACCGGGGCC
>DATMBJ010000131.1:0-13201 GCA_035559315.1 Actinomycetota bacterium
CCGCGTCGCCCGCCTGCTCGCTCGTCGCCCCCGCCGCCCCGCGCGCGGGGAGCCCCGCAGGGCCTGCCCGGACGACCCCCTCGCGCCCAGGTCCCCGCTCCTGCTCGACGCGCCCCGGCGCGCCCCTCCGCTCCCCTCCCCGGCCTGACCACCGGCCGCGACCGCGCGGCCCCGACCGAGGAGGAGGAACATGCCAGGGACATCCCGCACCGCGCTGCGCGCGGCGCTCGCCGTCGCGGGCGTCGCCGCCCTCGTGGCGCTGTTCGCCGTCCTCCGGCCGGGGGGCGGCGGGAGCCCCTCGCCGGACGGCGGTCCGGCCGGGGAAACCGGACCTCCCGTCCTGACCAGCCCTACGGGAAGCCCGACGGAGGAGCCCACCTCCCCCACCGAGAGCCCGACCCAGCCCTCGCCCTCCCCCGACGGGCGGGAGGTCGAGATCGAGGTGGAAGACGGCCGGGTGAAGGGGCCCGCGAAGGTGTCGGTCGACCTCGGGGAACGGGTCGCGCTGGTGGTGGAGGCGCACGTCGCCGACGAGGTCCACGTCCACGGCTACGACCTGCTCGCGGAGGTCGGCCCCGGGGAGCGGGCCAGGATCGCCTTCGTGGCCGACGCACCGGGGGTGTTCGAGGTGGAGCTGGAGGAGGCCGGGCTCCTCCTCACCCGCCTGGAGGTGCGGCCGTGACGCCCCGCGGCCGCGCCGGGCTCGTCGTGGGCGCCGCGCTGGTCCTGCTGGTGGCGGGCGCGCCCCCCGCGCTCGCCCACGGCCTCGGCGGGAGGGTCGACCTCCCCGTCCCCCGCTGGCTGTTCGTCTGGGGCGCCTCGGCCGCGCTCGTCGTGTCGTTCGTGGCCCTGGGCGTCCTGTGGCGCGAGCCCCGCCTCGAGGGGCGGGCCGACCCGCCGGGCCGCGACGGCCCCCTCCAGCGCCTCCTCAGGAGCCCCGCGGTGGAGTGGGCGGTGCGGCTCGTCGCCCTGGCCTGGTTCCTCCTGATCGCGGTGGCCGGGCTGGCTGGCGCCGACGACCCCACCGCGAACCTCGCGCCGGTCGCCGTGTACGTGTGGGCGTGGGTCGGGCTCGCGTTCGCCTGCGCCCTCCTCGGGAACCTGTGGGCCACGCTCTCCCCCTTCGACACGCTCGCCCGAGCCCTGGCCATCGGCGAGCGGCCCCGGTGGAGCTACCCGCGCTGGCTCGGGGCCTGGCCGGCCGTCGCCTCCCTGTTCGCGTTCGTGTGGCTGGAGCTGGTGGCGCCGTTCGGGGCCCGGCCGCGGGTGCTGGGGCTCGCCGCCGTCGGGTACTCGGCCGCGACGCTCGCCGGGATGGCGGCCTTCGGCCGGGAGACCTGGGAGCGGAACGGCGAGGCGTTCGCCGTCCTGTACGACCTCCTGGGCCGGATCTCCCCCCTCGCGCGGGACGCAGAGGGCAGGGTGGTGCTCCGGCCGCCCCTGGGCGGGCTCCCCGCCCTCGAGCCGCGGCCCGGGCTGCTCGCGTTCGTGATGACGAGCCTCGGTTCCACGACCTTCGACGGGCTGTCCCGGTCGTCGGCCTGGGTCTCCGCCACCGGGCGCCTCTCGGAGGGAGCGCGGATGCTCGCGGGGACCGCCGGGCTCGACGGGACGATCCTCGCGGTGGCCGCAGCGTACGCGCTCGCGATGGCCGCGGCCGGGACCATCGGGCGGCGTGGGTGGCACCCGCTCTCGGTCCGGTTCGCCCACAGCCTGGTCCCGATCGCGTTCGCCTACCTCGCCGCGCACTACTTCTCGCTCCTGTTCCTCGAGGGACAGCTCGGGGTGATCCTCCTGTCCGACCCCTTCGGCCGCGGGTGGGACCTCCTCGGGACCGCCGGGGGGCGGGTGAACCTCGGCCTCCTCTCGCCCACGACGATCTGGTACGTGCAGGTCGCCGCGGTGATCGCCGGGCACGTGGGGGGCGTCGTGCTGGCCCACGACCGGGCCGTCGCGACGTTCCCGGGCCGGCTGGCGCTCCGCACCCAGTACGCGCTGCTCGCGGTGATGGTGCTGTTCACCGTGACCGCGCTCGTGCTGCTCTCGGGGGGATGAGGTGGACGTCGCCCCCCTCCTCGCCCACGCCGGCGGATGGGACGAGCTCCTGATCGCGGCCCTCGTGGCGCTCTCGTTCGCGGGGAGCGGGTTCCTGCGGCGCCGGAGGGAGGCGGCCGCGCGACCCGGGCGTGAGGCGGCCGCGCGGCCTCGAGGCGGGCCCTGCGCGTACTGTGGGGAGATGCTCCAGGAGACGGACCACCGGTGCCCGCGATGCGGGTTCCGGGCCCGAGCGGAGGCGGCGCCGTGACCGGGCCGCCGGCGGGCACACGGCCCGCGGCGGGCGGACGGGCACCGGGCCGGTCGACCCGGGCCCGCCCTCCGCTCATCGCCCTCGTGCTCGCCCTGCTCCTCTCGGCCTGCGGGGGCGGCGCCGGCCGGGCCCCCGAGCCCACCGCCTCCGGCGAGCTGGGCGTGGTGACCGCCTCCGACGCACGGGCCCTGGTGGCGGCCCTCTGCGAGGTGGCCGCGCGCGCCGGGACCGACCCCGAGGGGGCGGGGCGGACCCTCCACGACCGCGCCCACGAGGAGCTCCACGTGCTCGCGGCCGCCGTGGAGCCCGTGGACCGGGCGGCCGCCGCGGCGCTCCTCGTGGCGAAGGAGCGGGTGGAGGGCGACCTCGGGTCCGACGGGCCGCCCACGCCCTTCGCCGAGGACGCCGCCGACCTCGTCGAGGCCGCCAGGGCCGCGCTGCGCGCGGTCGGGCTCCCGGCCCCTCCCTGCGAACGCGGAACCCTGGGATGATGGGCCCGATGCGCTGGCGCGGGCTCCCGGCCCTCCTCGCGACCCTGGCGGCGGTGGCCGTCGCCTGCGCGGGCGGGTCCGGCGGGACCGGGGGGCCGTCCCCCGCCGGCTCCTCGCCCAGCCTCGCGGCCCAGGTCGCGAGCGCCGACCTCTACACCGGCGCCCCCCAGCGGCTCCTCGTGGGCCTGTTCGCCGACGACGGCCGGCTCCTCTCGTACGGAACGGTCGGGTTCCGCGTCGCGTACACCGGGCCCGCCGACGCCCCGCTCGAACAGCCCGAGCTCGTCGCGGAGGTCCCCGCCCGGTACATCCCGACCCCGGGCACCCCGGCCGGGGAGGGACAGCAGCCGGTCCTCACCCAGCCCTCCGAGGCCCGCGGCGTGTACGAGGCGCGGGACCTGCGGTTCGACCGCCCCGGGATCTACGTGGTCCAGGTGGAGGCCGACGTCGCGGGGCTCGGTGCGGTCTCGGCCCAGGCGGCCTTCTCCGTGGCCGACCGGCCGGCGCTCCCCGCCCCCGGGGACCGAGCGCCACGGACCGAGAACCTCACGTTGCGCTCGGAGGGCGTGCCGCCGGCGGCGATCGACTCCGGCTACGTGGTGGAAGGGAAGATCCCCGACCCCGAGCTGCACCGGTGGACCATCGCCCGGGCGATCCGCGAGGGCCGCCCGGCGGTCGTCGCCTTCGCCACCCCCGCCTTCTGCATCAGCCGGTTCTGCGGCCCGGTCGTCTCGGCCGTGCAGGACCTCGCCCGGCGCTACCCCGACCGCGCGGTCTACATCCACGTGGAGATCTGGGAGGACTACCAGGAGCAGGTCGTGAACGAGGCGGCGGCCGAGTGGCTCACGCTCCCCGACGGGAGCCTCGTGGAGCCCTGGCTCTACCTGATCGGCCCCGACGGCGTGATCGTCGACCGCTGGGGGAGCCTGTGGGACCCCGCGGAGGTGGCGGCCGAGCTCGAGGCGCTCCCGTCCTGACGTCCCGCCCCGCGGGCCCCGCCGTCAGTCGGTGCCCGACCGCCCGGTGGAGACCCGCATCGCCATCCCGTACACGAGCACCCCACCCAGCCACTGACCCACGACGAGCACGGCGGCGCCCACCGCCTCCAGCGCGATCCAGGCGGGCTCGGCCTCGGCCCGCCCCCGACCGCCGTACCGCACCAGCAGCGCCGCGAGGAACAGCGCCGACGCCGCCGTCTGCACGAGGGCGTGGCGGGTCGCCCACCGCCGCTTCCTCGAGCCGGGGACCATCCCCCACCAGTCGACCAGGCCCGTGAGGACCGTGGGGACGAGCCCGAGGAACCCCCCGACCAGCGCCCACGTGGCGGCCAGGGGCGCCGCCGGGAACCGTCCGAGGAGCGAGAGGACGTCGAGGGCGAACGCGCCCAGGAAGAAGGCCACGGGGAAATGGACGAACATCGGGTGGCTGGGGTGGCCGAGGGGCTTGCCCTGGACCACCTCCCGGAGCGTCCAGGGCCTGGTGCCGCCCTCGGGCGTGCGCGCCCGCAGCGAGATCCCCATCCCCACCACCTCCCCGGGGCGGGCGGGGGGAGCCCCGGGCGGGCCGGGGCTCCCGCGCCCCCCGCTCAGACCTTGGCCATCGTGGCCCGGATGTTCTCCACGGCCTCCTGGACCGAGACCTGCGCGGCGTCCGCCGCCTTCTTCAGGTCCTCGTACGTGATGTTCGCGGGGTCCCCGTGGTCCTCGTGGGGCTCACCGCACCCGCAGGTCATGCACATCGCGACCTCCTTCCTCAGGGGTTCGGCTCCTTCGTCCTACCCACCCGCCGGCCGAGCGACTCTAGCATGAGCGTGATTTGTTTATAGACCTCCGGGCCCGCGGGGTCAAGGGCGTCGGGACGCGACGTATCGTGGCCGCGTGGACCTCGAGGAGGCGCGCCGGCGGTTCTCCGAGGCCCGGGTGGCCCGCCTGGCGACGGTCCGACCGGACGGGGCGCCCCACGTCGTGCCGATCGTGTTCGCCCTCGAGCGGGGGACCGTGTGGTTCGTCGTGGACGAGAAGCCCAAGCGCCACCGGCGCCTCCAGCGGCTCGCGAACCTCGAGGCCGATCCCCGGGCGAGCGTCCTGGTGGACGCCTACGACGAGGACTGGCGCCGGCTGTGGTGGGTCCGGGCCGACGGCCTCGGGCGGGTCGTGCCCGCCGGCCCGGAGCTCGACCGGGCGATCGACCTCCTCGCCGCGAAGTACCCCCGCTACTCCGAGCGGCGGCCTCCGGGACCCGCCGTCGCGATCGCGGTCCAGCGCTGGTCGTGGTGGCCGCGGGACCGGTCGGCGGACGCGACGGCGACGAGAACCTGAGGGTCGTACGAAACCTGAGGGTCGTAGAAGTCAGTCGTATGCCATCCGCTCGTACGCCTTCCGACTCCCTCGACCGCGTGCGGGACGCTAGGCGGGGCCCGGCGCCGCGCCTCCGCCGGGCGCGTCCTCCGCGAACAGCGCCAGCGAGGCGGTGAAGCCGTGGAGGAAGTTCCTCCCGCCGACCGGGCCGATCTCCCCGGCGCAGAAGGACCCCGCGAGCGGCGGGCCGCCCAGCACGTCCGAGACCAGGCCGGCGTCGTGGTCGGGGACGCCGAACATCCGCCTGCCCCGCCCGTTGCAGGTGAAGAGCAGCGCGCCGGCGGGTGCCCGCCCCAGGCGCTCCCGCTCCCGCTCCAGGGCCTCCCGGAGCTCGCGGTCGGCGGTGCGCGCGTCGCGGACGTGGAACCGGAGCGTCCGGCCCACCTCGACCTGCTCCCCCACCGCCATCGCGCCGGAGTCGGGGTCGAACCCGAGCACCCCGCGGATCAGGTGGTCGCCGGGGCCCGGGTCCTCGACGTACTCGTCGATCACCAGCCCCACCTGCACGCCGCGGCGGACCAGCTCGGCGTCCTCGGGCGGGAGCCGCTCCAGGAGCTCGGTGAGCCGGCGGAGCGGCGGCTCCCCGCCGAGCTCGAGCACCACGTTCCCCCGGGCCGCGGTCACGGTGTAGGGCGAGCCGACCGGGCGGCAGCCCTGGGAGACCAGCGGACGGAGGTCGACGTCGAGCGCGGCGCCCACCGCCCCCTCCCGCCGGACCTCGCCGTCCAGGAACAGCCGGGTCTCGCCGGGCCCGGCGCCCCCGCTGGCCATCCCGCCCATCACGACCGTCCCCGGGAGCCGCTCGTCCACGAACCGCAGGAACAGGTCGGCGGGGAACGTGTAGGGGTCGGCGATCAGGAGGTGCGCGCGGGGGCCCGGCTCGAGCCGGTGGCCGTGGAGCACCCCGCCCTCGGACGTCCGGGCGAACCCCAGCCCGAAGGTCCGGACCTCGCCGGGGAGCTCGGCGAGCCACACCGCCACGGCCGGCCCCCCCTCCACCTCCCGCGGCCCGCCGACCACGGCCTCGGCCACGCAGCCGATCGCCCGCTCCACCCCGGCCGCCTCGCGCACCGCGGCGAGGAGCTCGGCGGCCTCGTCGGCGTGGTGCGGCGAGGCGAACACGACCGCGAGGGAGGGGGCCGCCCCGAGCCGGGCCGCCGCCTCCCGGGCGGCCTCGGCCCCGGCCCGGGCGGCCGCCGGGGCCTCGGAGAGGGCCGCGCCGAACCGCATCGCCTCCGACGTTACACCCGCCCGCCCGCGCGCTCGATGGCCCGGAGCACCTCGGGCGGCACCCACCCCCCGACCGGGCGCCCCTCCCGGAGCGCCTCCCGGACCGCCCGGGAGGAGACGAGCGCAACCCCCGGCGGCAGCTGGAGCCTGCCGAACCGGCCCCGCCACGGCGCGTTCCCGGGCTCGGCCAGCGCCGCCTCGACCCTCCCCTCGTCCCCCACGCGGACCGCGTAGCGGACCTCGGCCAGGGCGAACAGCTCCGCCAGGGTCCGGTCCCGGTCCTCGTACCACCGCGGGTCGAGGACCTGGAGCGCCTTGTCCGAGCCCATCGCGAGGAGCAGCCGGGCCCCGGGGAACCGCTCCGCCGCGGCCCGGGCCTGGTCGGCGAGGAGCCCGTGGGAACAGAGCGCGGCCCGGAGCCACGGGCGGCCCTCGGCCAGGGCGCGTATCGCCTCGACCCGTGCCTCCTCCGCGAGGAGCGGAGGCGGGGTCCCGGGTTCCTTGGGGAGCGTCCGGGCCGAGTACACGAGGAGGACGAGGTCGGCCTCGGCCCGCACCGCCTCGGCGAGGGCGAGGTGGCCCACGGTCGGGGGGTCGAACGAGCCCGAGAGGAGGGCCACGGTCCGGGGGCGGGGCGGCGGCTCGCCCAGCACGAGGAGGGTCGGTCGCTCGGCCGACCGGAGCTCCTCGAGGACGGAGGCGATCCCGGCGGGGTCCGGGGCGCCGGCGGGGTCCCGGCGGTCGGCGCGGTCGCGCTGCACGCGCCTACGATGCGGGCGTGGGCCGCCTGCCGGCAACCGTCGCGGCCATCGCGTCCGACCGTCGCTCCGGCGCCCGCGAGATCGCCCGGGCCGCCGCGGAGGCCCTGGCCGGGCTCGACCCGGAGACGGTCCCGGACGCCGTCCGGGCGCTGCTCCGCGGCCACCCCGCGATGGCGCCGCTCTGGCGGCTGGCGACCGCGGTGCTCGAGGCGCCGGACCCGGCGGCCGGCGCGTCCCGGTTCCTCGAGCTCCTCCGCCGCGACGACCGGGTCCCGGAGGCCGCCGCCCCCCTGCTGCCCGACGCGGTCCTCACGATCTCGTGGTCCTCGACCGTGGTCGCGGCCCTCCGGCTCCGCCGGCCGCGGAGCGTCCTCTGTATGGTCTCGGAACCGGGGGGCGAGGGCAGGCGGACGGCCGAGGCCCTGGCCGAGCTGGGCGCCCGGGCCATCCCCGACGAGGAGGCCCTCGCCGCGTTCCCCGCCGAGGCCGCGGTGGTGGGGGCGGACGCCGTCGGCCCCGGCGGCCTGGTGAACAAGGTCCGGACCGGGGCGCTCTGCCGGGCGGCCCGCGGGCGCGGCCTGCCCGCGATGGCCCTGGCCGGGGAGACCAAGCTCCTCTCCGCCGACCTCCCCGCGCCCGGGCCCTTCGAACGGGTCCCGCTCGGGCTGCTCGACGCGGTCGTGCTCCCCGAGGGCCCCGTCGGGGCGGCCGAGGCCGCGCGCCGGGCGGGGGCCGCCCGCCTCCACCCCTCGCTCGCGCCGCTCCTCGAGGAGCTCCGCCGGGCCCACCCCGGCTGAGCCCGCACGGGGGGTCGGCCGGGGTCCCGGGTACGCGGTGCCCCCAGCCCGTACCATGGCGGGCGGATGGACGAACCGCCGCTCCCGCCCGCGCCGCCCGTCGAGGCCTGCTACCGCCACCCGGAGGAACGCACGGCCGTGCACTGCACCCGGTGCGGCCGCCCGATCTGCCCGGCGTGCATGATCCCGGCGCCCGTCGGCCACCACTGCCCGACCTGCGTGGAGGAGGCCCGGCGGGAGTTCCGCCGCGGCGGCCTCCGGATCGGGACGCGTGGGGTCAGCGCGACCCGCGTGCTCCTGGGAGCGATCCTCGCGATGTTCCTCCTCGAGGTGGCCCTCGGCGGGCCCGGGGCGTTCGGGCGCGGGTCGGCCCGGACGCTCGTGGACCTGGGCGCGCAGGTCCCGGTCCTCGTGGCCACCGGGCAGGAGTGGCGGCTGCTCACCGCGATGTTCCTCCACGCCGGGTTCCTCCACCTCGCGCTCAACGCCTATGCGCTGTGGCTGTTCGGCACCCTCGTGGAGGGCACGTACGGCCCGTGGCGCTTCCTCGCGATCTACTTCGTGTCGGGGTTCCTGGGGAGCGTCGCCTCCTACGCGTTCGCCGGGCTCGACGTCGCCTCGCTCACCTCGGTGGGGGTCGGGGCGTCGGGGGCGATCGTGGGGCTCCTCGGCGCGTTCATCGCCTACAACTACCGGCGCCGCCACCACGCGATCGCCTGGGCCAACCTGCGGTGGGCGCTCACGATCATCCTGATCAACGTGGTGTTCGGCCTCACGTTCCCCGGCGTGGACAACAAGGCCCACCTGGGCGGCCTCCTGGCGGGGATGGCCGCGGGGACCCTCGCCGACGGGGTCGGCCCGCCGCGCTCCCGCCCGCTCGTGCGCGTCCTCGGGTTCGCCGGGCTCGTCGCCCTCGGCGTGGTGCTCGCGGCCTGGCGGACGGCCGTGATCCGGGCCCGCCTCGCCGCGCTCTGATCAGCTCACGGCTCGTCGGGACCGACGACGAGGCCGAGGCGGTCCCCCGCCCGCCGGAGGCGGCGGTCGAGAGCGTCACGAGCCGGCAGCGCAGGAGCTGGGCGAGGGCCCGTACTCCGCGTCGCACCACGCGTGATCTACCCTCCGACCGATGGCCGCGCGGGTCCTCGCCGAGGTCTTCACCCCCGAGGAGGTGGAACGCGCCCGCCGGTACCACCGACCGGGCTACGTCGCGCTCGCGGTGGACCTCGCGCTCGGGCTCGGGGTGCTCACGGCCCTCGCGCTCGGGGCCCCCGGGGACCGGCTCCTCGCCGCCGTCGCCGGCCTCCCATGGTGGGCGGGGACGCTCGCCTCCACGGGGCTCGTGGTCGGGACCCTCTGGGCGGTGCGGCTCCCGCTCGCCTTCTGGCGCGGGTACCTCCACGAGCGGCGATGGGGGTTCTCCACCCAGACGCCCGCCGCCTGGTTCCTGGACCGGCTGAAGGGGCTCGGGGTGGCGATGGTCCTCGACGGCCTGCTGCTCCTCGGGCTCGCCGCCGCGGCCCGGGCGTTCCCGGGCGCGTGGCCGGCGGCGGCCGCCCCCGGCGCCGCCCTCGCCGTGCTGGCGCTCACGTTCGCGGGGCCCGTCCTCCTCGAGCCGATCTTCAACCGGTTCGCGCCGCTCACCGACGAGGAGCTCGCCGGGGAGCTCCGGGCGCTCGCGGAGCGCGCCGGGGTCCCGGTCCGGGAGGTGCTCGTGGCCGACGCGAGCCGCCGGACCAGGAAGGAGAACGCCTACGTCTCGGGCCTGGGGCGGACCCGCCGGGTGGTCCTCTACGACACGCTCCTCCGCCGCGGGGACCGCCCCCTGATCCGGCTGGTCGTGGCCCACGAGCTCGGGCACCGACGGGCCCGCCACGTGGCGCGGGGGACGGTCCTGGGGATGGCGGGGGCGGCGGCCGGGATCCTCGTGCTGTGGGCGCTCTTCTCCTCCCCGGCCGTGCGGGTGGCGGTTGGCGCGTCCGGCCCCGGAGAGCCCCGCGCGGTCCCCTTCGTCCTGCTGGTGGGGCGGGTGCTCGGGCTCCTCGGGGCGCCCCTCGGGGCGGCCCTCTCGAGGCGGTGGGAGACGGAGGCCGACCGCTCCTCGCTCGAGCTCACCGGGGACCACGGAACCTTCGAGCGCTCCCAGCGGGAACTCGCGCTGGCGAACCTCGCCGACCTCGCGCCCCCCAGGCTCCTCTACCTGTGGGCGTTCACCCACCCCACGCCGCCCGAGCGGATCGCGAACGCCCGCCGCTGGGCCGCGGGGGGACCTAGGGAAGACGAGATCCTCGGTGTCCGGCGCGAGGATCACGGCGCCGCCTGACCCGCGCCGATGCCCGCCCGCGACCTCGGCTCGCCCGCTCAGGCCGATCGGCGGTCGCCGATCGCGTAGAAGGCGCCGCCCCGGGTCCCGACGAAGATCATCCCCCGCCACACCGCCGGCGTGGACTCGATGCACCCGCCGAGATCCACCTGCCACAGCTCCCGGGGCGGGCGACGCGGACGGGAGACGTCGTAGGCGTGGAGCACGCCGGCGCAGTCCCCCTGGATCAGCACGTCGTCCACGACGACCGGCGAGGACCAGGTCGGCCCGGGCAGCCGGATCCGCCAGAGCACCCTCCCGCGGTCGCGGTCCACCGCGAGGAGCTCTCCGGCGTGCGTCGCCTCGTACAGGACCTCGCCGTGGAGCGCGGGGGTGGCCCACGCGCCGGCCAGCCCGTCGAGCCCCCGCTCCTCGATCGGGATCGACCACACGAGCGGGTCCCGCCTCCTCCGGGGGTCGAGCTTCACGAGCTGGCCGACCTCGAGGGCCCGCTGGTTGAACCGCTGGAGCTCGGCCGCCACGTACAGGAACCCCTCCTCGTCGATCACCACCGTGGCGTCGACGTCGTCCCCGACCCAGAACCGGAACACGCGGCGCACCCGGTCCCCGCCGGCCAGCACGTCCGAGACGCCCCATCCCTGCACGAGCCCGCCGGAGTTCGCGAAGTACACCACGCCGTCGTGGAACGCGACCGACCCCTCGATCGAGACGTCGGTGTCCCCGAGCGCGCGGAGCAGCTCGTCGTCGAACCCCGGCACGGCCGCCACCACCTCCGGGTCGACCCGCACCCGCCCCCGCCCGTCGTAGCCGCGGTGGAGGCGCACCGCGTAGAACCAGGAGTTCTCGCCGCCCACGAAGAGGTGGTCGTCCACGACCAGGGCCGCCCCGTCCCAGTCGTCGTTCCACACCGGGTCGGGGACGCTGGTCTCCCCGTCCAGGGTCCAGAGCACCGTCGGGGCCTCCCGGTCCAGGGCCACGATCCGGAACAGGTCGTCGCGGGAGCCGGCGTAGTAGAGCGGGTAGCCGTCGGGGTCGGAGGTGGCCGAGCCCTTAGCCAGGTCGCCGGTGACGAGGTCGGGCCGGAGGGGCTCCCCGGTCCGGCCGTCGAGGAAGTGGTACCGCCCGTCGTAGGCGCCGAACCGGACCTCGAGGGTCCCGTCCGGGTGCTCGATCACGTTCGGCTGCCCGGTCCACCCGGTCCCGCACCAGAGCTTGGTCTCCCCGCCGGCCGTCGACTCCCGGCACATCGCCCCCTCGCGCGGGTAGCGCCAGAGGACCACGGGCCGGCGGGGCACCGGCCCCTCGCCGTAGTAGGTCCGGGTGGCGTTCCCCCGGAACGTCGTGAGGCCGGGGAACGCGGTGTTGATCGGCCCGGGGGTGGGCGAGGGCGACGGCGTCGCCGCGGGCGGGCTCGGGCCGGGGGAAGGGCTCCGGGTCGCGATGGCCGTCGGCCGCGCGGGGCCCGGCGCGCCCGCCCGCCCCGCGCGCTCCTCGAGGACCCGCCAGGCGAGCACGCCCACCGTGAGCGCCACGAGGAACCCCGCCGGGACCGCGAACGGGACCCGGGCCCGCCGCGCGTGCCGCCCCCTGCCCATGGCGGTGCGCTCAGCGGGGCCGGCGCCCTCGCCGGATGATCGCTCCCGGGGTCGGCATCCGGTGCCCCTCCCACATCACGTCCCGGTCCCGCGTCATAGGAACTCAGGTCCGCCACGATGCGGACCCCGAAGCCGGGGAACGGCAGGGGTGCATGAGCCTCAGGGAGCCCCCGGGGAGGCGCGGTAGGAGCCGAGCACCTTGAGGAGCGAGGTGTGCTCGGCCACCTCGTCCAGGGCGGCCTTCATGTCGGGGTCGTCGGCGGGCCGCTCCACGTCCACGTAGAACACGTACTCGAAGGGCTTCCCGCGCCGGGGCCGGCTCTCGAGCTTCACGAGGTTGATCCCCCGCTCCGCGAAGGGCCGGAGGGCCCCCAGGAGCGAGCCGGGACGGTCGTGGACCGCCATCACCAGCGAGGTCTTGTTCGGCTCCCCCAGGGCCGCCCCGCGGGTCCCGATCACCGCGAACTTCGTGAAGTTGTCGGGGTAGGTCTGGATCCGCTCGGCCAGCACCACCAGGCCGAACTTGGTCCCGGCGTCCACGCTCGCCACCGCCGCCTCCTCGGGGTCGCCCCGCTCGGCCACCATCCGGGCGGCGCCGGCCGTGTCGTGGACCGGGTGCATCTCGACGTGGAGCGCGGCCAGGAACTCCTCGCACTGGGCGAGGGCCTGCCAGTGGGAGTAGACCCGTCGGATCCCCTCGAGGCGGGCCCCGGGCGGGGCGAGGAGGGCGTGGTCCACCCGCACCACCGCCTCCCCCGCGATCCGCACGAGGCTCGAATGGAGGAGGAGGTCGTAGGTCTCGTTCACCGACCCGGCTTGGGAGTTCTCGAGCGGGACCACGCCGAAGTCGGCCTCCCCGCTCGTCACCCGGGAGAAGACCAGGCGGACCGTCTCGCAGGGCATGGGCTCGGCGTCGGGGAACACCGAGAGGACCGCCGCCTCGCTGAACGCGCCGGGCTCGCCCTGGTAGGCCACCTTGATCGGCATCAGGCGCTGAGGGTACCGGAACGGGACCCCGCCGACGCGCCGGTGGATGCGGTGCGGACGACGGATGCCCCCGGGAGAGCCCCCGGGTAGGGTGACACGCGGATCGCGGGAGGGTCAGCGTGACGGAGATGGACGGGGACGTGGGTGCGGAACGCCAGGGGCAGGACCGGACGGCGGCGCGATCGGCGAGGCGACGGCGGCGGGGCGGGCGGGTCGCGCGGCGGCTGCTCCTCGGCGCGCTCGCGCTCCTGGCCATCCTGGCGGCGCTCTCGGCGGCGTCCGCGCCCGGGCTCGCGCGGGAGATGGCGGCCGGGGAGCGGGCCCTCCGGCGGGGCCGGGCGGAGCTCCTGGCGAA
>DATMBJ010000132.1:0-3173 GCA_035559315.1 Actinomycetota bacterium
GGGCGGCGAGACCCGCAGGTCCCGCTCGCCGCCGAGCTCCTCGACGGCCCGGGCCGCCTGCTCCGGGGAGAGGGCCTTCCCGTGCCAGCCCTCGGCGTCGGCGAGGAACGACACCCCGTGGCCCTTCTGGGTGCGGGCCACGACGAGCGCCGGGCCGTCGCCGCCGGCGGCCTCGCGGTACGCGGCGTCGATGGCCTCGACGTCGTGCCCGTCGACCTCGATCGCCCGCCACCCGAACGCGCGCGCCCGCTCCGCGTAGGCGCGCGTGTTCCAGCCGAGCATCGTCGGCCCCCGCTGGCCCAGGCGGTTCACGTCGACGATCCCCACGAGGTTCCCGACGCCGTGGTGGGCGGCGTTCGCCATCGCCTCCCAGACCGAGCCCTCGGCCATCTCGGAGTCCCCCATCAGCACCCACACCCGGCCGGGGAGGCCGTCCATCCGCATCGCGAGCGCCATCCCCAGGCCCATGGCCAGGCCCTGGCCCAGGGAGCCGGTGGCCACGTCGACCCAGGGCATCCCGGAGACCGGCGCGGGGTGCCCCTCCAGGGGGCTGTCGAGCTTCCGGAGCGAGAGGAGCTGCTCGTCGGCGATGGCCCCGATGGCCTTGAGGACCGCGTAGAGGAGGGGCGCGGCGTGACCCTTCGACAGGACGAACCGGTCGTTCGCGGGGTCCTCGGGGCGGGCCGGGTCGTAGCGGAGGTGGTTGGCGAAGAGCACCGCGGCCAGGTGGGCGGCCGACATCGACGACGTCGGGTGCCCCGAGCCGGCCGCCGTCGTGGCCCGGATGCTGTCCACGCAGAGCTGCGCCGCGAGCTCCTCCAGGTCCTTCCGCTCCATCCGGCCTCCTCTCCCAGGTAGCTTCCCCACCCGGCGGGCGACCCACCCTTGGGCGGGGCGACCCCGCGGCCGCCGCGACCCGGCGCCGCGGCCTCCCGCCAGCCTACCCGCGGCGGGCCTTCACGTGGCCTCGAGCGGGACGAGCTCGGACCGTGCGACGTCGACGAGCCCCCGGTCGGTGAGCTTGAGCTCGGGGATCACCGAGAGCGCGAGGAACGACATCGCCATGAAGGGGGCGGGGAGCGTGACGCCGAGGGCCCGGGCCGCTTCCTCCAGCTCCCGGGAGCGCCGTGCGACCTCCCTCGGTCCCTCGTCGGAGAGCAGCCCGCCGTAGGGGCAGGGCAGGTCGGCCAGGACCCGCCCGCCCGCCACCGCCGCCTGCCCGCCCCCCAGCCGGGCGAGGTGGTTCACGGCCGCCGCCATGTCCGCGTCGTCCACCCCGACCACGACGAGGTTGTGGGCGTCGTGGGCGTGGGTGGAGGCGAGCGCGCCCCGCCGGAGCCCGAACCCGGTGACGAACCCCAGGCCGATCCGGCCACTGCCGCGGTGGCGCTCGACCACGGCGGCCTTGGCGAGGTCCCGGGCGGGGTCGGCCACCGCGCGCCCGTCCCGCCGGGCGGGCTCGGCGGCCAGCGCGCGGGTCACGATCTGCCCGGGTTCCACGCCGATCACCCGGACCGGGCCCTCCGCCTCCACGAGGAAGTCGTCGGCCGAGAGCGGCGGCACCCGCACGCTCCCCCGCATCCAGTCGGGGAGCGGCACCTCGGACAGCCCCACGACCTCGCCGTCCGAGGCCACGAGGCGCCCGCGCTTCCAGACCCGGACCGGCCGGAACCCCTCGAGGTCGGGGACCGCCACGACGTCGGCCAGGTAGCCCGGCGCCACCGCCCCGTGCTCGTGGAGCCGGTGGTAGCGGGCGGGGTGGAGGGTTGCCATCGCGACTGCGTCGGCCGGCGGGCATCCGAGGGCCACCGCCCGGCGGAGCACGTCGTCGAGGTGCCCGTCCTCGAGGAGCTGGTCGGGCTCCCGGTCGTCGGCGCAGAGCAGGCAGTTGGCGGGACCGTGCTCGAGCACGAGCGGGAGGAGCGCCTCGAGGTTCCTCGCCGCCGAGCCCTCTCGGATCATGATCCACATCCCGAGCCGGCGCTTCTCCAGGGCCTCCTCGTAGGTGGTGCACTCGTGGTCGCTCCGGACCCCGGCCGCGAGGTAGGCGTTGAGGGCGGGGCCCGAGAGCCCCGGCGCGTGGCCGTCCACGTGGGCACCGGCGGCCCGGCGGGCGGCGGAGAGCTTGGCGAGGGCCGCCGGGTCGCCGCGGACGACGGCGGGGACATCCATCATCTCCGCCAGGCCGATCGCGCGCGGCTCCTCGCGGAGGAGCGCCTCGACGTCCTCGGCCGAGAGCGTCGCTCCGCTCGACTCGAACGGGCTGGCCGGCACGCAGGAGGGGACCATCGCGTAGAGGTCGACGGGGAGCCGGCGGGCGGCGGCGAGGAGGGCGCGGACCCCCGGGGCCCCGAACACGTTCGCGATCTCGTGGGGGTCGAGCACCGCGGCCGTCGTGCCGTGGGGGAGGACGGCGGCGGCGAAGGCGTCGGGCCGGAGCTTGGTGGACTCGAGGTGCAGGTGCCCGTCGATGAACCCGGGGAGGAGGACGAGGCCCGAGACGTCTTCCTCCCGCGCGCCCCGGTAGCGGCCCAGGCCCGCGACGTGCTCGCCCGCGATCGCCACGTCCGCCTCGAGCAGCTCGCCGGTGAAGACCGAGAGGACCCGGCCGCCGCGGAGCACGAGGTCCGCGGGCCGCTCGCCGCGGGCGACCGCCAGGCGGTGGGTGAGGTCGCGGACCCAGGGCTCCACGGTCGCGCGCAGCCTACCGCGCTGCGCCGCCGGCGCGCGAGCGCCGCGTGGGCGGCCCGGCGGCGGCCTGGTACCGTGACGGGTGAGGGACGGCGACCGCCGTCCCGTGAGGTTCCGCTCCTCCGCGTCCCGGGCGAGTCGAGACCTCGCCGGAGACGATCGGCCCTCCGGGGCCGGGAGGAGCGAACCGCATGTCCACGACCACCTTCGCCGACCTCGGCGTGTCCGCGCCCGTGGCCCGGGCGCTGGCCGAGGCCGGGGCCCGCCGCCCGTTCCCCGTCCAGGCCCTCGCGCTCCCGGACGCGCTCGCCGGCCGCGACGTGCTGGTGAGGTCCCCGACCGGCTCGGGGAAGACCCTCGCCTTCGCCGTGCCGATCGTCGAGCGCCTCGGCCCCGAGGCGCCGACCCCGTCCGCCCTCGTGCTCGCGCCGACCAGGGAGCTGGCCGCGCAGGTCGCCGACGCCGTCGGCGCGCCCGCCCGG
>DATMBJ010000133.1:0-19363 GCA_035559315.1 Actinomycetota bacterium
TGCAACGAGATCATCGAGGAGGAGCTCTCCGAGACCTCCGAGCTCAAGCTCGACGAGCTCCCCAAGCCCGCCGAGATCTACGCGTTCCTCGATGACTACGTGATCGGCCAGGAGCAGGCGAAGAAGGTCCTCTCGGTCGCGGTCTACAACCACTACAAGCGGATCCAGGTCGGGAGCAAGGACCAGGACGTCGAGCTGCAGAAGTCGAACATCCTGATCCTCGGGCCCACCGGGTGCGGGAAGACGCTCCTGGCCCAGACCCTGGCCCGGATGCTCAACGTCCCGTTCGCCATCGCCGACGCCACGGCCCTCACCGAGGCCGGCTACGTGGGCGAGGACGTCGAGAACATCCTGCTCAAGCTGATCCAGGCGGCGGACTTCGACGTGAAGAAGGCCGAGACCGGGATCATCTACATCGACGAGGTCGACAAGATCGCCCGCAAGAGCGAGAACCCCTCGATCACGCGGGACGTCTCGGGCGAGGGCGTGCAGCAGGCCCTCCTCAAGATCCTCGAGGGGACCACGGCCTCCGTCCCGCCGCAGGGCGGACGGAAGCACCCGCACCAGGAGTTCATCCAGATCGACACCACGAACATCCTGTTCATCTGCGGGGGCGCGTTCGCCGGGCTCGAGAAGATCATCGAGTCGAGGATCGGGAAGAAGGGGATCGGCTTCGGGGCCGACATCCGCCGGGCCGAGGACAAGGACCTCGGCGAGATCCTCTCCCACGTGATGCCGGAGGACCTGCTGAAGTACGGGCTGATCCCGGAGTTCGTGGGCCGGCTCCCGGTGATCACCTGGGTCCACAACCTCGACCGGGACGCCCTGGTCGACATCCTCACCAAGCCCAAGAACGCGCTCGTGAAGCAGTACCGGCGGTTCTTCGAGTTCGACGGCGTGGAGCTCGAGTTCACCGACGACGCCCTCGAGGCCATCGCGGACCAGGCCATCCTCCGCGGGACCGGGGCCCGGGGGCTCCGGGCGATCATGGAGGAGGTGCTGCTCAACGTGATGTACGAGCTGCCCTCCCGCCAGGACGTCACGAAGTGCGTCGTCGACCGCCAGGTGGTCCTGGAGCGGGTGAACCCCACCCTCGTCCCGCGGCAGGAGCCCCCGCGGATCCGCCGCGAGCGCACCGCCTGACCGCCGGGGGTCGTCCGGGCATCCCGTAGACTCGCCACCATGGTCGACCGTGCGCGGACCCGGGAGGAGATGCCGCCCCAGTACGACCCGCGGGCGGCCGAGCGGCGCTGGTACCCGACCTGGGTGGAGCGCGGCTACTTCCACGCCAAGGCCCCCACCGACCGGGCGCCCTTCTGCATCGTGCTGCCCCCGCCGAACGTCACCGGCCGGCTCCACATCGGCCATGCGCTGGACCAGACCATCCAGGACATCCTGACCCGCCGGGCCCGGATGCAGGGCTACGAGACGCTCTGGCTCCCCGGGACCGACCACGCCGGGATCGCCACCCAGGTCGTGGTGGAGCGCGAGCTCCGGAAGGAGGGCCTCGACCCCCGGCAGCTCGGCCGGGAACGGTTCCTCGAGCGGGTGTGGGCGTGGAAGGAGCGCTACGGGGGCGAGATCGTCGAGCAGATGAAGGCGCTCGGGAACTCCTGCGACTGGGACCGGCTGCGGTTCACGATGGACGAGGGGCTCTCGCGGGCGGTCCGGGTGGCGTTCGTCCGGATGTACGAGGACGGGCTGATCTACCGGGGCGAGCGGCTGATCAACTGGTGCCCCACCGACCGGACCGCGCTGTCGGACTCGGAGGTCGAGCACGTCGAGGTGGAGGGCGAGCTGGTCACGTTCCGCTACCCGCTCGCCGACGGCTCGGGGCACGTGGCGGTGGCCACCACCCGGGTCGAGACGATGCTCGGCGACACCGGGGTCGCGGTCCACCCCGACGACCCCCGCTACCGGGAGCTCGTGGGCAGGACCGTGCGCCACCCGCTCGACGGGCGCGAGCTCCCGATCGTCGCCGACCCCGCCGTGGACCCCTCGTTCGGGACCGGCGCGGTGAAGGTGACCCCGGCCCACGACCCCCGGGACTTCGAGATCGCGGAGCGGACCGGCCTGCCGCTCAAGAACGTCCTGGCGGCCGACGCGACGATCGCCGGGGACGTCCCCGAGGAGTTCCGCGGCCTCGACCGCTACGCGGCCCGGGTTCGGGTGCTCGAGCGGCTCCGCGAGCTGGGCCTCGTGGAGCGGGAGGAGCGGCCGTACCGCCACGCGGTGGGGCACTGCTACCGCTGCCACTCGGAGATCGAGCCGTGGCTCTCGGGCCAGCAGTGGTTCGTGGCGGTCGAGCGGCTCAAGGGCCCGGCCCGGGAGGCGGCCCGGGACGGCCGGGTGCGCTTCGTCCCGGAGCGGTGGGCCCGGAACTACGACGAGTGGCTGGCCGGCCTCCGCGACTGGAACATCTCGCGCCAGCTCTGGTGGGGGCACCGGATCCCGGTCTGGTACTGCGCGAACGGCCACGAGTTCGCGGCGACCGAGGACCCCGACGCCTGCCGGGAGTGCGGCAGCGCCCAGATCGAGCAGGACCCCGACGTCCTCGACACCTGGTTCTCCTCGCAGCTCTGGCCGTTCTCCACGCTGGGCTGGCCCGACGACACCGAGGACCTCCGGACCTTCTACCCCACGACGGTGCTGGTCACGGGCTACGAGATCCTCTACCTCTGGGTGGCCCGGATGATTATGTCCGGCCTGTACCTCGTGGGCGACGTGCCCTTCCGCACCGTGGTGATCCACGGGCTCGTGCGCGACGCCCAGGGGCGGAAGATGAGCAAGTCGCTGGGGAACGTGATCGACCCCCTCGACATGATCGAGCGCTACGGGGCCGACGCGCTCCGGTTCGCCCTGGCCTGGATGGCCTCCCCGGACCAGCAGAACCTGCCCCTCAAGGAGGAGTCGATCGAGGCCGGGCGGAACTTCGCGAACAAGATCTGGAACGCGGCGCGGCTGGTGCTCCGGGCGTTCGAGGGGGGGCCGCCCGAGCTCCCGCCCCCCGAGCGGCGGACCGTCGCCGACCGGTGGTTGCTCTCGCGCCACCAGGCCTGCGTGGCCGAGGTGGACGCGGCCCTGGACGCCTACCGGTTCGACGCGGCGGCCCAGGCCATCCACCGGTTCCTGTGGGCCGAGTACTGCGACTGGGGCCTGGAGGTCGCGAAGGGCCGCCTGTACGGGGAGGACCCGACGGCCCGGGCCGACGCCGCGAACCTCCTGGCCTGGGTCCTGGAGCGCACCCTCCGCTTGCTCCACCCCGTGATGCCGTTCGTGACCGAGGAGATCTGGCAGCGGCTGGGCGCCGGGGAGTCGATCGTGATCGCCCCCTGGCCCGAGCAGCGGCCGGGCGACCTCGACCCCGAGGCGGAGGAGGTCTTCGAGGAGCTGCGGGGGGTGGTCACGGACATCCGCGCGATCCAGGCCGGGCTGGCCCCCGAGCTGCGGGGCGCGGTGGAGGTGGACGCCGGGCTCCGGGACCGGCTCGAGCCCCTCCTCGAGGACCTGGAGCGCCTCGGCGGGGCCCGGGTCCGCTTCGCCGACCTCGGCGGGGCCAGGGTCCGACCGGCCCGGGCCGAGGGCGTGGACCTCTCGGCGGTCGCGGCCTCCCGGCGCAAGCGCCTCGAGGAGGTGCGGGCCAAGCTCGAGCGGAAGCGGGGGAAGCTCGCGAACGAGGCGTTCCTGGCGAAGGCCCCGCCGGCGGTCGTGGAGAAGGAGCGGCGCGACGTCGCCGAGCTCGAGGCCGAGGCGGCCCGGCTCGAGGCCGAGCTCGCGCAGCTGGGGTGACCGTGCGGTTCGAGGAGGCCCTGGCCGAGCTCGAGGGACGGCAGCCGGAGCGGATCGTCCCGGACCTGTCCCGGATCCGCGCGCTGGTCGAGCTGCTCGACGACCCGCAGCTCGCCTACCCCACGATCCACGTCGCGGGGACCAACGGGAAGACCACGACCGCGCGGATCGCGGCGTCGCTGGGGTGCGCCCACGGGCTCCCCACCGGCCTGTACACCTCGCCCCACCTCCTGTCGGTGACCGAGCGGATCTCCGTCTGCGACGAGCCGATCCCCGAGGGGGAGTTCGCCGAGCAGTACGAGCGGCTCCTGCCCTTCCTCGAGCTGGTCGACGGGAAGGGCGAGCGGGTCACGTACTTCGAGGTCCTCACCGCCCTCGCGTTCCTGTGGTTCGCGGACCGCCCGGTCTCCCTGGCGGCGATCGAGGTCGGGATGGGCGGTCGGTGGGACGCGACGAACGTGGTCCGCGGCGACGTGGTCGTGATCTGCGAGATCGGCCTGGACCACCCCGAGCTCGGCTCCACGGTGGCGGAGGTGGCCGGGGAGAAGGCGGGGGTGGTGAAGGAGGGCTCGGTGGTGGTCTGCCGCCGCCAACGGCCCGAGGCCCTGGCCGTCGTGGAGGCCCGCTGCCGGGAGGTCGGGGCCCGGCTCCTCCTCGAGGACCGGGACTTCGCCCTGGCCGAGCGGCGGGTGGCCGTGGGCGGGCAGGCCATCGCGGTCCGGGGCCGGCACGGGAGGTACGACGACCTCCTGCTCCCCCTGTTCGGCGAGCACCAGGCCCGGAACGCCGCCGCCGCCATCGTGGCCCTCGAGGCGCTCCTCGACCGGGAGCTCGGCGAGGAGCCGGTCCGGGAGGGCCTGGCCAGGGCGACCTCGCCGGGGCGGGTGGAGGTGGCCGACCGCCATCCGCTGGTCGTCCTGGACGGCGCCCACAACCCCGACGGCGCCCGGGCCCTGGCGGCGACCCTCCGGGAGTCCTTCGCCTGGGAACGGCTCCACCTCGTGGTGGGCGTCTCGGCGAACAAGGACGTCCGCGGGGTGCTCGAGGCCCTCGCGCCCCTCGCCGACCGGGCCTACGCGGCGGCCCACTCGACCCCGCGCACCGCACCGGCCCGCGCGGTGGGCGGCGTCCTCCACGAGCTGGAGGTCCCGACCGAGGTCTTCGACGACGTGCCCTCGGCCCTCGCAGCGGCCCGGGACTCGGCGGGGGAGGGCGACCTCATCCTCGTGACCGGCTCCCTCTATACTGTGGCGGACGCCCGCCGGGCGCTCGGAAGGACCCGCTGAAACCGTGGCCGTCGAATCGACGCTGCTCATCGTCAAGCCCGACGCCGTCCGCCGGGGGCTGATCGGGGAGGTGCTCGCGCGGATCGAGCGCAAGGGCCTGCGGATCCGCGAGATGCGGATGATGCGGATCGACCGGGAGCTCGCCGAGGAGCACTACGGGGAGCACCGCGGGAAGCCCTTCTTCGAGGAGCTGGTGGACTTCATCACCTCGGGCGACGTCGTCGTGGCCAGGGTGGAGGGGGAGCAGGCGATCTCGGTCCTGCGGACCCTGATGGGGCCGACCGACCCCGCCCAGGCGCCCCCCGGGACCATCCGCGGGGACCTGGGGCTCCTGATCACCGAGAACCTCGTGCACGGGAGCGACTCCCCGGGGTCGGCCGAGCGCGAGCTCAAGCTGTTCTTCGACTGACGATGGCGGGTGCCGCGCCCGTGGCCGCGGCCCTCGGTCGGATGTGGGAAGCGCGCCTGCCGCGGCTCGACGCCACCGGGGCGCAGGTGGCGATCACCGACCGGTCGGGGCTCCTCGCGTCGGTCGTCCTCGGGGCGGCCGACCGGTGCGGGGCGCCGCTCTCGCCCGAGACCCGTTTCCAGATCGGCTCGATCTCGAAGTCGTTCGCCGCCCTCCTCGCGCTCCAGGAGGCGGAGGCCGGCCGCCTGGACCTCGGCGCGCCGGTCCGCCGGTACCTGCCGTGGTTCGAGGTCCCCTCGCGGTTCGCGCCGATCCAGGTCCACCACCTCCTCTCGCACACCTCGGGGCTGGCCCAGGGGACGGAGTTCGCGGGCGACGCCCGCGCCGCCCTCCTGCTGCTGCGGGAGACCGAGGCCGGGTTCGCGCCGGGGGAGCGGTTCCTGTACTCGAACGACGCGTACAAGGCGGTGGGGCTCGTGCTGGAGGAGGTGGCGGGCCGGCCCTACCCGGAGCTGCTCCGGGAGCGGGTCCTCGAGCCCCTCGGGATGGCGCGGTCGGAGCCCGCGATCACGCTCGAGGGCCGGGCCGGCTCGGCGCCGGGGCACCGGCGGCTCTTCGACGACCGTCCCGACCACCCCTCCCAGCCGCTCGTCGAGGCCCCGTGGGTCCCCTCGAGCACCGCCGACGGGAGCGTCCTGTCCACCGCGGAGGACCTCTGCGCGTTCGCCCGGGCCCTCCTGTCCGGCGGCCGAGCCCCCGGGGGCCGGGCCCTCCTGTCGGAGGCGGCGCTCGCCCGGATGCTCGAGCCCCGGGCCGTGGATCCCGAGGAGCCGGACGCGCCCTACGGGTTCGGGATCCGGGCCTGGCGCGAGGAGGGCCGGCGTCACGCCGGCCACACCGGGAGCATGCTGGGCCACGTGGGCCGCCTGGCGGTGGACCTCGAGGCCGGGGTGGGCGTCGCGGTCCTCCTGAACGGGGGCTCGGATCGGGACCGGCTGGCCAGGGACGAGCTGTGCCGCTTCGCGCTCCGGGCGGCCGCGGCCCTGGCGGAGGGGGCGGAGCCGCCCCCGCCGCCGCCCCCGCCCCCGGCCGACCTGGTCCCCGGCGCCGAGGCCTTCGCCGGCCGCTACCGGGCCGAGGGGGGAGGCGGCGAGCTCGAGCTCGTGGCCCGCGGCGAGCGCCTGGTGCTCCGGTGGGAGGGCTCCGAGGTCCCCCTCGAGCCGCTCGCGCCGAGCCGCGTCCTCCCCGCCCGCCGGCCCCCCGACGCCCTCCTCGCGCCGGTCCCAGGGCTCGACCGCTTCCCGTTCCGCTTCGGCCGGGACGCCGCGGGGCGGGTCGTGGAGGTCTTCCACGGGCCCTCGTGGTTCCGCCGGCCCGACCATCGGGAGCCCTCCCCGCCCGCCCCCGATCCCTCGTGGGGGGCGTTCGTCGGCGACTATCGGAGCCCGAACCCCTGGGCCCCCGCCTTCTCGGTCGTGCTCCGCGACGGGCGGCTGGCGATGGTCGCGCCCTGGCTGGAGCGGGACGAGGAGCTCGCGCCCCTCGGCGGGGGGAGGTTCCGGGTCGGCGCCCCCTGGTCGCCGGACCGGATCCGGTTCGAGGACGTGGTGGGCGGGGAGGCGCGCCGGGCCGTGTTCGACGGGGCTCCCTGGTTCCGGGCGGGCTGAGGCGGGGCCCGCCCAGCCGGGCGGATGCGGTCACCGCGCCCCGTGGGGGCCGCGGACGGCGGTCACTCCGTCCCGTCGAGGCGGCGGAAGGCGATCACCGCGTTGTGCCCGCCGAAGCCGAACGAGTTGTTGAGGGCGAGCCGGACCTCCATCCGCCGCGCTTCGTTCGGGACGTAGTCCAGATCGCACTCGGGGTCGGGGGTCTCGTAGTGGATGGTGGGCGGGACGACGCCGCGGGCGATCGCGAGGACGCACGCGGCGCCCTCGACGGCCCCCGCGGCGCCCAGCATGTGGCCGGTCATCGACTTCGTCGAGGAGATCGCGACCCGGTGCGCAACCTCCTCGCCCAGGGCGGCCTTGATCGCGGCGGTCTCCGCGGCGTCGTTGAGCGGGGTCGAGGTCCCGTGGGCGTTCACGTAGTCCACCGCGGACGGCTCCTCCCCGGCGTCCCGGAGCGCCCACAGCATCGAGAGCGCCGCGCCCGAACCCTTGGGGTCGGGGGCCGTGATGTGGAAGGCGTCGTCGGAGGCCCCGTAGCCGGCCACCTCGCAGTAGATCCGGGCGCCCCGGGCCCGGGCGTGCTCCTCCGCCTCGAGCACGAGGCAGCACGCGCCCTCGGCCAGCACGAACCCGTCGCGCCCGGCGTCGAAGGGCCGCGAGGCGCGCTCGGGGTCGGGGTTCTTGCTCAGGGCGGTCATCTGGGAGAAGGCGGCGACCGTGAGGGGGAGCGTGGCGGCCTCGGACCCCCCGGCCACGCAGAGGTCGAGCGCGCCCTCCCGGATGTAGCGCATCGCCTCGCCGATCGCGTGGTTCGAGGACGAGCAGGCCGAGACCGTCGCGTAGTTCGGGCCGGTGAGGCCGAACCGCATCGCGACGTGGCCGGCCGCGGCGTTCGCCATGAGCGCGGGCACCATGAACGGGGAGACCCGCCCCGGCCCCTTCTCCAGCATCACGAGGTGCTGCTGGAGGAGGGTCTCGATCCCGCCGATCCCGGTGGCGATGATGGCGCCGCCGCGCTCGGGGACCACCTCCGGCCCGCCGGCGTCGTCCCACGCGAGCTGGGCCGCGGCCAGGGCGTAGTGGCTGAACCGGTCGGTGCGGCGGACCTCCTTCGGGTCCAGGAACCGGGCGGGGTCGAACCCGTCCACCTCCCCCGCCACCTTCACCGGGAGGTCGGAGGGGTCGAACCGGCTGATGGTCCGGATCCCGTTCCGGCCCGAGACCAGGCCCTCCCAGAACTCCTCGACCCCGATCCCGACCGGCGTGACCGGCCCGATCCCGGTGACGACGACCCGCCGGCGCTCGGCCACGGCCCTACTTCGCGCCGACCTTCTGGGCGACGAGCTCGATGGCCTGGCCGACGGTCTTCACGTCCTGCATCTCCTCCTCGGGGATCTCGATGTTCCACTCTTCCTCGAGGGCGAGGACGGCCTCCACGAGGTCGAGCGAGTCGGCATTCAGGTCCTCGGCGAAACGGGCCTCCGGCGTCACCTGGCTCTCGTCCACCGAGAGCTGCTCGGCGAGCACCTTCCGGACCCGCGCCTCGATCTCCGCCCTGTCCATGTTCCCTCCTCGTCTCCCGTTCCTACCCGGTCGCTCACGCGGACAGCCCCCCGTCCACGGGGATCACCGCGCCGTTCACGTACGAGGCCTCCTCGGACATGAGGAACCGGACCACCGCCGAGATCTCCTCGGGGTGGGCGGTCCGTCCGAGCGGCGTCTGGTCGATGTAGTACGCGCGCGCCCGGTCGTCCAGGTGCGCGGTCATCTCGGTGTCGAGCAGGCCCGGGCAGACCGCGTTCACCGTGATGCCCTTGGCGCCGACCTCCCGGGCCAGGGAGCGGGTGAAGCCGACGAGCGCGGTCTTGGAGGCCGCGTACGCGGTCTGCCCGGCGTTCCCGCGGAACGCGATCACCGACGAGACGTTCACGATCCGCCCCCACCTCGCGCGGAGCATCGTCCGGAGGGCCTGCTGGGCGCAGAGGAACGCCCCCCGGACGTTGGTGTCGAGCGTCCTCGCCAGCACCGCCGGCGGGTACTTGAGCAGGAGCCCGTCCTGGGAGAACCCGGCGTTGTTCACGAGGCCCGTGACCGGGCCGAGGCGCTCGTTCACCGCGCGGAAGGCCTCGGCCACCGACGCCTCGTCGGTGACGTCGACGTGGACCACGGCTCCCTCCCCGCCCGCCGCCTCCAGGGCCTCCAGGGTCTCCTTGGCCTCGCCCTCGCTGCTGCGGTAGCCGATCGCCACCCTCCAGCCCGCCTCCCCGAGGGCGAGCGCGCAGGCCCGGCCGATCCCGCGGGCGGCGCCGGTCACCACCGCGACCTTGCCCACCTCCGCGCTCGTCACGACGGCCCCGGCATCGTCCATCGGATCAGGTTCGCCCCCCAGGCGAGGCCGGCGCCGAACGAGGTGAGCAGCACCAGGTCGCCCGGGGCGATCCGCCCGGCCCGCCAGGCCCGGTCCAGGGCGATCGGGATCGAGGCCGCGGAGGTGTTCCCGACCTCCGCCACGTCCACCACGGCCCGCTCCTCGTCGATCCCCAGGCGCTGGGCGACCGCCGTCATGATCCTGGCGTTCGCCTGGTGCGGGATCAGGAGGTCCACGTCCTGGGGCCCGTAGCCGGACTTCTCCAGGAGCTCCCGGCAGGCGTTCGCCATCTCGACCACCGCCCGCTTGAACACCTCCCGCCCCGAGGCCATCCGGATGGCGTGCTCGCGGGCGGCCACGGTCTCGGGGGAGGCCGGCCGGGCCGAGCCGCCGCCCGGGATCACCAGGAGCTCGGCGGCGCCGCCGTCGGCCCCGAGGACCGAGCCGATGACCCCCGGCTCGTCCGCCGGCACGAGCACCGCGGCCCCCGCGCCGTCCCCGAACAGCACGCAGGTCGTCCGGTCGGTGAGGTCGAGGACCCGCGAGAGGATCTCGGCCCCCACCACGAGGACCGTCTCGGCCGCCCCCGAGGCGATGAAGGCCCGGGCCGCCGCCATCGCGTAGGAGAAGCCCGCGCAGGCCGCGTTCAGGTCGAAGGCCGGACAGGTGAGGCCGAGCTTCCGCTGCACGCGGACGGCGGTCGCGGGGATCGGGGTGTCGGGGGTGAGCGTCGCGACCAGCACCAGGTCGACCTGCTCCGCGGGGAGCCCCGCGCTCTCCAGGGCTCGCCGGGCGGCCTCGGTGGCGAGGTCCGAGGTGTTCTGGCCGTCCTCGGCGAACCGTCGCTCGCGGATCCCGGTCCGTTCCCGGATCCACTCGTCCGAGGTCTCCACGAACGAGGCGAACCACGCGTTGGGGATCACCCGCGCGGGCAGCGCGGACCCCACGCCCGCCACCGCGGCGTGCCGCTCGCCCCTCACGCGCCCCTCCGGCTCCCGGTCACGCCGGCGAGGATACCGCCCGGCGCGCCTCCCCTCACCCGTCCTCCCCGGCCGCGACCGGGACCGCGGCGGCCGCCTCCCGGGCCGCCTCCGGGGAGCCCACGGCGAGGGCCAGGGCCCCGGGGACCGCCCGGCGCGCGAGCTTCGTGAGCACGTCGCCCGGGCCCGCCTCGAGGAACGCGTCGAACCCGGCCGCGGCGAGCGCCCGCATCGCGGCGTCCCAGCGGACCGGCGAGACCACCTGGCGCACCACGAGCTCGCGGAGGACCTCGGGGTCGTCCTCGAGGGCCCCCGAGACGTTCGAGGCCACGGGGAAGCGCGGGGGGCGGAAGCGGGCCGCCGCCACCCGCGCCCGGAGCGGCTCGAGGGCCGGCTCCATGAGCGGGGAGTGGAACGCGCCGGCGACCCTGAGCCTGATGGCCCGCGCGCCCCGCTCGCGGGCCAGGGCCTCGGCCCGCTCGACGGCGGCCACCGACCCGGAGAGGACGGCCTGCCGCTCGGCGTTCTCGTTGGCCACGACCAGCACGTCGCCCCCCCGCGCCTCCTCGCAGATCGCCCGGGCCTCCTCCAGGGTCGGCCCGAGGAGCGCGGTCATCGTGCCCGGGCGGGCCCGGGCGGCCGCGTCCATCGCCCGCCCCCGCTCGGCCACGATCGCGACCGCGTCCGCGAGGTCGAGCGCGCCGGCGGCGGCGAGGGCCGCGAGCTCCCCGAGGGAGTGGCCGGCGGCCGCCCCGGCCCGCACCCCCTCCGCCTCGAGGACCCGGAACGCCGCGAGGTCGCAGGCGAAGAGCGCGGGCTGCACGAAGCCCGTCGAGGCCAGGGCCTCCTCGTCGCGGCAGCCCGCCACCACGTCCCGCCCGAGGAGCTCCGAGACCTCCTCGAGCACGGCGCGGCCGGCCCCGTGGGCGGCCCACGGGTCCGCCATCCCCGCGTACTGGGACCCCTGCCCCGGGAACAGGACGGCGACGGGCACGTTCCTCCCTCCGCTGGCGTTCGGCGACCACTCTACCGACCGCGGCCCCTGGGCCGGGGTTACGGCGGCGGCGCGGGTTGCCAGGTCCCCGGGGGTCGTGTAGAACGTCCGGGAGCCCATGGCCGAGAGGGTTCAAGGACGCGCGGCCCCCCGCCCGAGGCCCCAAGGGGCGGAGGGGATCTTCGGGGTGCTCGGGCGAGACATGGCGGTCGACCTGGGCACCGCGAACACGCTCGTCTACGTGCGGGGGCGCGGCGTCGTCCTGAACGAGCCGTCGGTCGTCGCCATCAACACCCTCACCGGGGCGATCCTGGCCGTGGGGGCCGAGGCGAAGCGGATGATCGGGCGGACGCCCTCCCACATCCAGGCGGTGCGCCCGCTGAAGGACGGCGTGATCGCCGACTTCGACGTCACCGAGAAGATGCTGCGGTACTTCATCCAGCGGGTGCACAAGCGCCGCCTGCTGGCGAAGCCGCGGGTCGTGATCTGCGTTCCCTCCGGGATCACCGGGGTCGAGCAGCGGGCGGTGGAGGAGGCGGCGATCGCCGCCGGCGCCCGCCGCGCCTACATCATCGAGGAGCCGATGGCGGCGGCGATCGGCGCGGGGCTCCCGATCCACGAGCCCACCGGGAACATGGTCGTCGACATCGGCGGCGGGACCACCGAGGTCGCGGTGATCTCGCTCGGGGGGATCGTCACGAGCACCTCGATCCGGATCGGGGGCGACGAGCTCGACGAGGCGATTATCCAGTACGTGAAGAAGGAGTACTCGCTCGCGCTCGGCGACCGCACCGCGGAGGCCATCAAGATCGCGATCGCCTCGGTCTACCCGACGCCCGAGGAGCTCGTCGCCGAGATCAAGGGCCGCGACCTGGTCTCCGGCCTGCCCAAGACCATCACGATCAGCGCGGAGGAGGTCCGGCGGGCGATCGAGGAGCCGGTGAACGCGATCATCGATGCGATCAAGGGCACGCTCGACCGGACCCCGCCGGAGCTCGCCGCGGACATCATGGACAAGGGGATCGTGCTCACCGGGGGCGGGGCCCTCCTGCGCGGCCTCGACAAGCGACTCCGCCACGAGACGGGGATGCCGGTGCACATCGCCGACATGCCGCTCCAGGCGGTGGTGCTCGGGTCGGGCAAGTGCCTGGAGGAGTTCGAGGTCCTGCAGCGGGTGCTGGTGAGCCCGTCCCGGCGGTAGGCCGGGATGGCGATCTCCGGCCGCGCGCGGAACGCCCGTCTCCTGGTCGCGATCCTGGTGTCGATCTCGCTCGCCACGATCACGATCGACTACCGGCAGGGCGAGTCCGGGCCGCTGGCCGGCCTCGGGCGGGCCGCGCTCACCGCGATCGCCCCGCTCCAGGCGGCGGTCTCGCGCATCACCCGGCCGGTCGGCGACTTCCTCTCGACCCTCGCCAACCTCCCACGGATCCGGCGGGAGAACGAACGGCTCAAGGACGAGCTCGCGGAGGCCCGGGCCGCGGTGGCCCGGCAGGCCTCGCTCGAGGCCCGCTACGAGCAGCTCGTGAAGCTCCTCGGGCTGCAGGAGGCGCTGGACCCGCCCACCGCCGCGGCCCTGGTGATCGGGAGCGGGGTCTCGAACTTCGAGTGGACGATCACGATCGACGCGGGGACCGAGGACGGGGTCGGGGTGGGCTCCCCGGTCCTGGCGGCGGCCGGCCTCGTGGGGCGGGTGGTGAAGGCCGGACCCACCTCCTCGCTCGTGCAGCTGATCATCGATCCCGACTCCCGGGTGGCCGCTCGGCTGGCCAGCTCGCGGGAGACCGGCCTCCTGGTCGGGCAGGGGGAGGACGACCTCCAGATGCGGGGGGTCGACCCCGCCACCGAGGTGGCGGCGGGGGAGCCGGTGGAGACCGCCGGGTACCAGGGCGGGCTCTACCCGCCGGGCATCCCGATCGGGGTGGTTTCCCGGGTCGTGGAGAACCCCGCGGCGCTCGAGAAGTTCGTGACGGTGCGCCCGGCGGTGGACTTCTCGACGCTCGAGGTGGTGCTCGTGGTCCTCTCGTCGGAGGCGGGGTAGGTGGCGCCGGTGGTCCGATCCGGGAGCGCGGGGTAGCCTGGGTCCGTGCTCCGGCGGGTCGCCTCGATCACGCTCGTGGTCGTCACCGCGCTGCTCCTGCAGTCCACGGTGTTCGCCGAGGTCCAGCTCTTCGGTGCCAAGCCCGAGCTCCTCTACCTGGTCACGGTGGCGTTCGCCCTGCTCGAGGGGCCGTCGGAGGGGGCGGTGGTGGGGTTCGCCTCGGGGATGGCCCAGGACTTCCTCCTCCACCAGCCCAAGGGGATCACCGCGCTCACGCTCACGCTCCTCGGGTACGGGGTGGGGCTGCTCCGCACCTACATCGTCTCCCCCTCGCCGGCCACCCCGACCCTCCTCGTGGGCCTCGGGACGTTCCTCGCGGTCCTCTTCAACCGGGTGGTGGCCTTCCTCCTCGGGGAGGTCACGGCGGGGTTCGCCTTCGTCCTCCGGGTCGCGCTGCTCACCGGGCTCTACGGCGCGCTCCTCACCCCGCTCGTCTTCCCGGTCCTGCGGAGGGTCTCGGCGCGCTCGCGGCCCCCGCGCGTCGTGCGGTGGTGATGCCGAGGTGACCGAGGGGCGGGCGGGGCTCCGGCTCAAGGTCCTCGCGGTGCTCGTCGCCGGGATGTTCGCCGCGCTCTCCACCCGGCTGTGGTACCTCCAGGTCCTGGCCGCCGAGCGGTTCCGGAGGGAGGCGCAGCACAACAGCGTCCGGCTGGTCGACGTGCCGGCGCCCCGGGGGCGGATCCTCGACCGCAACCGGGCGCCGCTCGTCGAGAACCGGCTCTCGCTCGTCGTCACCGTGAACCGTCAGGAGCTCGGGGACGAGGCCGAGTCGGTGCTCCTGCGGCTCTCGGAGCTCCTCGGGATCCGGGTCCGGGTGCTCGCGGAGCGGCTCCAGGACCCTCGTTACTACTCGTACCAGCCCGTGCCGGTCGCCCAGGACATCTCGGAGGACGCCTGGTTCACGATCGAGGAGCACCCGGAGGAGTTCCCCGGGGTCCAGGTGGTGGAGACCCCGGTCCGCCGGTACCCGCACGGGCGGCTCGCGGCCCACGTCCTCGGCCACGTGGGGCCGATCACCGCCGACCAGCTCGGCCAGGAGCGGTTCCGGGGCTACGACCGCGACGACCTCGTCGGGCAGGCCGGGGTGGAGGCGGTCTACGAGCGGTGGCTCCAGGGCCGGGAGGGGATCGTGAAGTACCTCGTGAACGCGGCCGGCGAGCCGATCCGCCGGCTCGGCGAACGGCCGCCGGTCCGCGGCTACGACGTGGTGCTCTCCCTCGACCTCGGGGTCCAGCGCCTGGTGGAGGAGGCCCTGGCGTCGGGGATGGAGCACGCCCGCGCGATCTTCGACCCGGAGACGGGCCGGTACCTCCGGGCCGACGCCGGCGCGGCCGTGGTCCTGGATCCCGACACCGGCGAGATCGTGGCCCTCGCCTCCTGGCCGACGTTCGCCCCCGCGATCTACCAGGGGGGGCTCACGACGGAGGAGGCGGCCCGCCTGGAGCGGCCCGCGGCCCACCAGCCGCTGTTCAACCGGGCGACCCAGGGCGCCTACCCGCCGGGCTCCACGTTCAAGCCGTTCGTCGCCCTGGCCGCGGTCCGCGAGGGGATCGCCTCGCTCTCGGGCTCGTACCCCTGCCCGCCCACCTTCACGGTCCCCGGCGACGAGTCGGGCACGGTCTTCCGGAACTGGACCTCCCGCGACTTCGGCTACCTGTCGCTCGCGAGCTCGCTCGTGGTCTCCTGCGACACGGTTTTCTACCGGTTCGGCTACGGGTTCTGGCAGCTCCTGCCCCCCGGGGTCCAGGGGCTCACCCAGGTGGCCCGGCCCGAGCAGGAGGTGCTCCAGCGGGAACTGCGGCGGTTCGGCTTCGGGGCCGCCCCCGGGCTCGACCTCCCATCGGCGGGCGCCGGGCTCCTGCCCGGGGGCCGGTGGAAGTACGAGACCTTCCGGGACGACTGGCAGCGGATCGACCCCTTCAACCGGTGCATCGCGTACTGGTGCCCGGGCGACTACGTGAACATGTCGATCGGCCAGGGCTACGTGCTCGTCACCCCCCTCCAGCTCGCCGCGGCCTACGGGGCGATCGCGAACGGGGGACGCCTGTGCCAGCCGCACGTGGGGCTGCGGGTCGAGCGGCCGCTCGGGCCCGGCCGGGCCGAGGTCGTGAAGCGGATCCGACCCCGGTGCCGGCGGATCCGCGGGTACACGCCCGAGCAGTTCGCCTACGTCCGGCAGGCCCTGGCCCAGGTCCCGGCCTCGGGGACCGCGGCCTCCGCCTTCGCGGGGTTCCCCCTCGACCAGGTCCCGGTCGCCGGCAAGACCGGGACCGCCGAGGTCCCGTCCCGCCAGGCCTACTCGTGGTTCGCGGCGATGGTCCCCGCCGACGACCCCGAGTACGTGATCGTGGTCCTCGTGGAGCAGGGCGGCCACGGCTCCACGACGGCGGCGCCGATCGTCCGCGGCATCATCGAGGGGCTCTACGGCCTGCCGTCCTCGGGGTTCGTCTCGGGCGGCGTGACGGACTGAGGGGGAGCGGGGTGGACCTCGTCGCCGGCCGGACGTTCCCCGCGGAGCGCCGCCCCCTCCGCCACCTCGACCCCGTGCTGCTCCTCGTGGCGGTGGCGCTCTCGGTCGCGGGGCTCTTCCTCGTGTACTCGGCCACCCACCAGTCGCTCGTCGCCCTGGGCCTCGACCGGCTCACGTTCGTGAAGAAGCAGGCCACGGCGCTCGCGCTGGGTGCCGGGGCGGTGGTCGTGGTGGCCTCGATCGACTACCGGTTCGCCAAGGTCTACGCGGGGCTCGTCTACGCCGGCCTCGTGCTGCTCCTGGTGCTCGTGCACACCCCCCTCGGCGCGAGCTCGGCCGGCGCGCAGCGGTGGTTCCAGCTCGGCGGGTTCCAGCTCACCCCCTCGGAGTTCATGAAGGTCGGCCTGATCGTGATGCTCGCCGCGATGCTGTCCGAGGTGCGGGCCGAGGAGCCGTCGCTCCAGGACGTCCTGCGGGCCACGGCGGCGGCCGCCCTCCCGATGCTCCTCGTGTTCCTCCAGCCCGACGTGGGGACGACGATCGTGCTGGCCGCGATCCTCGTGGGGGTGCTCGTGGTGGCGGGCGCGAGGCTCCGCCATCTCCTCGCGCTCGGGCTGTCGGCCCTGGTGCTCCTGTTCGGGGCGTTCCAGCTCGGGGTGGTGAAGGAGTACCAGCTCGAGCGGATCACCGCGTTCCTCGACCCCGAGGACGCCCCCGCCGCCGCCCTGTACAACCGGGAGCAGGCCGAGATCGCGGTGGGCTCGGGCGGCCTCACCGGGCGGGGGTACCTCCGCGGCACCCAGACCAACCTCGACTTCGTGCCCGAGCAGCACACGGACTTCATCTTCACGGTGGTGGGCGAGGAGTTCGGGTTCGTCGGCTCGGTGGGGCTCCTCGCGCTCTTCGCGCTCCTGATCTGGCGGGCGGTCCGGATCGCGTTCCTCGCGAAGGACGCCTTCGGGACCTACGTCGCGGCCGGGGTGGCGGCCATGCTCGCGCTCCAGATGTTCGTGAACGTGGGGATGGTCGTGGGCATCATGCCGATCACCGGGATCCCGCTGCCGTTCGTCTCCTACGGGGGGAGCTCGATGCTCGCGAACTCCGTGGCCGTCGGGCTCCTACTCAACATCCACATGCGCCGCTTCACGTGAGGGAGCGCGGGAACTACACCGAGGCCCGGCGCGGGATCCGCCAGAGGAACGTGCTGCCCCCCGGGCCGCTCGCCTCGAGGACGACGTCGCCGTCCATGGCGCGGGCCGCGGTGCGGGCGAGCGTCAGGCCGAGCCCCGCCCCCTGGTGGCGGCGGCGGTTGAGCTCCTCCTCCTGCTCGAGCGGCTCGAAGACGCGGTCCCGGGCCTCGGGCGCGATCCCCTGGCCCCGGTCCACCACCCGCACCTCGACCCACCCCGGGGTCTCCTCGATCAGGACGACGACGGGGGCCGGAGGCTCGGAGAACCGCAGCGCGTTGTCGACGAGCTCCTCGAGCACCCGGCGGGCCGCCCCCGGCGAGCAGGGCACGGGGGCGAGCTCGTCCGGGGCGACCACCCGCACCCGGGGGCTCGCGGCGGCCACCTGGCGCGCGAGGGCGGGGAGGTCGACGTGCTCCTCGAGGCCCGCGGCCACCGCGACCTCGAGCCGCTCCACCAGGCGGGCGAGGTCGGCGGCCCGCGCCACGAGGCGCTCGAGCAGGCGGGAACGCTCCTCCTCGGGGACCGTGCCCTTCTGCAGGGTCTGGGCCATCCCGAGGATCACGGTCACCGGCGTGCGGAGCTCGTGCCCGAGGCGGGCCACGAGCTCCTGGCGCCGGGCGGCCCGCTCGACCAGCGCCTCCTGGGCCGCCTCGAGCTCCAGGGTCCGCCGGCGCTCGCGGTGGAGGGCCTCCGACAGCTCGTCGATGAGCGTGGGGGTGATCCGCGGCGAGATGATCCCGCGGCCCGAGGCCGCCTGGTGGATCGCGGTGAGGATGTCCTCGGCGTCGGAGTCCTTGAGCACGTAGCAGGAAGCCCCCGCGACCAGCATGTCGCGGACGGCCGCATGGTCCTCGTTCCCGGTGAGCGCCACGATCCCCAGGTCCGGGCGGCGCCGCTTGATGCGGCGGGTGGCCTCGATCCCGTCCACCACCGGCATCCGGACGTCCATGAGGACCACGTCGGCCTCGACCCGCTCGATCAGCTCGAGCGCCTCCTGGCCGTTCTCGGCCTCCGCGACGACCGTGAGGTCCCCCGTGCCGAGGAGGGACACGAGGGACTCGCGGAACCCGGCGTTGTCGTCGACGACCAGGACCCGAACGGGTCCGGGGGACGCCTCGGGCTGGGCGGGCGCCGCTCGCATGCAGGGCGAGTGTCCCCGGCGGAGGGCGCACAGGGTATCCGGCGGACGCGGGGTTCTCGTCTCCCCGGGGAGGCCGACGTCGGTGTCGGTCGCCCGTCCTACCCGGGACCCCCGTCCCGCAGCCCGGAGGGTCGGAACCCGCGGCCCGACCGTCCGTCCACGCCATCGCGGGGAACCTGGCCGGGCTTGCTATGCTCGGAGCAGGTGTGCTCGCCGGGACGCGCCCACGGGGGCTGCGGGATCCCCGGCGAGGAGAGGCGGCGCGCGGCCGGCCGCCGGGGCGACCCGACGTTCGGCCGGGCCGGCGCGCCGGAGAAGGGCGTACCCGTGCGTGGACCTGCGCCGCGGGGATCCCGGAAGGTTCCGGTGGTCTCCGTGCACCGTACCGAGCCACCATCGCTCGGCGGTCGTCGCCGTGCCCGTCCTTCCTCCGTCGCCCGCGCCCCTGCGCGCCTCGAACGGGAGGAAGGGAGCACGGATCCATGACCGACGAAGCCGGGGTGGCTGCGGAGATCGAGGCCGGCGCACCCGCCGAGGCGGGGCAGGCGGAGGAGACCGGAGGTACCCCTGGGAGGCGCCGCCGTCGGGGCGGCCGAGGGCGGGGCCGACGGGTTCCGGCCGCGGCCCCGGTCGAGCCGTCGGAGGCAGCCGCGGGCCCCGGGGGGACCGATGACGGGACCCCGGCGTCCCCCGCCGCGGACGCCGGGGAGCCCCTGGAGGTCGAGGCGGAGATCGAGGCGGCCGGTGAGCCCGGGGTCGCCGGGGAGACGGCGGCGCCCGCCAGGAAGCGCCGGCGCCGGGGGGGCCGCGGGCGGAGGAAGAAGCCCACCGAGGGCGGCCAGCAGCCGGTACCTTCGGGAGCGATCGAGGAGGCGGCGGCCGAGGCGGAGGTCGGGCCGCGGGCCGAAGCCGCCCCGGAGGGCGAGGGAGCCCGGCCGGGTCGACGCCGCCGCCGTCGCGCGCGGGCC
>DATMBJ010000134.1:0-3899 GCA_035559315.1 Actinomycetota bacterium
CGGGCGGCGGCCCGCCCGGCGGCCCGGAGCAGGTCGGGCGGGAACGCCGCCACACGGGCGGGGCGGGGGACGGGCAGGGAGACGGCGCGCGTGGCCATGGCCCCTCCTCTCGTGCCGGTCGTGCGGCCTCTCCCCACCCGACCGGCCCGGGGGCCCGTCGGTTCCCTCCGCGTCCGAGCCAGCCGGGTGGCGCCCGTGGCGCCCCGGGCCGATGGCGAGCCCGCCCCTCCCAGGGCGGGGCTCCCCGCTCACCCCCCCTCGCCCGCGAAGCCCGAGACCACCGCCATCCCGACGAACGCGGCGAGCGCGAACTGCGGCCCCGGCTCCCACAGGGGGGTCGGCCGCTGGAGGAAGCCGAGGAGCGGTACCTCGCGGGGGCCGAGGAGGGCGAGCGCCACCCAGTAGTGGAGGAGCAGCAGGGCCGAGGGGATCCCGAGGCCGAGGGCCCGCCCCCACCGGTAGCGCCCCCGCCCCCGAGGCCACCAGAGCGACAGGCCGAACGCCGCCCCGGCCAGGGCCGCCGGGAGGACCCACGCGAACCACTTCCCGGTCTTGAACCGGAGCTCCGCGCCGGTCGCGACGCGCCAGGCCTCGAGCCGCTGCTCGGCCCGCCAGAGGAGCGCCAGGGCCGCGACGAACAGGAGGGCCCGGGCGAGCGTCGCCAGCCCGGAGGTCGCCCGCCGGGCCCGGTGGGAGCGGGGGCTCACCGCGAGGGTCCGCGCTCCCGCCCGCCGTCGCCGAACGAGCTGCCGGTCGCGCCCAGGAGTCCCTGGAGCATCGAGGTGAACTCGGCCGGGATCACGAACTTCGTCGACGGGGAGGCGCCGACCTGCTTCAGGGTCTCGAGGTACTGGAGGCTCATCGTCTTCGCGTCGATGTCCTTCGCGACCTCGAAGATCTTGGAGAGGGCGAGCGCGAAGCCCTCGGCGCGGAGGATCGCGGCCTGGCGCTCCCCCTCGGCGGTGAGGATCGCGGCCTGCTTGTTCCCCTCCGCCACCGTGATGGCCGCGGCCCGCTGGCCCTCCGCCTCGGTCACCACGGCCCGCCGCTGCCGCTCCGCCGACATCTGCCGGGTCATCGCCTCCTGCACCGCCGGGGGCGGGATGATCTCGCGGATCTCGACGTTCGTGACCTTGACGCCCCACCGCTCGGTGGTCTCGTCGAGCTTCACCCGGAGGATCTCGTTCATCTGCTCCCGCTTGGCGAGGACGTCGTCGAGGGCCATGTCGCCGACCACCGAGCGGAGGGTGGTGGCGGCGATGTTCTGCGCGGCGCCCGCGAAGTTCCCGACCTCGAGCACCGAGGCCTGCGCGTCGACGACCTTGTAGAACACGATGAAGTCGATGGAGATCGGCGCGTTGTCCTCGGTGATCGCGGTCTGGTGGGGGATCTCGAGGTAGAGCTCGCGGAGGTCGACCCACACCGCCTTGTCCACGAGCGGGATCAGGAACACGATCCCCGGGCCCTTGATCCCGATGCAGCGACCCAGCCGGAACACGACGAGGCGCTGGTATTCGCGCACGATCCGGATCGCGTTGGGGATGATCAGGACCGCGAGCCCCAGCACGAGGCCCAGCCCGATCAGGAACTCGATCACGACGTCCTCCCTTCCTCGGCGGCCACCGCCGCCGCCTCCTCCTCGATCCGCTCGACCCGGAGCTTCAGCCCGTCGATCCCCACGACCCGGACCCGGGCGCCCCGGGGGATCCGGCCCCCGGTCGAGACCGCGGTCCAGTCCTCGGCGGCGACCTGCACCACGCCCCGGGGGGCGAGCGCCGTGACCGCGCGTCCCTCCCGGCCGAGGAGCGCGTCGGCCCCCGAGACCGCCCGCCGCCGGCGGAGCCGGAGCGCCGTCTTCACCACGAACCCCGAGAACGCCCCCATCGCCGCGGCCACGGGCAGGAGCACCCAGAGCGACACCCGGGCCGACGGGACCGACGGGTCGAACAGCACGAGCCCCCCCGCCAGGAGCGACACGACCCCGCCCACGGTCGGGAGGCCCACCCCGGGGTGCTTCAGCTCGAGCACGAAGAACACGACCGCGGCCAGGAGCAGCACGATCCCGACGAGCTGCACCGGGAGCATCCCGAAGGCCACGATCGAGAGCACGAGGAGCACCCCGCCCACGGTCCCGAGGACGCCGCCGGGCACGAAGAACTCCGCCGCGACGAGCGCGAGCCCGAGCCAGAACGCGAGGAACGCGAGGTTGGGGTCGAGGAGCCGGTGGAGGAGGCCGACCCCGAGCCCCATCCCGCGGCGCTCGATCGTGGCCCCCGTGAGGTCCAGGGTCACGGTCCGCCCCCCGGCGACCTCGACCGTCCGGCCGTCCAGCTCCCGCAGGAGCGTGGGGACGTCCTCGGCGATCAGGTCGATCACGCCCAGCCGCAGGGCCTCCTCGGCCGAGGCGCTCACCGACTCCCGCACCGCCCGCTCGGCCCAGGCGGCGTTCCGGCCCCGCCGCTCGGCGATGGCGACGATGTACTCGGCGGCGTCGTTCTCCGCCTTCCGCGACTCGATCGCCCCGGCCACCCCGACCGGGTGGGCCGCACCGACGTTCGTGGCCGGGGCCATCGCCGCGACCCCGCACGCGAGCAGGATGAACGTGCCGGCCGAGGCGGCCCGGGCCCCGGCCGGCGAGACGTAGCAGAGGACGGGGACCCGGGAGTTCAGGACGGCCTGGACGATCTCGCGCATCGCGGAGTCCAGCCCGCCGGGCGTGTCGATCGTGAGGAGCACCGCCGCCGCGCCCTCGCGCTCGGCGGCCTCGATCCCCGACACCACGTGGTCCGCGAGGAAGGGATCGACGACCCCGGTCACGCCGAGCTCCACCACGGTGGGCCCGGCCGCCCCGGCCGGGGCCGCGAGCAGGACCGCCGCGAGCGCGGCGGCGAGCAGGGCGCGCGACGCGGTCACACCGGCATCATCCCACCCCCGCGCCGACCGCGGGAAGCGAGGTCGGGCGCCCTGGCCCGCGGGAGCGTGGCATGATGGCGGGGACGCGGGAAACCGCCCGCCGCGCGCGGGCCGTATACCGGGAGGGAGACCGGGTGGACGCTCGGCAGGGGCCCCTCCTCCCCCGGGAGGAGCACGCGCTCGTCGCGGGGCTGCTCGCCGGCGACGAGGAGGCGATCCGGACCTTGTACGCCCGCTTCGCGCGTCCCGTCTACACGATGGGCTACCGGCTCCTCGGCAGCGCCGAGGCCGCCGAGGAGCTGACCCAGGACGTCTTCCTCACGGCCTGGCGGAAGGCGGCCCAGTTCGACGCGACCCGGGGGCGGCTCTCGACCTGGCTCATGACGATCGCCCACAACCTCGCGGTGGACCGCCTGCGCCGGGAGACGGGGGTGTCGCGGCCGAGCCTGGTCCTCGTGGAGGACGTGCCCGAGGTCGCCGCCGAGGGGGACGAGGAACCGGTGCTGGAGCGGGACGCGGCGGTGCGGGCGCTGTCCTGCCTCTCGGAGCCGGAGCGGCGCCTCCTGGCCCGGGCGTACTTCCGCGGGCTCACGGCCCGGGAGATCGCCGAGGCCGATGGCATCCCGCTCGGGACCGTGAAGACCAGGATCCGTGCGGCCCTGATCAAGGTCCGCCGGGCCCAGCTGGGCAAGGACGGGCCGTGAGCGTCGTGGGCGGGCCCGTGCGCCGGAGGGGAGGACGGGACCGGGGGCCACGGTGGACTGCCTGAGCGTCCGGGACCGGCTCGCCGAGCACGCCCTCGGCACCCTGGCCGGCCGCGAGGCGCGCGGGGTGGAACGCCACCTGGCGTGGTGCGCCGCCTGCCGGAAGGAGGCCCGGGAGCTCCAGGACGCGGCGGCGACCGTCGCGTTCGCCCTCGAGCCCGCGCCCCCGCCGCCGCCCACGCTCGAGGAGCGGGTGGTGCGCTCGGTGCGGCGCGCGGCCGG
>DATMBJ010000135.1:0-7503 GCA_035559315.1 Actinomycetota bacterium
GGAGGACCTCGACATCCCGGACTTCCTGAAGAGCTGAGGCGACGACCGCCCCGCGCGGCCCGGCGGTCGTGGGGGCGGGGAGGTACCGAGGGGCGCCCTTCCCCCGTCCCTCGGGCGATCCCTCCCCGCCCTCTCCTTCCCGGGGTCCCCCGCCTCGTGGGTCGCGCTCGGGCTCGAGGGCCCCGCGGCGTCGGCGTGAGAACCTCATCCCCGATGGAGCGACGGCGCCTCCCGGGCGGCGTGCACGTGTTGGTGTCGGAGACCCTCGAACGGGTGGGGGTGCTCGCCGCCTTCTCGGAGCGGGGCGGGGGCGTGAGCGAGGGACCCTTCGCGTCGCTGAACGTCGGGTTCGGGGTGGGCGACCGACCCGAGGCGGTCCGTGAGAACCGGCGCCGCCTGGCCGAGGGGCTCGGGGTGGGGGCCTTCGCGGTCGCGGGTCTGGTCCACGGCTCGCGGGTGGTCCGCGTGGGGAGGGGGAGGGCGGGCGCGGGGTTCCTGGATCCGGCCGGGCGGATCCCGGCCGCGGATGGCCTCCTGACGTCGACCCCCGCCGTGCCGCTCGCCGTGACGTGCGCCGACTGCCTCCCGGTGGCGCTCGCCTCCGGGGACGGACGGACGATCTGCGTCGTCCACGCCGGATGGCGCGGCCTCGCCGCGGGGATCCTCTCGCGGACCCTGGCGGCGTTCCCCGAGCCGAGGACGGTGCGGGCCGCGATCGGTCCGGCCGTCGGTCCCTGCCACTACGAGGTGGGGGAGGACGTCGCGCTCGCGGTGGCCGCGGGCTCGGGGGCGGGGGCCGTCGCACGTCGCGCGGGCGGGCGGATCCGGCTCGACCTCGCCGCCACCGCGCGGGCGGTGCTCCGGGCCGCCGGGGTGCGCAGGATCGAGGTCGCGGACGTCTGCACCGCCTGCGAGGCGCGCCGGTTCTTCTCGCACCGCCGGGACGGCCGCACCGGACGGCAGGCGGCGATCTGCATGCGCCTCCCGGGCTAGGAGGGATCCGCCCCCTCGCCGCCTCAGGCCGCCACGCGGAGCTCCCCAGCCTGGCCGTCCTCGGCGTGGTAGAAGCAGTAGAACGTGAGGGCGCCCTCCTGCGGGAACGTCACCGTCACCGTGGCGTCGTCGCCGGGACGCAGCAGCCCGGTGTCCACCCCCAACGCGTCGATCACGAGGGAGTGCGGGAGGGGGATCACCCCACGACGGTCCGGGTTGCGCACCGTGAGGGTCAGCGCCTGGCCGGGCCGGCCGACGAGGATGCTCGGGGAGAAGTAGAACGAGCCCTTCGCTCCCACCGTCGCCAGCACCTCGATCTCGAAGCTGTCCTCCTCCGAGACGTCCCGCTCGCCGCGGTAGGTCCCGAACCACAGGTCGGAGAGCACCATGTAGTCGCCGGTCCGGAGCCGATCGGTCGAGGACGCGATGGGCACCCACCGCTTCGAGAGGAGCACCGGCCGTCCCGGACAGGGGTCCTCCTCCGCCTCGAGGGTGAAGCCGCGGCCGGCGGCGGTCCACCCGTAGGTCCCCCGGTCCGGACAGGTCGCCTCGCCGCCCAGGACGAGTCGGCCCTCCGAGAGCTCCGCGGCCCCGGTGAGCCGGAGGTCTCGGCTCACGAACGTCCACGCGCCCCGGTCCAGCTCGAGCACCGCCGACCCGCTGAAGTAGCGGCCGTCGATCGGCGAGGGCTCCCCCGAGGGAGCCATGGGCTCCGCCGCCGGCGAGCCCGGGGCCGCCCCCTCCTCCGTCGCCGCCGGGGCGCCCGGGCCTCCGCACGCCGCGGCCAGCAGGGCCAGCGCCGCCGGCACCGCCCACCGCCGAAGCCGGCGTCCCCGTCCCGCGGCCCTCCCGGCGCCGCTCGCCCGGGTACGTCCTTCCGTCCCCCTCATCGCGACCCACCTCCTCGCCACGTCATCCCTCGGCCCCGCCGAGCTCGGCCTCCGGTCGGCTCGACCGGGCTCCTTCCTCGGCGCCCTCCGCGCCGAACACCACCGCCGCCTCCAGCACCCGGGCCCCCCGCATCCCGACCCGCGCCGCGACCTCGGCCGCCGCGTCCGGGGACGGCGCGTCGAGGACGTGGAAGCACGTCTCGTCCTCCGGGAGGAAGAGGGAGGCCAGGTAGCGGACGCCTGCGCCACGCCCGGCCGCCGCCCTGGCCCGCGCCGAGATCCGGAGCAGGGGCTCCCGCGAGGCCGCGGGCACGTACGTCTCGACCGCGAAGCACGGCACGGATGCACGGTAGGAGCGGTGCGTCGAGGAGGGATCGGGGGATCCCCTACGTTTCGCTCCCGGATGCCCCCGAGGTTCGGGGCTGGGACCCCGAGGCATCCGCCAGGACCCGGTGGGCGAGCTCGGTCCGAGAGCGGACCCCGAGCTTCGCGTAGATCCGGGAGAGGTGCGCCTCCACGGTCTTCACCGTGACGAACAGCGCCGCGGCCACCTCCGCGTTCGACCGGCCCTCGGCGACGAGCTCGGCCACCCGATGCTCGGTCGTCGTCAGCCCCGCCGCGGCCGTTCGGCCCCCGGTCCGTCGGGCCTCCCGCTCCGCCCGCCTGGCCCAGGGAGCGGCCCCCACCGCCTCGAAGATCCGACGGGCCTCCTCGAGGGAGGCCCGGGCCGCCCCCGTCCGGCGGGCCCGGCGCTGGACGACGCCCAGGGCGAGGAGCGTCCGGGCCCGCTCGAACGGGATGGGCACCCGCGCGTGGTAGCGGAGGGCGCGCTCCAGGGCCGCCAGGGCGGCCTCCAGATCCCCGCTCGCCGCGTGCTGCAGGCCCCGGCAGCGCGCCGCCGCCGCGAGGCCCGAGGCCCGCCGCGTCCTCCGGCAGGCCTCCTCGAACCGGTCCAGCGCCCGGGCGGCCTCCTCCAGGCGGCCCAGCGAGATCAGGGCCTCGACGTCGTCCGGGATGAACCGTACGGCACCCGGCTCGACCACGCCGGCGCGGCGCGTCCGCTCCACGAGCGGGCCGAGGGAGCGGTGCGCGGCGTCGGCGTCGCCCGCGGTGAGGCAGGCGAACCCCAGCGCGCGCCGGTTCACCATCTCGGCCACGTCGGCCCCCCGCTCGATGGCGAGAGCCAGGTCCCGCCCGGCGGCCTCCATGGCCTCCTCCAGCGCGCCGAGATGCGCCTGCACGAGGGCCCGGCAGAACAGGAGGAGCCCGAACTGAGGCGCCTGCCCCGTCTGCTCGGCGACCAGGTGCCCCTCCTCCGCGTACCGGGCCGCCGCCTCCGGGTCGCCCAGGAGGAGGTGGCCGCAGCTCAGGCCCAGCAGGACCCGGGACATCGAGCCCTCGTCGCCGCGTTCCACGCAGCGATGCAGGAGGGCCGCGAACATCTCCACGGAGGCTCCGGGGCGATCGGCCCACGACGACATCACCGCATGGGAGAACAGGGGGTGGCGCACGACCCGCGGCTCGTGGAGCGCGTCCAGGGGCCGGGCCAGGCGCACGGCCTCCTCGATCGTCCTCCACGCCCCCGGGCCGCCGCCCAGCAGGAGCCGGGCGGCGGCCTGGGCCGACATCGCCTCGGCGCAGTGGTCCGTCGCCCCCAGGGAGCGCGCCGTCCGCGCCGCGGACCGGGCCCGTCGGATGGCCTCGTCCAGGTCCTCGCGGAGCTGCACGAGGGCCCAGGCCAGGCCGTCTCCCGCCTCAGCGCGGAACGCGGCGCCGACGCCCGGGTCGGCCAGGGTCGCGCGGTAGAGGGCGGCCGCCGCGCGCAGGTCGCCGGTGAACGTGGCGATCCTCGCGAGCTGGTTGCGCGCGTCGGCCGCGACGTCCGCCGGGCAGGGCGCGGCCAGGACCTCCTCGAGCAGGGCGCAGGCGCGGGCCGTGTCCCCCGCTTCGAACGAGAAGCGCCCCGCCTCCAGGGTCCTCCGGAGCCGCGGAGCCGCGTCCCCGGACGGGGTCAGGTCGCGGGCCCGCCGGGCGAGCTCCGCGGCGGTCGCCGGCGCCCCCCTGGTGAACGCCCGCAGCGCCGCCTCGTCCAGCACCGCGGCCACCCCGGCGTGCGGCGCCGCCGCCGCCAGGGCGAGGTGACGCGCGTGCTCCTCGGGGTCGGCCGCCACCCGCGCGAGCCGCGCGTGGAGGCGACGGCGGACCCCGGGAGCGAGCCCCTCGTACACGCTCGCGGCCAGGATGGGATGCGTGAACCGCACCTCGCCGTCGCGGACCGCGAGGACCTCCTTCCCCTCGGCCTCCTCGAGGGCCTCGTCGACGGGGAGATCGGGGTGCAGCGCCCGGAGGGCCTCCACGGTCGGTTCGGAGAGGGCGGCGACCGTCGCGAGGAGATCCCGGGCCCGGGGCGAGAGCAGGCCGATGCGCTCGCGGACCAGGTCGTGGAGGGAGTCGGGGACCGGGAGCGGCTCCCCCGGCTCGCCGGACGCGCCCCGGGCAGCGAGCGCCCGCCCGATCTCCAGGGCGAAGAACGGGTTGCCCCCCGACGTCGCGTGGAGGCGTCGGAGCACCGGCCGGGTGAGGGACAGGCCGAGCCGGCCCCGGAGGACGACCGACAGGGCCCCCACGCTGAGGGGCCCCAGGGGAAGCCGGACGACGCGTTCCTCCGGCAGCGTCCGTTCGAGGAGCGCCGGGGGGCGATCCGTTCGCCCGGTGCGTTCCACGAGGAGCAGGGCGAGGGGGGACCCCTCGAGCCGGCGGAGCGCGAACCGCACGGCCGCGGTCGACGCAGGATCGAGCCACTGCGCGTCGTCCACGCCCACGAGCACCGGCCCGGAGCGGGCCAGGCCACGGAGCGCCGTGACGAGCCCCGTGGCGACGGCCCCCACCTCCAGGCGCTCGCCCGGCGGGAGCTCCTCGCGGAGCAGGGCCACGCCGAGCGCGCGGAGCTGGGGGGCCGGCAGCTCCGCGGCCAGCTCCTCGAAGCTCTGATCGAGCATGTCCCGGAGGCCGGCGAAGGAGAGGTCGCGCTCGGCCTCGGCGGGGCGGGCGGCGAGGATGCGGAAGCCGGCGCCGAGGGCCAACCGCACGCCCGCCTCGAAGACCGTGGTCTTGCCCGACCCCGGCTCTCCCTGGACCACCACCGCGGCCGGGAGGCCCGGGGGCCGTCCGAGGAAGCGGCGGAGCGCGGCGAGCTCGTCGTCCCTCCCCACGACCTCCAGGCCGGCCGGCGACCGACGGGCGTCCGGCGTCGGGCGATCCGGCGCGTCCGTCCCGGTCGCGCGGGAAGGGGTCGTCTTCACCTCCCCATCTTGCTCCCGGCCCGGTCGGGGGGTCCAGGGCAGGACCCCGTCGGAGGGCCGGGAGGTCCTCCAACCGCCTTCGGGCCGCGTGCTGAGGTTCCTGGTAACGTGCGACAACGAGTGATCAGTACCGTCAACTCCTGTCAACGGAAGGGCGCGGGCCCGGCGTGTCGGTGAGCGCGGACCTCGTCGCGGAGAACGTGGCCCGGGTCAGGGCGGCGATCGCGCGGGCCGCGGAGCGGGTGGGGCGGGATCCCGCGGAGGTCACGCTGGTCGGGGTCACGAAGACGGTCCCCCCGGAGCTCGCCGCGCGGGCCGTGGCGGTGGGGGTCACGGACCTGGGCGAGAACCACGTCCGGGAGCTCGCCGCGAAGCGGGCCGCGGTCCCTGGGGCCCGCTGGCACTTCATCGGGATCCTCCAGAGCCACACCGCCCACAAGGTGGCCGAGCTCGCCGACGTCGTCGAGAGCGTGGCCTCGGAGCGCGCGGCGGCCAGGCTGGCCCGGCGCGCGGCGGCGCGGGGACGGAGGATCCCGGTCCTGATCGAGGTGGACCTCACGGGGACCAGGGCGGGGGTCCCCCCCGAGGGCCTGGCCGCGTTCGCGGACCAGGTGGCGGCGCTGGAGGGGGTCGAGCTCGTGGGGCTCATGACGATCCCGCCGGTCCCGGCGGCGGCGGAGGACTCCCGGCCCTACTTCCGCAGGCTCCGGGAGCTCCGCGACGAGCTCCGGGCGCGGCACCCGGGGGCGGTCGAACTCTCCATGGGGATGTCGCTCGATTACGAGGTTGCGGTGGAGGAAGGCGCTACGATGGTCCGCGTCGGCACGGCCCTGTTCGGGCCCCGACCGAGGGGACGAGCGTAGGCGCCGCGCACGAGGGGAGGACCGATGGCTGGCGTGTGGAAGAAGACGCTCTCGTACCTGGGGCTCGTCGAGGAGGACGAGTACGAGGAGCTCGAGGAGGTGGCGGCCCCCGAGCCGGAGCCGGCCGAGCTCCGGAGGATCCCCCGGGCCCCGGCGCTCCAGGAGGTGCCGGCGGGCGTCGAGGGGACGGTGCGCACCATCCCCGCGGCCCGCCCCACGGCGGCGACCGCGATCCACAAGGCGGAGCCGAAGCGGTTCAACGAGGCCCGGGAGGTCGCGGACCGGTTCAAGGAGGGGACCGCGGTGATCATGAACCTCCAGGGGACCGACGACGCGATCGCGCGCCGCCTGGTGGACTTCGCCTCCGGCCTGGTGTACGGGCTGGACGGGAAGATCGAGATGGTGGCGAACCGCGTGTACCTCCTCACGCCGGCGAACGTCGAGGTGTCCGCGGAGGAGCGGGAGCGGCTCGCCGGCGGCGGCTTCTACAACCAGTTCTGAGGGGCGCGGGGACCGCCGCGCATGCTCGCCCAAGCCCTCGAGCCCAACCCGGTCACGCGCCTGCTCTGCATCGCCCTCGCCCTCTACTTCTGGATCCTGTTCGCCCGGGTCCTGCTGTCGTGGGCCCACGTGCTGGGGTTCCGCACGCCGTACTCCGGCCCCGTGCGGCGGATCGTCGACCTCCTCTACGGCCTCACGGAGCCGGTCCTCGCGCCGCTGCGTCGGCTGATCCCACCGGTCCGGATGGGGGCGGTCGGGCTGGACCTCTCGATCATCGTGGCCTTCGTGGTGCTGGCCGTCCTGCAGCAGGCGCTATGCTGAGCCGTCGCCCGGAGGGGGAAGGATGAGGAGGAGGAAGGCGGAGGGCGACCCGCGGCCGCCCGGGGTCCCCCGGATCACCCCGCAGGACATCCAGGACAAGGAGTTCCGACTCTCGTTCCGCGGCTACAACGAGCGGGAGGTCGACGAGTTCCTGGACGAGCTCACCGAGGCCATGGCGGAGCTCATCGAGGAGAACCGCCGGCTCCGCGAGCGGGCGGAGGCCGGGGCGGCTGGCCCCGGGGGCGCGGAGGCCGACGAGGTGCTCCGCCGGGCCCGGGAGGAGGCCGATCGGATCCTCGGGGAGGCGCGCGAGCAGGCCGAGCGGATCGTCCGCGAGGCCGGGGAGCGCGCGGCGGCGCTCGCGGGCCCCGTGAGCCCGGAGGAGCGCCGCGCGATCGGCGCGTTCGTGAAGCGCGAGCGGGAGTTCCTCCAGAGCCTGGCGGCGCTCGTGCAGGGACACGCGGAGGCGGTGCGGGAGATGGCGCGGCGGGCCCGGGAGCGGGCGGAGGCGGCCGAGGCGCCGCCCGCGGAGGAGCGCGCGCCGGCCGCGCCGCCCGCGGAGGAGCGCCCGGCACCGGCACCGGCCGGGGCCGGCGAGGGGGCGCCGGGGCCCGCGGCGGGCCCGGCCGAGCG
>DATMBJ010000136.1:0-4923 GCA_035559315.1 Actinomycetota bacterium
GCCACCGTCCCCGACGCCACGGCCGCCGACCCCTCGACCTGGTGCGTCCGGAAGATCCGGGGCGACCTCGTGCCGGGGGACGGGCCGCAGTGGGCCGACTACCCGGGGCTGGGCTTCGACGACGACCGGGTGACGGTGACCTCGAACCAGTTCACGTTCCGCCCCTACCGGTTCCGCTACGCCCAGGTCCTGTCGATGCCGAAGGACCAGCTCTACGACTGCGCCCGGGACCTCGAGATCACGGCGTTCCACGGGGAGCTCACCAGGGAACCGAGCGGCCGGAAGGCCTTCACCATCCAGCCCGCGGTGAGCTACGGGCGCGCCGCCCGGCAGTTCCTGCTCTCGTTCGACGCGGGGGCGTTCGAGGGCAACCGCCTCACGGTCTGGCGGATCGGCGAGGGGCCGCGGGGGCTCTTCCTCCGCCGCGCCTCGCTCGCGGTGGGGCGGGCCCGGGTCGCCCCCTTCGGCACCCAGGGCGGCGGGAGCCTGGTGAAGGAGGACACGCTCTGGGACACCGGCGACCTCCGCCTCACGAGCGCGCTCTACGACGGGGATCTGCGGGCCGTGTTCGCGGCCCACGCGGTGGAGCGGGACCTCTCGCCCGGCGACGGCTACGTGGAGTCGGCGATCCGGTGGTACGCGGTGGGCCCGGCCCGACGGCTCGACCGCTCGGTGCTCCTGCGCAAGGGCGTCCTCGGGACCCCCGGGGCGGACGCCGGGTGGCCGGCCCTCGTCACCGACGGCGCGGGGAACCTGGCGGTGGCCTTCAGCCAGGCCTCCGCGCTCACCGGGGAGTTCCTCTCCGCCTACGTCGCGGTGGTCGCCCCCGGGGAGACCACGGCCCGGACCCTCCTGCTCCGGGTGGGGGAGGGCCGCTACGAGGCCAAGCCCGGGGTGGAGCGGTGGGGCGACTTCAACGCCGCCTCCCGGGACCCCCTCGACCCCTCGCTGGTGGCGCTGGTGAACCAGTTCGCGGCGGCCGAGCCCGGCGAGACCGTGACCGACGACTGGCGGCAGCGGATCGACCTGGTCGCGCCGTAGCCGGGCGGACGCGACCCCGTCGTCCGCGTACGACCCGGCCCCGTCGCCCGGTGGCAGCGGGCCCGGCATCTGCGCGGGGCCGGTATCCTGCCGACATGCGGCTCTCCAAGCTCTTCGTGCCCACGCTCCGCGAGGACCCGGCGGAGGCCGAGGCGCCCTCCCACCGGCTCCTGCTGCGGGCGGGCTTCATCCGCCAGGTGATGGCCGGCGTCTACACGACGCTCCCGCTCGGGGTCCGGACCATGCGGAAGATCGAGACCATCGTCCGGGAGGAGATGGATGCCTCCGGGGCGCAGGAGATCCGGATGCCGATCGTGCTGCCCGCGGAGCCGTGGAAGGCGACCGGGCGGTGGGAGCTCTACGGCGACCTGCTGTTCCGGCTGAAGGACCGCCACGGCCGGGAGCTGCTCCTCGGCCCGACCCAGGAGGAGGTGGTGACGCCCCTCGTCGCCGGGGACCTGCCCTCCTACCGGGACCTGCCGGTGAACCTGTACCAGATCGAGTGGAAGTACCGGGACGAGTTCCGCCCCCGGTTCGGGCTGCTCCGCGGGCGGGAGTTCCTGATGAAGGACGCCTACTCCTTCGACCGCGACGAGGAGGGGATGCGGGCCTCCTACGAGGTGATGTACCGGGCGTACGAGCGGATCTTCGCCCGCTGCCGGCTGGACTTCGTGGTGGTGGAGGCCGACCCGGGCCAGATCGGGGGCGGCGTGAACCACGAGTTCATGGCCCGCGCCGACATCGGCGAGGACCTCTTCGTGGAGTGCGAGAACGGCGATTACCTGGCCGACGTGGAGGCCGCCCGGCCGCGCCCGCCGGAGCCGGCCGGCGAGGGGACCGAGCCGCTCCGGGAGGTCGCGACGCCGGGGGCCGCCACGATCGAGGCGCTCTCGAGGTTCCTCGGCGTCCCGCCCGAGCGGACGCTCAAGTGCCTGCTCTACGCCGCCGGCGACCGGCGGATCGCGGTGCTCGTCCCCGGGGACCGCGAGGTGAACGAGGCCAAGCTCGAGCGCCTGTTCTTCCCGGCGCCGGTCCGCCCGCTCGAGGACGCCGACTTCCGGGCCCTCGGGCTCCCCAAGGGCTACGTCGGTCCCCAGGGGCTGCCCGCCGAGGTGGAGATCCTCGCCGACCACACGGTCCGGGGCGGCCGGGACTGGGTCACGGGCGCCAACCGGCCGGACCACCACGTGACCGGGGCCAACGCCGGACGGGACTTCCGGGTGGACCGCTACGAGGACCTGGTGCGGATCCGGGAGGGCGACCGCTGCCCGAACGACGGCGGCTCGCTCAGGATCGGCCGGTCGATCGTCGTCGGGCACATCTACCAGCTCGGGACGAAGTACTCGGAGCCCCTCAAGGCGACCTTCGTCGACGAGGACGGGATCGAGCGCCCCTACGTGATGGGCTGCTACGGGATCGGGATCTCCCGGGTGATGGCGGCCGCCGTCGAGCAGTACCACGACGAGCTGGGCCTCCGGTGGCCGAGGGCCCTGGCGCCGTTCGAGGTCCAGGTGGTGGCGGCGAACATGGACGACGAGCGGGTCGTGGCCGAGGCCGAGCGGATCCACGGCGAGCTCGAGGCCCGCGGCGTCGAGGTCCTCCTCGACGACCGGGAGGCCTCGGCGGGGGTGAAGTTCGCCGACGCCGACCTGATCGGGGTCCCGGTCCAGGTGGTCGTGGGCCGGCGCGGGGTCGAGGCCGGCGTGGTGGACCTCAAGCTGCGGGCGACCGGCGAGCGCTCGGAGGCGCCGCTCCCGCGGGCGGCCGAGGCCGCCGTCGAGCTCCTGGAACGGGCCCCGTGAGCACGCGGCTGGCCGCGGGCGCCCCGGGCACGTAGGCTCTCGGCCGTGGCGAGGGACGGTCGCGCGCCGTACCACCTCTACCGGTTCGTGGCCACCCACCCGGAGGTGGAGGGCGTGCTCCAGCACGTCGGCCTGCGCACCTGGGACCTCCTCCTCGTCGACGTCGAGGGGAGATGGGTCCGGGACGAGTTCGCCTCGCCCGAGGAGGCCGAGGCCGTCTGCCGGGAGCTGGGCGTGCCGATGCACCGCGGCTGGGACGAGCGGATGGTCCGGCGGATGAACCGGGCGGAGAACTGGACCCGCCCGGACGGCCAGCGCCGGGCCCTCTGACCCGCGGCCGCGGGCGGCGCGGGCGCCGGTCGGCTATACTTCGGACCGGAAACAGGGAGTCGTGCTCGACCCGGAGGTGGGCTCGCGCCCACTTTCTTTTTCGAGGGGCGGGCCCCGGGTGGGGCGAGGGCGCGATGGACGTGGAAGCGCTGGTCCGGCCGGTCGTCGAGGCCTCGGGGTTGGAGCTGGTCGAGGCGGTCGTGGCCCGCGAGCGGGGCCGCCGCGTCCTCCGGGTCACGGTCGACCGGGAGGGTGGGGTGGACCTCGACGCGATCGCGGAGGTCTCGGAGCGCATCTCGCGCCGCCTGGACCTCGAGGGGTTCGACCCCGGGGCCGGGCCGTACTCCCTGGAGGTGAGCTCGCCCGGGCTGGAGCGGCCGCTGCGGGAGCCGCGGGACTTCCAGCGGCGGGTGGGCGAGCGCGTGCGGGTGCGGACCAGGGAGCCGGTCGGCGGGTCCCGGACCCACGAGGGGCCGCTGGTCGCGGCCGACGCCGAGGCGATCGTGGTCGCCGGCGCCGGCGGCGAGCGGCGGATCCCCTACGGGGAGATCCGCTCGGCCAGGCTCGTGGTCGACTGGGAGAGCGAGCTGAGGAGCGGGAAGTGAACGTCGAGATGATCCAGGCGCTCCGGGAGCTCGAGCGCGACAAGGGCATCGCGTTCGAGACGATCCTCCACGCCCTGGAGGACGCGATGGCGGCCGCCTTCAAGTCCTGGTGGCGGCAGCGGCACCCCGACCTCGACGAGGAGCGGGTCGGGGCGCGGGCCCAGATCGACCCCGAGACCGGCGACATGCGGATCTGGATCCAGGAGCTGGCCGAGACCGAGGACGGCGGGACCGAGGTGGTCTCGGAGAAGGAGGTCGAGGTCACCGAGGAGTTCAAGGGCCGGATCGGCGCCCAGACCGCGAAGCAGGTGATCTTCCAGAAGCTCCGCGAGGCGGAGCGGGAGATGACCTACGAGGAGTTCGCGGGGCGGGAGGGCGACATCGTCACCGGCATCGTCCAGCAGCAGGAGCGCCGGTACACGCTCCTCGACCTGGGGAAGGTGGAAGCCCTCCTGCCGCAGGCGGAGCAGGTGCCCTCGGAGGCGCTCCGCCACGGCGAGCGGGTGAAGGCCTACATCACCGAGGTCCGCAAGGGGACGAAGGGCCCGCAGATCGTGGTGTCGCGGACCCACCCCGGGCTGCTGAAGAAGCTGTTCGAGCTCGAGGTCCCCGAGATCGAGGAGGGGATCGTCGAGATCAAGGCCGTGGCCCGGGAGCCCGGCCACCGCTCCAAGATCGCGGTGGCCTCGCGCGAGCCCGCCGTGGACCCGGTCGGCGCCTGCGTCGGCCCCAAGGGCAGCCGGGTCCGGATGGTGGTGAACGAGCTGCGGGGGGAGAAGATCGACGTGGTGCCCTGGAGCCCGAACCCGGCGGAGTTCGTGGCCAACGCGCTCCAGCCGGCGAAGGTGAAGGAGGTCCGGATCGACCCCGCCACGCAGACGGCGCTCGTGATCGTCCCCGACTACCAGCTCTCGCTGGCCATCGGGAAGGAGGGGCAGAACGCCCGGCTCGCCGCCCGCCTCACCGGGTGGCGCATCGACATCAAGAGCGAGTCCCAGTTCGAACAGGAGCAGCGGGCGCCGGCCCAGCCGGCCCAGCCCACCTCGGCAGAGCCCGCCCCGGCGCCCGCGGTGCCTGGGGCCGAGGCGCCGGCGGCCGGGTCCGCCCCGGCCCCCGGGACCCGGGCGGCCGAGGCGCCCGCGGCC
>DATMBJ010000137.1:0-23898 GCA_035559315.1 Actinomycetota bacterium
GGCGCCAGGGCCATGAGCGCCTCGATGGACCCGCGGGCCCGATCGGCCGCGTGGTCCTCGAGCACCTCGCCGAGGGAGAACACCACCACGAGGAGCGCCGCCTCCCCGAGCACGCCGAGGGCCACCGCGCCGGAGGCGGCCACCACGAGGAGCGTGGCGATCGTCAGGCGCCGGGACCGGAGCGCCTGCAGGGCGGCGAGCGCCGGGGAGAAGCCCCCGACGGCGAGGGTCGCCGCGTACAGCGCCGTGGCGCCGGTATCCGCGTGGAACACCTTCTCCGCCGAAAGGCCAGCCACCAGGAGCACGGCGGCGACGGCGAGCGCGATGAACCTGGGCCGCCGCCACCACGGGCGCTCGCGCCCCGCTCCCCGGCTCTCGGCCGGGATCAGGCCGAGACCGCAGCGGGCCGGCGTGCGGAGCACTCGCCCGTCGCCTTCCAGCCTGGGCCCTGGGGCGCCCTCCCGCTCCGAAGCCGGTTGGGACAGCAGGGGAGGTTCACGCGGCGGGGTCATCCCTCACCACCCTCTCGGTGACGCCCGACCCCCAGCGTCTCGGTGACGCAGAAGCCGAGATCGAGGAGGCTCGTCACGCAGGGATCGATCACCCGATAGAAGACGTTGTTGCCCGCGCGGCGAGAGCCCAGGATCCCGCGATCCACGAGGCGCTGGAGCTGGTTCGAGACCGCCTGGGGCTTCATGCCGACCGTCGCCGCCAGGTCCGTGAGGCACGATTCGCCCTCCCTGGCCAGCGCGTGGAGGAGCCGGAGCCGGGTGTCGTTGGCGAGGACCTTGAACACCCTGGCCATCCGCGCCGCCTCCGATGGCCCGATGAGCGGGCGCTCGCGAAGCTCCGGCGCGTCCGGGCGGCAGACGACATCGTGGATGGATCTCATCTCGCCCCGAGAGGATACACCGATACACCGACTGGTGTACAAGCTGGCTCGCGGTCCGGGCCCTCGACTACCGGCCAGCCCCGAACAGGGCCCCCTCCGCGAAGTCCCCGATCACGCGGGCGAGCTCCGCCTCCCGGCGCCAGAAGAAGTGGTCGGTCCCCCGGACCACCGCGACCTCGGCGCGGCGGAGCTTCGCGGCCAGGTTCCGCAGCTCGGGGAGCGGTGAGATCGGATCCCCCTCCCCGGCCACGAGCAGCACGGGCCGGTGGAGGGCCGAGAGCTCGGCCCGGGACGGGAGGTCGGGGAGGTCCAGGCCGTGCTCGCCGAGGGGGAGCCCCACCAGGGCCAGCGCCCCGACCCTCGGGTCGTCCACCGCCGCGCGGAGGGCGACGTTGGCGCCGAACGACCAGCCGGCGACGAGCGTCGGCCCCGCGGCCTCCTCCCGGACCCGGCCGACGGCCGCCCGGACGTCGCGGACCTCGGCCCGCCCTCCCCCGTAGCTCCCGCCGCTCCGCATCGTGCCCCGGAAGTCGAAGGCCAGGACCGCGAGCCCTCGATGGGCCAGCTCGTTCCGGATCGCCCAGAGCACGGGGTGGTCCTTGCTCCCCCCGTGCCGGGGATGGGCGTGGCAGAGGACGGCGGAGCCGCGGGGCTCCCCCTCGGGCGTCCGGAGCTCGCCCTCGAGCGAGACCCCGTCCTCGGTGGTGAAACGGACCGGCTCCACGGCGTGGGACGATGGTAGCCGTGGAACCGACCGGGCCCGTCCGCGGCGTGGGGTTCGCGCTCCGCGACCCGCTGCCCTGGCGGGACGTCGTCGAGGTCGTGGAGACCGCCGAGGACGCGGGGTACGGGGCGCTGTTCCTCCCGGAGACCCGCGGCCGGGAGCCCTTCGCCACGCTCGCCGCGCTGAGCGCGGTGACCGAGGCCCTCCTCCTCGGGACCGGCGTGGTGCCGATGGGCGCGCGCTCGCCGGTCACGACGGCCATGGCGGGGGCGACGGTGCACGAGGTCTCGGGCGGCCGGCTCGTGCTGGGGATCGGCACCGGGGACGCCGGCCCCGGCGCCCTGGGACGGCTGCGGGCCTACGTGGGGACGGTCCGCCGGCTCCTCGCGGGCGAGCGCGCCGAGGTCGACGGACGGCCGGAGCGGCTGTGGCTCGCGCTCCCCTCGCCGCCCCCCATCTGGATCTCGGCCCTCGGGCCCCGGGCGATGCGGCTGGCGGGGGAGATCGCCGACGGGGTGCTGCTCAACTGGTGCCCGCCGGAGCGGGTCGCCTTCGCCCGGGAGCGGATCCGGGAGGGGGCGGAGGCGGCGGGGCGGGACCCGGCGTCCGTGACCGTGGCCGTCTACGTCCGGGCGTGCGTCGGCCCCGACGAGGACGCCGCCCTGGCGGCGCTCCGGGCCCAGGCCGGGACGTACGCCTCCTACCCGGCCTACCGGCGGCAGTTCCACCAGGTGGGCCTGGGCGAGCTCGCCGACCGGGCGGCCGCCGCCCACGGCGCGGGGAGGCCGGAGGAGGTCCCCGAGGCCCTGGTCCGGGCGGTCTGCGTGCTGGGCGACGTCGCGGCCGCCGCGGAGCGGTTCACGGCCTACCGGGACGCCGGCGCCGACCTCCCCGTCGTCTACCCCGTCCCCTGCCTCGACCCTCGCTCCTCGGTCGTCGGCACGCTCCTCGCCCTCGCCCCCCGGCCCGGGGGCGGGGATCCCCCGCCCGGCGGAGGCCCCCGGTCCGGAGGGCACCCTCAGGCCCGTGGGGACCCCGGGCCCGGGGGGCGTCCGCGGCCCGGCTAGCGCCCTGGCCTCCGCGGCGCGGCGGGATGGGGTAGACTGCCGATTGACACGGTCGGCACCGTGCAAATCGAGGAAACGAGGCAGGGGACGGGAGGAGCGAGCCGATGACCTACGTGATCTGCGAGCCCTGCATCGACGTGAAGGACAAGGCCTGCGTCGACGAGTGCCCCGTGGACTGCATCTACGAGGGGCCCCGGATGCTCTACATCCACCCCGACGAGTGCGTCGACTGCGGGGCATGCGAGCCGGTCTGCCCGGTCACCGCGATCTTCTACGAGGACGACGTGCCGGCGGAGTGGAAGCAGTTCACGAAGATCAACGCCGAGTTCTTCGACGAGTCGGTGACGGGGCTCGGATCCCCGGGCGGCGCGGCCCAGGTGGGCCCGGCCCAGGTCGACCACCCGGTGGTCGCGAACTGGGCCTCCGCCGGCTGAGGCGGGACCGCATCGCCCCGGCGCGCCGTCGCGCCCGCTGAGCGGGCGGCCGGACCGCGAGCGGTCGGGGAGGGCTCCGGCGCGGGGCCGCTCAGGCGCCCTCGGGGAGCAGCGCCGGGCGGCGGTAGGGCTCCGGGAGCTCCCCGGAGGGCCAGCGGGCCCGCTGACGGGCCGCGAGCTTGAACATCAGCTCGATCGCCTTCGGGTCCTCGGAGCCCGGGCGGGCCTCGACGACGCCGTCGGCCACGGCCCGGTCCCAGATGTCCTGGCCCCGCTCGGTGCGGACGATGGTGAGGGTCCAGCCCTCGCTCTGCCCCAGCCCGCCGAAGGAGATGTCGGCATGCTCGGCGGCGAAGTCGGGGCAGCGGAGGCAGCCCGTCCGGGTGAACGCGTGGGCCTCCTTGAGCGAGTAGGAGAGCTCGCGGCCGTCCTTCGTGTAGAAGAGCACCTTCCCCTTCACGTTCACCCGGACCAGCTCGTCGAGCGAGAGCCCCAGCCGGCGCTGGGCGATCTCGACCATGAGCCCGTCGTAGGTGAAGGTCTTCGAGCAGAGCAACCCGAAGGTCCAGGCGATCTTCCGCCGCCACTTCTGGACGCGGCGGGCCTCGAGCGAGCCGGTGACGCTCGCCTGGCACGACATCCCGACCAGCGCGAGCTTCGAGAGCCCGAGCTCCGCCGCCTTCACGAGCGCGAGCGGGTTCGGGGAGTACGTGTAGCGGGAGCCCGCGGTGGCCAGGACGCCCTGGCGGTCGGTGACGACCGCGGGCTCGGCGTCCCAGGGCCGCTCGTCGGAGAGCTTCGAGGTGCAGGCGCCGTCGATCTCGCCGCGCTCGAGCCCCCAGATCAGGAGCGCGGAGACGACGCCCCCGTCCTGGCCGTGGGCGAGCACCTCGGGGTCGGTGGCGCGGGCCAGGACGATGTCCCGGTAGCGGCCGATCACCTCCTCGGGCCGGCGGACCTCGCCGAACAGGAGGCGGTCGATCTCGGGCTCCCACTCCCGGAAGCGGGGGCAGGCCCGGGTGCAGATGTCGCAGCCCCGGTCGCCGTGGGAGCAGGCGTCGGGACCGTCCTCCTGGAGCTGCACGGGCACGTTGTCCTCGTACCCGAGGACGTGGAACGGGCAGGCCACGATGCACGCCGTGCACCCCGTGCACAGGCCGGTCAGCACCACCTCGTGGTAGAGGTCCCGCCACTGCGTCTTGTCCGCCGAGGTGGGCATCGGCCGTCAGCATACACCGCCGAGGCGTTATCTCCACGTCGAGACATCTTCGCGGCCGACCCGCTCGTACCCTCCGCGGATCGCTCCGTACGGCGGGACCGGAAGGAGGTCGGCATGAGGAGAGGTCGGCGCATCGCAGGCGTGTCCCTGCTGGCGTTCGCGCTCCTGGCCGCGGCCTGCGGCGGCGGCGGGACCGGCGGCGGCGGGACCGGCGGTGGGGGAGGGGGCGAGACCGGCGGCGGAGGCGGCGGCCGCGCCGATCTCACGATCGCCAACTTCTCCTTCGAGCCGTCGACCCTCCAGGTGAGCGAGGGGCAGACCATCACGGTCACGAACGAGGACTCGGTCGCCCACACGTTCACCACCGACGACGGGGCGGTGGACGTGCAGGTCGGCGGGGGCGAGACCGTGGAGGTGACCCTCTCCGGGGTGTCGAGCGGCGGCTTCCACTGCGAGTTCCACCCGTCGATGACGGGGACGCTCGAGGTCGGCTGAAGACGGAGCGGCGGACGCGGGAGCCCCGATCGGGTCCCGCGATCGAGCCCGGAGGGACCTGGCCTCGGGGCGTCAGATCGCGAACGATTCCCCGCAGGCGCACTCGTGCGTCGCTCGGGGGTTCCGGACCCGGAGCCCCCCGCCGAGGAGGGCGTCGTCGAAGTCCAGGACGGAGCCCTCGAGGATGGGCGCGCTCCGCGGGTCCACGAGGACCGTGAGCCCGTGGGCCCGGACCACGTGGTCGTCGGCGGCCGGCCCGTCCGCGAACCCGAGCTCGTAGGTGAGGCCCGAGCAGCCCCCCGCCACGACCCGCACGCGGAGCGCGGCGTCCGGGCGCCCCTCGCGCTCCGCGAGCTGGCGCACCTTCCGGGCGGCCTTCTCGGTCACCTCGAGCACCGGTCGGGCCTCGACCTCCATGCCACCAGCATACCGGCTCAGGCGTCCAGGACCTCGGCCAGCTGGATCGCCGCCCACCGGACGGACTCCGAGAGCGTGGGGTAGGCGTGGATCGCCTCGGCCAGGGCTCGGGCCGGGACGCGCCCGGCCATCGCCGCCACCACCTCGTGGATCATGGCCCCCGCCTCCTCGGCGACCACGTGTCCCCCCAGGAGCTCCCCGGTGGTCCGGTCGGCCACGAGCTTCACGAGGCCGTAGGGCCGCCCGTCGATGTGGGCCCGCTCGTTCTCCTGGATCCGGGCGGTCGCCGCGGCGACCTCGCGGCCGGCGGCCCGGGCCTCGGCCTCGGTCAACCCGACGCTCGCCACCTCGGGGTCGGTGAACGTGACCCGCGGCACGACCCGGTAGTCCCGGGGCCGCGGCTCCCCCAGGATGTCGTCGACGACGAGCTCGGCCTCGTAGCTCCCGACGTGGGTGAAGAGGAGCTCCCCGGTGGCGTCGCCCGCGACCCAGACGTGCGGCGCCGTGGTGCGGAGCGTGTCGGTGAGGACGGGCCGGCCCGCCGCGTCCAGCTCGACCCCGGCCGCCGCCAGGTCGTGCCCGTCGAAGACCGGCCGCCGCCCGGTCGCCACCAGGAGCCGCTCCGCCCGGACCTCCCCGCGGCCCTCGAGCGACAGGACGAACCCTCCGTCGTCCCCGCGATCCACCCGCTCGGTCCGCGCCCCGACCTCGACCCGGACCCCCTCGTCCTCGAGCGCCCGCGCGAGCTCGGCCGCCGCCTCGGGGTCCTCGGTCGGGAGGACCTGGGGGAGGAGCTCGACGAGCGTCACGCGGGCGCCGAACCGCGCGTAGAGCTGGGCGAACTCGGCCCCGATGGCGCCGGCCCCGAGGACCGCGAGCGAGCCCGGCACCCGGTCCGGCTCCCAGATCGCCTCCCGGTTCGTCCACGCGGGGAGCCCGCGGAGCCCGGGCACCGGGGGGATGGTGGGCTCGGCGCCCGTGGCGAGCACTATCCTCGCCGCCTCCACCTGGGTCCCGTCCGCGAGCTCGACCCGGTGGGCGCCGAGGAGCCGCGCCTCCTGGAGGAAGACCCGGACGCCCATGCGCTCGAAGGGCGCGGCCCCCTCGCCCGACTGGGCGTCGATCACCCGGCGGACCCGCTCCCGGACCGCCGCCAGGTCGACCTCGACGCGAGGGACCCGCACGCCGAACCTCCCCGCGTCGCGGGCCAGCGCGGCGATCCTCGCGCTCCGAAGCATGGCCTTGGTCGGGACGCAGCCGTGGTGGTTGCACTCCCCGCCGAGCCGGTCCCGCTCGGCGATCGCCACGCGGAGGTCGCTCCGGCGCGCGAGCTGGAACGCGACCTCCGAGCCCGTGCCGCCGCCGCCGATCACGAAGACGTCGAACCGTTCCACGCCCTGGCTAACCACGGCGGGCCCCGATCCCATCCCGGCGGACCGCCTCGCGGGCCGGCCGAGGGGGCTCGGCCCAACCGCCGCAGCCTCTACCATGCGTCCGATGCCGTCCCCCGACCTCGCGGCCCGCCTCCGCGCCGCCCTGGACCCGGACCCCCGGCCCGAGCCCGGGCCGGGCGACCGCCTGGCCGCGGTGCTGCTCCCGCTGGTCCGCCGGGGCGAGGTGCGGGCGGTGTTCACCCGGCGGACCGAGCACCTCCCGCGGCACGCGGGGGAGATCTCGTTCCCCGGGGGGCTCGTGGACGACGCGGACCCCGACCTCGCCGCCACCGCCCTCCGCGAGCTCGAGGAGGAGCTGGGGGTGCCCCCGGAGCGGGTCGAGGTCCTGGGGTCCCTCCCCCCGGTCCACACGACCGTGAGCGGCATCCTGGTCGTGCCGTTCGTGGGCATGGTGGGGCGCGGGCCGGCGTTCGTACCGAGCGAGGAGGAGATCGCGGAGGTGCTCGAGTTCCCGCTCGCCGCGCTGGCCGCGGCCGAGGCGGAGGTGGTCTGGCCGGTCGACGACCACGTCTACCGCGGGTTCGCCTACGAGATGCCGGGCGCGACGATCTGGGGGCTCACCGCCCGCGTGCTCCACGAGCTGCTCGAGATCGTTCGGAGGGAGGCCCCGTGGGCGATTGCGCGCTGAGCCGCCGGCTCCCTGCGGACCTCGAGCTCCGGGCGCTCCTCGGGGACGCCCGGACCATCGCGGTCGTCGGGCTCTCGTCCAAGCCCTGGCGCCCCTCGCACCGGGTGGCCTCCTACCTCAAGCGGCGCGGGTACCGGATCGTCCCGGTGAACCCCAACGAGCGCGAGGTGCTGGGCGAGCCGGCCTACCCCTCGCTCGAGGACGTCCCGCCCGACGTGCGGATCGACGTGGTGGACGTGTTCCGCCGGCCCGAGCACGCGCCCGAGCTCGCCCGGCAGGCCGCGCGGGTCGGCGCGAGGGTCCTGTGGCTCCAGGCCGGGGTGGTGAGCGAGGAGGCCGCCCGGATCGCCGAGGCGGCGGGCCTGTCGGTCATCATGGGGGCGTGCATCCACGAGGAGCTCCTCCGCCTCGACGAGGAGACGGGGGGCTCGACCGCGCGGGGAACGGAGGGGTGAGATGCAGCGGTGGGAGTACTTCGTGGCGCCGCTCCTGGAGCACAACCCGGGCGAGATCCTGAACACGTTCGGGGAGGACGGCTGGGAGCTCGTGTCCGTGCTCCAGATCGAGAACCCGATGGGCGGACGCTCCCTCGTCGCCTACCTGAAGCGGCCGAAGGCCTGAGGTTCAGGCGCGCGGAGGGCGGAGCCGGCGGCTCGACCACACGAGCGCGGCGAGGAGGAGGGCGGCCACGAGGAGGGTCGCCGCCGTCCCGGCCCTGCCGCGCCCGGGTTCGACCGGGCCCGGGGTCCCCGGCGCGGGGGCCGTCGGGCTCGCCGCGCGGGTCGCCGTGGGGCTGGCCGTGGGGCCGCCGGTCGGGCTCGCCGCGGGGCCGGTCCGCGCCCGGACGCCCGTGACCCTGAGGATCGCGGTCGCCGTGGCCACGTAGAGCCGGCCGTCGGGGCCGACGGCGACGTCGGTGATCCCCGCCCCCGCAGGGAGCACGACGCGGTGCTCCCGGACCCGGTCGAGGTCGGGCCCCCCGAGCCGCGCGCGGTGGAGGTCCCCTCGGAAGTCCCCGAACCACATCGTGTCGGGGGCGGTGAAGGCGCACCCGGTGGGCACGATCACCTGGGGGAACACGATCTCGGGGTCCACGAACCCCGGCCCCCCACCCGGGCCGAGCACCGCCGGCCACCCGTGGTCCCCCCCGGGCCGGAGCAGGTTGACCTCGTCGTCGCGGTCGGGCCCGTTCTCGGTCTCCCAGACGTCGCCGGTGCCCGGGTTCACGCACAGGCCGAAGGAGTTGCGGTGGCCGAGCGTGTAGACCGGGCTCCCGGGGAAGGGGTTGTCGGGCGGCACGCTCCCGTCGGGCGCGAGCCGGAGCACCTTCCCCCCCAGGTCGTCGGGGTCCCGGGCCCGCGCGGGCTCGTGGGCCTCGCCGGTGGAGACGTAGAGCATCCCGTCGAGGCCGAACGCGAGGTCTCCCCCGTTGTGGTAGCCGGAGACCGCCGGGAGCAGCTCGAGGAGCGCCTCCGGGCTCCCCGCGCGCCCGGCCGCGAGCCGCACCCGGACCAGGCGGTTCCGGCCGGTCCGGGCGTCGGAGTAGTACACGTAGAGCCAGGGTTCCTCGGGGAAGCGGGGGTGGATCGCGAGCCCCAGGAGCCCCCGCTCGGCGCCGCCCAGGACCGGGAGGCGCGCCACGACGCGGTCGGTCCCGTCGGGGGAGAGGAGCCGGATCCTCCCCGTGTCCTTCTCGCCGTAGACGATCGTCCCGTCGGGGAGGAACGCGAGGTTCGTGGGGAACCCGAGGCCGGTCGCGACGGGCTCCAGGCCCGGGTCCGATCCGGGCCCGAACCCCGCCGCGCACGCCACCGCCCAGGTCAGCACGACCGCGGGCAGCGCCCGGCGCATGCCGGGAGTCTACCGGCGCGGTTGACCGGCACGGCCGGCCTCCGTAGCGTCCCGGCATGCTCCGCATCGACCACGTGGTGTTCGCGGTCCGGGACCTCGACGAGGCGGCGGCGCGGCTGTGGCGGGAGCACGGCCTGGCCGCGGTCCCCGGCGGGCGGCATCCGGCGTGGGGCACGGGGAACGCGGTCGTGCCGCTGGGCGAGGACTACGTGGAGCTCCTCGCGGCCGTCGACGAGGAGCGGGCCCGGGGGTCGGACCTGGGCCGGGCGATCCTCGAGCGGGCCCGCGACGGCGACCGGCCGTTCGCGGTCTGCCTGCGGACCGACGACCTGGACCGGGTAGCCCGCCGGCTGGGGCTGGTCACGGTGGAGGGGATGCGGACCCGGCCCGACGGGACCGAGATCCGGTGGCGGAGCGCGGGGCTCGACCGGACCGTCGAGGACCCCTCGCTCCCGTTCTTCATCGAGTGGGAGGTGCCGCCCGACCTCCACCCCGGCCGGGCGCGGGCCAGGCACCGCGCCCGCCCCCGGGGCATCGCCTGGGCGGTGGTGGGCGGGGACGAGGGGGCGCTCCGGGAGTGGCTCGGCGGCGCCCCGCTGCCCCTGCGGGCGGTCCCCGGCCCCCCGGGCCTGGCGGCGGTGGGGATCGCCACCGAGGAGGGGCAGATCGTCCTCAGGTAGCCGCGATCCGAGCCGGGGGCTCGAGCGCGCGGGCCAGGTCCTCGACGAGGTCGTCGGGGTGCTCGATCCCCACCGAGAGCCGGATCAGGTTCGGCGGCACCTCGAGGGGGGAGCCGGCGACGCTCGCGTGGGTCATGGGCGCCGGGACCTCGATCAGCGACTCCACCCCGCCCAGGGACTCGGCGAGGAAGAACAGACGGGTGGAGCGGGCCACGCGGGCCGCCTCCTCGGCGCTCTCCACCTCGAACGAGACCATGCCGCCGAAATCCCGCATCTGGCGCGCGGCGACCTCGTGCCCGGGGTGGGAGGGGAGGCCGGGGTAGTGGACGCGCCGCACCCTCGGGTGCTCGGCGAGGAACGCGGCCACCCTCCGCGCGCCCCGGCAGTGCGCCTCCATCCGCACCGCGAGCGTCTTCACCCCGCGGAGCGCCAGGTAGCAGTCCATCGGCCCGGGGACGGCCCCCACGGCGTTCTGGAGGAACCGGAGCCGCTCGGCCAGCTCGTCGTCGTTCGTCACCACCGCGCCGCCCACGAGGTCGGAGTGGCCGCCCAGGTACTTGGTGACCGAGTGCACCACGACGTCGGCGCCCAGCTCGAGGGGGCGCTGGAGGTAGGGGGTGGCGAACGTGTTGTCCACGACCACCCGGGCCCCGGCCGCGTGGGCCGCCTCGGCCACCGCCGCCACGTCCACGATCTTGAGGAGCGGGTTGGTGGGCGTCTCCACCCAGACCATCCGGGTCTCCTCGCGCAGCGCGGCCCGGACCCCCGCCGGGTCGGTCATGTCGACGACGTCGAAGGCGACGCCCCACCCCCCGAGCACCCGGGCGAACAGCCGGTACGTGCCCCCGTAGACGTCGTCGGGGAGCAGCACGTGGTCGCCGGGGGAGAGCGTGAGCAGGAGCGTGGCCTCGGCGGCGAGCCCGGAGGCGAAGCAGAGCGCGTGCCGGCCGCCCTCGAGGGAGGCCAGGACGGTCTGGAGGGCCTCGCGGGTGGGGTTCCCCCCGCGGGCGTAGTCGTAGCGGATCGGCTTCCCCACGTCGGGCTGCGCGTAGGTCGAGGTCTGGTAGATTGGGACGTTCACCGCCCCGTAGGCCGGCTCCGGCTCCTGCCCCACGTGGATCGCGCGCGTCTCGAACCTCATGCCTCCGACCTCCCTCCCGTCACGAGAGCTCCGGCGGGAGCTCCCAGCCGCGGCGGCGGAGCTCCTCCAGAGCCTCCTGGCCGTCGCGGGCGAGCCTCCAGAGCCGCGCCTTCCGCTTCGCGTCGTGGCCGGGGGCGAACTCCGAACGGGTGAGCGCGGTGCAGCCCGGGTCCCCGCAGCCGCAGGGCCGGAAGAACCAGCCCTGCACGCCCTCCCGCGGCCGGAGGACGGCCCGGGGGAAGCGGGCCGGGATCGTCCGCCGGGGCAGCACGATCAGCCCCTCCCGCGGGTCGCCCGGCGCGAAGAACTCGCCCCGCAGGGCGTGGAGGCCGGTGAGCGCGGCCAGGGCGGCGTCCACCTGGTCCAGGGAGGAGAGCTCCCGCACCGCCACCCCGGCCATCCGGAGCACCTCGGCCCGCCAGGCCCGCTTGTTCACCCGCCGGGGCGGGAGGCAACCGGCGAGGACCACCGCGGAGCCGTGGGGGAAGACCTCGAGCGCGGTGCCCCGGGGATCCCCTCCCCGGAACCGCGGGTACCCGACCCGGGCCACGGCCGCGAAGGCCGCGATCCCGTTCCGCATCCACCCGTAGAAGGGGTGCTCGCGCCCCACCGCCGCGCACGGGGTCCGGAAGCAGCGGATCCCGAGGGCCGCGATCTCCCGCTCGGTGAGGCGCGAGGTGGCTCCATCCGGGGTCCAGGCCGGCGGCGAGTCGATCGCCACCACGTCCGGGCGGAGGCTCCGCACGACCTCCCCGAGCTGGTCGAGGCGGACCCGTCGGTGGCGGGCCAGGGGTACCAGGCGCTCGTCCAGCAGGACGAGGTCGAACCCCTTCCGGTCGTCGCCGACGTCGATCCCGAGCGCGCGCACCGCGGGGTCAGGGGACGGTCCGGTGGGCGAGGAACTCGAGGAGGTCGCTCCGGGCGAGCACGCCGACGATCTTCCCGCCCTCCACCACGAGCACCGCGGGGTGCTCCTGGAGCTCGGCGAAGGCCTCCTCCACCGGCGCGTCGACGTCGAGCATGGGGATCGGCGGGCCCATCACCTCGGCCACGTCGGCCTGGAGCGCGTCGGGGTCGCGGAAGATCCGGTCGAGGAGCGCCCGCTCCTGGATCGAGCCCACCACGTCGGTCACGTTCTCCGCGCCGTCCCGGACCACCGGCGCCTGGGAGATCCCGTACTCCTCGAGCCGGTCGATCGCCTGGCGGACCTTCTCGTGGGCCCGCACCGTGACGACCGGGGGGATCCCGCTCCGCTTGGCCGCGAGCACCTCCCGCAGGCGCACCGGCGCGGGGCGCTCGAGCATCCCGTACTGGAGGAGCCAGCTGTCCGAGTACAGCTTGGAGAGGTAGTTCCGCCCGGTGTCGGGGAAGATCACGACCACCACGGCGTCCTCGTCGAGGTCGCGCGCCACCCGGACGGCGGCCTCCATCGCGGTCCCCGAGGATCCCCCGACCAGGATCCCCTCCTCCCGCGTGATCCGACGGGCCCAGCGGAACGAGTCGCGGTCCGAGACCCGCTCCCACCGGTCGACGACCGAGGGGTCGAAGGTCTCGGGCCAGAAGTCCTCGCCGATCCCCTCCACGAGGTAGGGGCGGGCCTCCTCCCCCGGGGACGCCGAGTAGAGCGAGCCCTCGGGGTCGGCCCCCACGACCAGGAGGTCGGGCTTCCGCTCCTTGAGGTAGCGGGCGGTCCCCGTGATCGTGCCGCCGGTCCCCACCCCGGCCACCAGGACGTCGATCTCCCCCTGGGTCTGCTCCCAGATCTCGGGCCCGGTGGTCTCGTAGTGGGCCCGAGGGTTCTCCTGGTTGTGGTACTGGTTCGGCTGGAAGGCCCCCGGGATCTGCTCGGTGAGGCGGTCGGCCACCCGGTAGTAGCTCTCGGGGTGCTCGGGCGGGACCGCCGTGGGGCAGATCACGACCTCCGCCCCGTAGGCCCGGAGCAGCGAGATCTTCTCCTGGCTCATCTTGTCCGGCATCACGAAGATGCACCGGTAGCCCTTGATGGCCGCGGCGATCGCCAGGCCGTGGCCGGTGTTGCCCGAGGTGGGCTCGACGATCGTGCCGCCGGGACGGAGCAGGCCGGCCCGCTCGGCGGCCTCGATCATCCGGAGGCCGATCCGGTCCTTGACCGAGCCGCCCGGGTTCAGCAGCTCCAGCTTGGCGACGATCCGGGGTCGGAGGCCGCGGGTCACCCGCCGCAGCCGGACGAGGGGCGTCCGCCCCACCGCATCCAGGATCGAGTCGAGGACCTCCACGGCCGTCCCTCCGCTTCCGACGCGCCTATCGTCCCACACCCGGGCGGGCGCGGTCCGGCGGGCGCTCCTGGGCTATCCTCCGGCCGCGGAGGCGGTGAGGAGGCCGGCCACGGCACCCGGACGGGAGGAGGGAGCGGGGGAGCGTCCGAGCGGGTCGATCCTCGTCGTCGAGGACGACCCGTTCATCTCGCGCCTGCTCGCGCTGGAGCTGGAGGCGGAGGGGTACGAGGTGCGCACGGCGGCGGACGGCGAGGAGGGGCTCCGGATGGCGCTCGACCGCTGCCCGGACCTGGTGCTGGCCGACGTGATGATGCCGAGGATGGACGGCTACGAGCTGGTCCGCCGCCTCCGGGCCGACCCCCGGACGGAGGCCGTCTCGATCATCCTCCTCACCGCGCGGGGGCTGTCCGCGGACAAGCTCGAGGGGCTCACCGCCGGGGCCGACGACTACATCGTCAAGCCCTTCGAGTCGGAGGAGCTCCGGGCCCGGATCCGCGGGGCGCTGCGGCGCGCCCGCTACCTCTCCGAGCGCTCGCCGCTCACCGGGCTCCCCGGCAACGTCCGGATCGAGGAGGAGATCCAGGCCCGCATCGACCGCGGCGAGCCGTTCGCCCTCCTCTACCTCGACCTGGACGACTTCAAGGCCTACAGCGACCGGTACGGGTTCGTCCGGGGGGACGAGGCGCTCCGGGCGACCGCCGGGGCGATCCGGGAGGCCGCCCGCGAGGTGGGGGGCCCGACCACCTTCGTCGGCCACATCGGCGGCGACGACTTCGTGGTGCTCACGGACCCGGCGCTCGCCCAGCGGGTGGCCGAGGAGGTGATCGCGCGGTTCGACCGCGTGGCGCCGGAGCTCTACGAGCCCGAGGACCGCGGGCGCGGCTTCATCGAGGCGGAGGACCGGCGCGGCGAGCTCCGGCGGTTCCCGCTGCTCTCGATCTCCATCGGGATCGCGACCACCGCGGTCCGCCGCTTCACGCACCGGGCGGAGGCCGTGGCCGTGGCCACCGAGCTCAAGAACCTGGCCAAGCGGACCCCGGGGTCCTCGTACGCGATCGACCGGCGGGCCGGCGGAGCGACGGACGGGCGGGGGTCGGAGGGCGGGGCGGCCGGGTGACGGACGCGAGGGACGGGGAGGGCCCGGGCGAGGGGGCGGGGACCGTGGCGGGAGAGCCCGGGGGCGCGACGATCCTGGTCGTCGACGACGACCCCTTCATCCTGCGGCTCCTCGAGATCGAGCTCCGCGCCTCGGGTTTCGTGGTCCGGACGGCCTCCGACGGCGCCGAGGGCCTGGCCCGGGCCCTCGAGGAGCGGCCCGACCTCGTCCTGGCCGACGTCATGATGCCGACCCTGGACGGGTTCGAGCTCACCCGGCGGCTCCGGGCCGACCCCCGCACCGCCGGCGTGCCCGTGATCATGCTCACGGCCCGCGCGCTCTCGGCGGACAAGGTCGAGGGGCTGGCGGCTGGGGCCGACGACTACCTCGTCAAGCCCTTCGACGTGGCGGAGCTGGTCGCGAGGATCCGGCGCGTGATCCGCAGGGCCCGGGAGATGCGCGCCCAGTCGCCCCTCACCGGCCTCCCCGGGAACGTCCGGATCGAGGAGGAGATCGAGGCCCGGGTGCGGGAGGGGCGCGACTTCGCGCTGCTCTACGCCGACCTCGACCACTTCAAGGCCTACAACGACCACTACGGCTTCCTGCGGGGGGACGAGGTGATCCGCACCACCGCGCGGATCATCCAGGCGGCGGCGGAGGAGGTGGCCGGCCCGGGCGCCTTCGTCGGGCACGTCGGCGGCGACGACTTCGTCGCGCTGGTCCCGCCCGACCTCGCCGCGCCGCTGGCCCAGCGGATCGTGGAGCGGTTCGACGCGGAGGCGCCCGAGCTCTACGACCCCAGGGACCGCGCGCGGGGCTTCATCGAGGTCCCGGACCGCCGGGGCGAGGTCCGCCGGTTCCCGCTGCTCTCGATCTCGATCGGGGTCGCGAGCACCGCCCGGCGCCGGTTCGCGCACTTCGCGGAGGCCGTGGCGGTGGCGGCCGAGATGAAGGCCTACACGAAGCGGAACTCCGAGGGCTCCTCCTGGGCGGTGGACCGCCGCGCGGGCTGACCCCCCGCTGAGGCGCCCTACCCTTCGGCGAGGGCCCGCGCGTCCGCCGGCATCGGGTCCGGTCCGTCGAGCGCCGGGAACGAGAGGACGAACACGCTGCCCCCGCCCTCGCGGTCCCCGACCCCGATGGTGCCGCCGTGGGCGCGCATGATCCGGCGGGCGAGGTACAGCCCGATCCCGAGGCCCTCGTGGCTCCGGGTGGTGCTGGAGTCGGTCTGGGTGAAGGCCTCGAAGATCCGCTCCCGCATGGCCTCCGGGACGCCCGGGCCGCGGTCGGCGACGGCGAGCTCGACCTCGCCGCCCCGCGCCGAGACGGCGACCTCGACCGGTTCGTCGTCGGGGGAGAACGCCAGGGCGTTCTCCAGGACCACGACCAGCGCCCGGGCCGCGAGCTCCACGTCGGCCCAGACCCGGGCCGCGGCCCACGCGTCGCCCTCGGGCAGGCGGATCCGCCCCCGGTCCCGCTGGAACTCCGCGACGGCCCGTTCGACGACCGCCCCGATTGACACCGGCCGGGTGGAGAACTCGACGCCCTCCCGGTCGAGGCGGGCGGCGGCCGCCAGGTTCCCCACCAGGCGGCGGATCCGGTCGCTGGCCCGCGCGACCCCCTCCGCCAGGGCCCCGATCTCCTCGCGCGAGAGCCGGTCGCCGTGCTCGGCCACGGTCATCGCGAAGCCCTGGATCGTGGTGATCGGCGTGAACAGCTCGTGGGAGAGGATCTGGATCAGCTCGCTCTTCGTCCGGTTCAGCTCCTGCAGCTCCCGGGCCAGGGTCTCCGAGCGCTCGAGGAGCGACGCCAGCTCGTGGATCACGTCGGCCGTGACCTCCACCGAGAGGCTTCCCTGGCCCCGCATCGAGCGGCGGATCGTGTAGAGGATCTCCTCGGCGGAGGTGCCCTTCACGACGTAGCCGACGACCCCGGCGCGGAGCATCTCGAGCACGGTCCGCCGGTCCTCGTACGCGGAGAGCGCCACCACGTGGGTCTGGGGAGAGACCTCCCGGATCTCCTTGGCCGCGCGCGGCCCGCCGCCGCCCGGCATCTTCACGTCGATCAGCGCGACGTCGGGCCGCAGCTCGCGGGCCACCGCGATCGCCTCGTCGGCGTCCTTGGCGGTGCCGGCCACCTCCATGTCGGGGTCGGAGGAGATCAGGTCGGCGATGGCTTCCCGGACGGCCGCCTCGTCGTCGGCGATGAGGACCCGGATGCGTTCCATGTCGTCCCCCGGAGCATCGGGCGGTGGGGGCCGTTCCTTGAGCATACGCCGATGAGCGGCGCTGCCCGTGCTCCCATCACGCGCCGGGGAGGGGGACCGGTTCCGCGAGGAAGAACCCCCGAACGCCGATCGACGCCCGCTCCCCCGGTCCGGCTCCCGGCCCATGCGCGCATCACGGGAGCCCTGGTCGCCGCCGACGGTGCGATCGTCCGGGCCGGGCGTATCATCGGGCCGTGGGAGCCGGCCCGCGCGAGGTCCGGGCCCCCCGGGGCCCCGAGCGCTCGTGCCGGGGGTGGCCCCAGGAGGCCGCCCTCCGGATGCTCATGAACAACCTCGATCCGGAGGTCGCGGAGCGCCCCCAGGACCTCGTGGTGTACGGCGGCACCGGGAAGGCGGCCCGGGACTGGGCGAGCTTCGACGCGATCGTCCGGTGCCTCCGGGAGCTGGGCGACGACGAGACGCTGCTCGTGCAGTCGGGGAAGCCGGTGGGCGTGTTCCGGACCCACCGGATGGCCCCGCGGGTGCTGATCGCCAACTCCCTCCTGGTCCCGCGGTGGGCGACCCTCGAGACGTTCCGCGAGCTCGAGGCGCGCGGCCTCACGATGTTCGGGCAGATGACGGCGGGGTCCTGGATCTACATCGGCACCCAGGGGATCCTCCAGGGCACGTACGAGACCCTCGCGGAGTGCGCGTCGCAGCGCTTCGGGGGCTCGCTCCGGGGCCGGGTGGTGCTCACCGCCGGGCTGGGGGGCATGGGCGGCGCGCAGCCGCTCGCCGTCACCATGAACGAGGGGGTGGCCCTCTGCGTCGAGGTGGACCCGGCCCGGATCGAGCGGCGGATCAAGACCGGGTACCTGGACCGGGAGACCGACGACCTGGACGAGGCGCTCCGGTGGGTCGAGGAGGCCCGGGCGGCGGGCGAGCCCCTCTCGGTCGGGCTCCTCGGGAACGCCGCCGAGACCCACCCCGAGCTGCTCCGCCGGGGGTTCCGGCCCGACGTCGTGACCGATCAGACCAGCGCCCACGACCCCCTCGGCGGCTACGTCCCGGCGGGGCTCACCCTCGAGGAGGCGGCCGAGCTCCGGGCCCGCGACCCCGAGGGCTACGTGGCCCGGGCCTACGCCTCGATGGCCGCGCAGTGCGAGGCGATGGTCGGGTTCGGCGACGCCGGCGCGGTGGTGTTCGACTACGGGAACAACCTCCGGGCCGGGGCGCGCGAGGGCGGGTTCGAGCGGGCCTTCTCCTACCCCGGGTTCGTCCCGGCCTTCATCCGCCCCATGTTCTTCGAGGGCAAGGGGCCGTTCCGCTGGGTGGCGCTCTCCGGGGACCCCGCCGACATCCTCGCCACCGACCGGGCGGTGATGGAGCTGTTCCCGGGGAACGAGCGGCTCCACCGGTGGCTGCGGATGGCCGAGGAGCACGTCCGCTTCCAGGGGCTCCCGGCCCGGATCTGCTGGCTCGGCTACGGCGAGCGGGCCGCGGCCGGCCTGCGGTTCAACGAGATGGTCCGCCGGGGCGAGGTCTCCGCGCCGATCGTGATCGGCCGCGACCACCTCGACGCGGGGAGCGTGGCGAGCCCCTACCGGGAGACCGAGGGGATGCGGGACGGGAGCGACGCGATCGCGGACTGGCCGGTGCTGAACGCGCTCCTGAACGCCGCCGCCGGGGCCCACTGGGTGGCCGTCCACCACGGCGGCGGGGTGGGGATCGGCTACTCGCTCCACGCCGGGATGGTCGTGGTGGCCGACGGCACCGACGAGGCCGCGGAGCGCCTGGAGCGGGTCCTCACGACCGACCCCGGGCTCGGCGTGATCCGCCACGCCGACGCCGGCTACGACCGCGCGATCGAGGTGGCGCGGGAGCGCGGCATCCGCCTCCCGTGGCTGGGGTAGCCGGCGCGGGGGCCGATGCCGAAGCTCTCCGCGGGCCTGCTCCTCTACCGGAGGGGGCCGGGGGGCGTCGAGGTCCTCCTGGTCCACCCCGGCGGGCCGCTGTGGGCGCGCCGCGACGACGGCGCGTGGTCGATCCCCAAGGGCGAGCACGGGCCCGACGAGGACCCCCTCGCGGTGGCCCGTCGGGAGTTCCGCGAGGAGCTCGGGCAGGACCCGCCCCCGGGCCGGCCGGTCCCGCTCGGCGAGCTCCGCCAGCCCGGCGGGAAGCGGGTCTCGGCCTGGGCCCTCGAGGGGGACCTCGACGTGGCGGAGGTCCGGAGCAACACGTTCGAGATGGAGTGGCCCCCGCGCTCGGGCCGGGTCCGGAGGTTCCCCGAGGTGGACCGCGCCGGGTGGTTCGGGCTCGAGGAGGCCCGGCGGAAGCTCCTCCCCGGGCAGGTCGGGTTCCTCGACCGGCTGGAGGAGGCGCTCGGCCGCCGCTGATGCGGGGAGGCGCTCGCGCCGGCCAGCGCCGACCCGGGGAGGCGGTCGCCCCGCCCCGGCTGGCCTCGCGGGGGGGTCAGTTCGAGGCCTCGCGGCGGAAGCGCTCCTCCCACTCCCGGCGGCGGCCCTCCGGCCCGAGGTCGTAGAGCCGCTTGCACTCCGGGCAGACCGGGAACCGCTCGGGGTCTCGGGAGGGCACCCAGACCTTCCCGCAGAGGGCGACCACCGGGGTGCCGAGCACGTAGGCCTCGGCCAGCTTCCGCTTCTCCACGTAGTGGGCGAAGCGGTCGTGGTCGCCCTCGTCCAGCCGGTGGTCGGTCCGGGGCTCCTGCTCGGTCGCGGTCCCGGTGCCCCGACGGGGTTCCTCGCGCAGCTCCTCCATCGCGTCCCGTTACTCTAGCGCGCGGCCATGCGGTACCTCCTCGACACCGTGGTCCTGATCTGGGCGGTCCGAGGCCTCCACGAGGCGCCCCGGGTGCTCCGTCGTCTGCGGGAGCGGGGCGACCTGGCGGTGGCCTCGATCACGATCCTCGAGCTCCGCAGGGCGCTCCTGCCGGAGGAGTTCCGCCGGGCCGAGGAGGAGCTCGAGGGGGTCGAGGTGCTCCCGCTCGACGCGGCGACCGCTCGCGCCGCCGGCGACTACCTGGTCCGCTGCTTCGACGAGGGGTACCGGACCGACTTCTTCGCCGGGATCATCCAAGCCACGGCGGCCAGGGCCGGCCGTGCGCTCGTCACCTACGGGCCGCACCAGTACCCCCTCGCCGACTGCGAGATCGTCCCGCTGCGGGAGCTCGCGGAGGAGCCGGCGGCCGCCGGGGAGGCCGGCGCCGGGCGGGAGGCGACCGGCGCGGAAGGGCAGGCTACCGGGGGGGCGGGGCCCAGCCCGCCGTGACCCGCGCCACCTCGGCCCGGATCGCGTCCTCGTCGACCCGGACCGGCCGGCCGTCCTCGACGATCGGCTCGCCGCCGACCAGCACCCGCCGGATCGCCTCGGGCTGCATCGCGTAGACCACCTGCCTCTCGGCGGTCCCGGCGGGCTGGAGGGAGAGCGCCTCGAGGTCGAGCACGACGAGGTCGGCGAGGTAGCCCGCCGCGATCCGCCCCACGGGGAGCCCGAGCATCTCCCCGCCCCGGGCCGTGCCGGCGAGGAGGACCTGTTCCGCCGTGACCGCCTCGGCGTCCGCGTCGCGGGCCTTCGCGAGGAGCGCGGCCATCCGCATCTCCTCGAACACGCTCCGCCGGCTGTTCGTGCACCCCCCGTCGGTGCCCAGGCAGACCGGGATCCCGCGGGCGAGCATGTCCCGGAGGGGCGCCACGCCGTCGCCGAGGAACGCGTTCGCGCTCGGGTTGTGGACCACCCGGACCCCGCGCTCGGCCAGGACCGCCAGGTCCTCCTGGTCCACCCACACGCAGTGGACCGCCACGGTCCGCTCCGAGAGGACGCCGAGCGAGTCGAGGAACCCGACCGGCGAGCGCCCGTACCGTTCGAGCGCCATCTCCCGCTCGTACCGCCCCTCGGCCACGTGGATGTGGAAGGGCAGGCCGAGCTCGGCGGCGAGGTCCGCCCCGGCCCGGATCATCTCCGGGCTCGCGCCGTGGATCGAGTGCGGCGCCGGCTGGCAGACGGCGAGGGGGTCGCCCCGGAGCTCCTCGTGGAGCGCCCGGAAGTTCCGGACCGCCTCCTCCGGCGTCTCGAGGTAGCGGGCCGGCGCCCCGGCCCAGTCGTACATCGACCGCGCGAGCACGAGCCGGATCCCGATCTCCCGCGCCGCCTCGACCACCGCGAGGTCGTTCCCGTTCCCGCGGTCGTGGAGGTAGAAGAAGTCCACGACGGTCGTGACCCCGGCCCGCGCGAGCTCGGCGAGGTCGAGGAGCGCGCCGGCCCGGATCGCCCTCCGGTCGAGCCGCTCGGAGAACGGGTACAGCACCCGGTCCCGCCAGCGGTGGAACGCGAGGTCGTCCCCGAGCCCGCGGAGCAGCACCTGGAACGAGTGGTCGTGGCCGTTCACGCAGCCGGGGAGGACGGCCACGTCCCCCCAGTCCTCGACGGGCCGGTCGGGGAAGCGGCGCGCGAGCTCCTCCGGGGCCCCGGTGGCGAGGATCGCTCCGTCCTCCACGGCGAACGCGTGTCGCCGCCGCCAGCGGTCCTCGGCGAAGACGAGCTCGGCCCGGACGATCCTCACGCGGGGTTCCTACCACACCCGGCCGCCGGGGCCGGGGTGTAGCCTTCGCGCCGTGGCCGTTCGCCTCGGGGAGCGGATCTCGCTCGAGGACGTGGTCGCGGTGGCCCGCGGCGCGGCGGTGGAGCTCGGGCCCGAGGCGCGGGCCCGGATGGAGGCCTCCCGGGCCGTCGTCGAGGAGAAGGTCCGGGCCGGCGAGACCGTCTACGGCGTGACCACCGGGTTCGGGGCCCTGGCCGACGTCCGGATCGAGCCCCGGGCCGCGGCCCTGCTCCAGGAGCGGATCGTGCGCTCCCACGCCACGGCGGTCGGGCCGCTCCTCGCGCGCGAGGAGGCCCGGGCGATGCTGTTCCTCCGGGCCCACGTCCTGGCCCTGGGGCGCTCAGGGGTCCGTCCGCTGCTGGTGGAGCGGATGGTGGAGCTCCTGAACCGGGACCTGGTCCCGGCGGTGCCGGAGCAGGGCTCGCTCGGGGCCTCGGGCGACCTCGCGCCCCTCGCCCACCTCGCGCTCCCGCTCCTCGGCCGGGGCGCGGTCCTCGACCCGGACGGGCGGCCGGTCCCCGCGGGGGAGGCCATGGCTCGGGCCGGCCTCCCCCCCATCGCGCTCGAGGCCAAGGAGGGGCTGGCCCTGGTGAACGGCACCCAGGGGATGCTCGCCGTGGGCGCGCTGGCGGCGGCCCGGGCCGGGGGGCTGCTGCGGGCCGCGGACGTGGCGGCGGCGATGACGATCGAGGCCGCGCTCGGGACCGACCGGCCCTTCGACGAGCGGCTCCACCGGCTCCGGCCGCACCCGGGCCAGGCGGCGTCGGCGGCGAACCTCCGCCGGCTGCTCGCGGGGAGCGGGATCGTCGCCTCCCACCGGGAGAGCACGCACCTCGTCCAGGACGCGTACTCGCTGCGGTGCGCGCCCCAGGTCCACGGCGCCGCGCGGGACGCGCTCGCCTACGCGCGGGCGGCGCTCGAGGTCGAGCTGGGCTCGGTCTCGGACAACCCGGTCGTCCTGGCCGAGGACGGCGAGGTCCTCTCCGGGGGGAACTTCCACGGCCAGCCGCTGGCCGTGCCGATGGACGCGCTGGCCCTCGCGCTCGTGGGCGTCGCGGGGATCTCCGAGCGGCGCCTGTACCGGCTCCTGGACCCCCGCGCGAGCAACGGGCTCCCGGCGTTCCTGGTCCGGGAGGGCGGCCTGAACTCGGGCTTCATGCTCGCCCAGTACACGGCGGCCTCGCTGGTCTCGGAGTCGAAGGCCCTCGCCCACCCGGCGTCGGTGGACTCGATCCCCTCCTCCGCCGGCCAGGAGGACCACGTGAGCATGGGGATGACGGCGGCCCGGCACCTCCGGGCGGTCGTGGCGAACGCCGAGGTCGTGGTGGCGATCGAGGCCCTCGCCGCCGCCCAGGCGCTCGACCTCCGCGCGCCGCTCCTGGCGGCGCCGGGGACCGCGGCGGCCCGGGACGCGCTCCGGGCCCGGGTCCCGTTCCTCGAGGAGGACCGGGAGCTCGGGCCGGACGTCGAGGCCGCCGTCGAGCTCGTGCGCTCGGGCGCGCTCGCGGCCGCCGCCGAGGCCGCGGTGGGACCCCTCGACTAGTCCCTCATGGACTAGTCCCCGTCAGAAGGAGCCGGGCCCCGGTCAGGAGTGGTAGATGGCCACCCGGGTCCCCAGCGGCAGGAGGCGGTGGATCCAGGTCGCGCTCCACATCGGGACCCGGACGCAGCCGTGGCTCGCCGGGTAGGGGGGGACCTCCGGCCACCCGTGGATCGCCCGGAGCCCGTCGAAGTAGCTCGGGTAGTAGAGGCGGTTGGGGCTGTAGCCGGCGAGCTTCCGGTACACGCGGAACGCGCCGTCGCGCGTGGCGCCGCCCGCGCCCGTGGAGACGTGGAGGATCGCGGCCACCTCGCCGTCCTCCACCAGGAGCAGGACCTGCCGGGTCTGGTCGACCTCCACGTGGCGGCCGGGGTCGTCGAAGCGGGGCCGGGGCCGGCGGGGGTCGGCGAGCGCCCGCCAGACCGCCGCGTCCACGGTTCCGCGCCGCCGCATCCCCTGGACCTTCGTGAAGGCCATCACGGCGTCGGCGGTGGGGACCCCGAAGCGCTCGTCCACGCCCGGGAGGTGGTAGCGCAGCTCGACCAGACGTCGTTCGAGCGCGCGGACCGCCGGGCCCTCGTCGCCCACGGCGAGGGAGGGGAGGGGGGTCGAGCGGGGCGGGCTCGCCCCGCGGGCCGGGAGGTGGTCCTCGTCGCCCGGGAACCGCACCACGGCCCGGTAGCGCCCGGGGAGCGGCACGCGGAAGGACGCCCGCACCTCCCCGTCCTCGTCCAGGCTCGCCCGCCGGCTGACCACGACGCGCCCGGACCGCCGGAGCTCGACGACGACGGCGAGTCCCGGGTGCGCCGGTTGGACGCTCACCCGGACCTGAGCCCGGTCGAACAGGCGCACGTCGCCGAGGGCCGCCGTCACCGCGGGGCGGACGCCGATCGCCACGGGCGCGCTCGCCGCCCCGCCCCACTCCGCGTGGACCAGCGCGTTCGCCGCGGGGACGAACCCGAACCCGAACGCGCCGGCGGCGTCGGTCGTGGCCTGGCCGAGGGCCGCGCCGTCCGCGCCCACCACCCGCACCACCTGCCCGGGGGCCGGCGGGTCGATGGCGCCGGTGAGCCGCACCGTCCCCCCGTAGGTGACGACGGTCGGCGACGCCTCGAGGGTCACCGCCCCCTGGGCGGCCGCGGGCCTCCCCGGCACCAGGGCGATGGCGGCGGCCACCACAA
>DATMBJ010000138.1:0-1066 GCA_035559315.1 Actinomycetota bacterium
CGGCAGCCTCTTCCTGCTTCATCGACCTCACCGAGATCTCTGCAGGCGTAACTTCCCGTGGTTCCCACGGTAGGCAAAAAATCTCAAATCCTTTTTTCAAAATGTTGATTGCCGCATTGTGGTCCCTGTCCAGAACCAGTCCACATACATCACACCTGTGAGTCCTGACTGCTAATGATTTTGGTACTGGGTGTCCACATCTGGAATGGTCCACAGTGGTGTTTTTTGCAGGAACCTCAACAAAGACGGTCTTGTAGTCCAGGATGCTGGTAAATGTGCCCCATCCAGAATCCAGAATGTTTCTTGCAAGCCTGTGATTCTTTACCATGTTGAGTTTTTGCAATTTTTCAACAAACACGAAATCGTATTTTTTTGCATATATAGTTGACAGCTTGTGCACAAAGTCCCTTCTGCGGTTTCTGATTCTTTCGTGTATTATCTGGTACCATTTGAGTGCTTTTTTGTAGTTGTTTGAACCCTTTTGCCTTCTTGATATTTTTCTCTGAGCCCTTGCCAGTGGTTTTAGCATTTTTTGAAGATTTAGTGGATTTGGTGTTGCAAAACCATCAGAATCATATGCAAATTTTTTGATTCCCACATCGATTCCAACTGATTTGCTCAGGCTGATCTTTGGTAGAATCGCATCGACATCCAGCACAACACAGGCGTGCCATTTTCCAGTCTTTGATTTTGATATGGTGATCTGTTTGATGGTGTGGTTCTGTGGTATGTCTCTGTGCTGTATGATTTTGATTTTGCCTATCCTGGATAGATATAGAAAGCCATCCTTGATTGCAAATCCTGACTGGTTGTACGATATTGTATTGTATTCTGAAAATCTGGCAAATTTCAAATCTCCCGTTTTATGTCCGTTTTTTTGCAACTCTATTAGTGATTTTTGTGCTCCATCGATTTGTGTTGATACCATCTGCAACATCTTGGAGTGATACGAGTAGAGCCATGGTTCTGATTCTTTTAGTTCTGTGAGAAAGTAGTTAAGATCGTTTCTTGTCTGGAATCCCTCTTTTCGTATCTTTTCTATCATCTGGTTGTAGACCCATCTGCA
>DATMBJ010000139.1:0-6718 GCA_035559315.1 Actinomycetota bacterium
CGCGACCGAGAGGACCTTCTTCGCCTGCTCCTGGCCGATCACGTAGTCATCGAGGAACGCGTAGATCTCGGCGGGCTTGGGGAGCTCGTCGAGCTTGAGCTCGGAGGTCTCGGAGAGCTCCTCCTCGATGATCTCGTTGCAGAGGTCGATGCACTCGTCGCAGATGTACACGCCGGGGCCGGCGATCAGCTTCTTCACCTGCTTCTGGCTCTTCCCGCAGAACGAGCACTTCAGCAGGTCCGAGTCGCCGAACTTCGCCATCGCCGCCGTTCCACCCCCGTCGGGAACCGACCGGCCGGGCCGCCCCGGCCGGCGCCGATGCTACACCCCGCCGGCCGCCGCTGCAGCCAGCTCGGCCGCGACCTCCTTCCGGCTCGTGATCACGTCGTCGATGATCCCGTACTCCTTCGCCTCGGCCGCCGTCAGGATGAAGTCCCGGTCGGTGTCCTTCGACACCTTCTCCAGGGGCTGCCCGGTGTGCCGGGCCAGGATCTCGTCCAGGAGCTTCCGGTACCGCAGGATCTCGCGGGCCTGGATCTCGATGTCCACGGCCTGCCCCTGGGCCCCGCCGTGGGGCTGGTGCAGGAGGATCCGGGCGTGGGGCAGCGCGAACCGCTTCCCCTTCGCGCCGGCCGCGAGCAGCACCGCGGCCGCCGACGCCGCCTGGCCCATGCAGATCGTGGAGACGTCGGGCTTGATGTACTGCATCGTGTCGTAGATCGCGAACAGCGCGGTGATCTCGCCGCCCGGCGAGTTGATGTAGAGGTGGATGTCCTTGTCGGGATCCTCGCTCTCCAGGTGGAGGAGCTGGGCCATGACGAGGTTCGCGACGGTGTCGTCGATCGGGGTCCCCAGGAACACGATCCGCTCCTTGAGGAGCCGCGAGTAGATGTCGAACGAGCGCTCGCCGCGGCTCGTCTGCTCGATCACCACGGGAACGAGGTAGTCGTCGATCCGGTTCACGGTTCTGCCTCCGATGGGGTTGGTCCGGAGGGAGCGTCGTCCTCGGCAGCCACAGGGGCCCGCCCGGGCGTTTCGCCCTCCGATGCGATCTCGGCGTGCTCCACCAGCAGGTCGAGCGCCTTCGATCGGATGATATCACCGGCCAGCGTCACGATCTGGCCGGTCCGGTCCAGGGTGGCCGCCACCTCCTTCGGGTCGCGGCCCAGGGAGGCGGCGATCGCCGCGATCTCCCGCCCCAGCTCCTCGGCCGTGACCTGGATCCCCTCCTGCCGGGCCACGGCCTCGAGCACGAGGTCGGCCACGATGGCCCGGACCGCGTGGGCCCGCGCGTCGGCCCGGAACCGCAGCTCGTCCCAGCCCTGGGCCCCGAGCACCTCCCCGATCGTGAGCCCCATCCGGGCCGCCCGCTCCCTGGCCGCCTCCACCCGGCGCTCGGTCTCCTCGTCCACCAGGCGCTCCGGGAGCTCCACGTCGACCCGCTCCACGAGCGCCTGGAGGACCCGGTCCCGCACGGCCCGGTCAGCCTCCCGTTCCTTCGCCGCCCGGAGCTTGTCCCGCAGGTCCGCCCGGAGCTCCTCGAGCGTGTCGAACTCCGAGGCGGTCCGGGCGAAGTCGTCGTCGGCGGGCGGCAGGCGCTTCGCCTTCACCTCCTTGAGCAGGACGGTGAAGGAGACCTCCTGGCCGGCGCGCTCCCCGAACCCCTCGGGGAGCACCTGGTTGAACCGGAGGATGTCCCCGGCCCGCTTGCCCTCGAGCTCCTCGTCGAGCCTGGGGCCGAACTCCCCCCGCCCCACCTCGTAGAGGTAGCCCGGGCGGGTGGCCTCGGGGACCTCCTCCTCGTGCACCGTGGCCCGGATGTCGGCCACGACGTAGTCGCCCCTCCGGACGGGCCGGGAGACCACCTCGAGCTCGGCGAACCGGTCCCGGAGCCGGTCCACCATCTCGTCCACCTCGGCCTCGGAGACCTCCACCCTCGGTCGCTCCACCCGGATCCCCTTGTACCCCTCGAGCGTGAGGCGGGGCCGGACCTCCACCTCGGCGGTGAAGACCAGCGGCTTGCCCTCCTCGACCTGCTCGAGGGAGATGTCGGGGCTCGCGATCGGGGCCAGCTCGTGCTCCCGGAGCGCGCGCTCGTAGTAGGTCGGGACGGCGTCGGAGAGGAACTCCTCGAGGACCGCGTCCCGCCCCACCTTGGCGTCGATCACCTTCCGGGGGACCTTCCCCTTGCGGAACCCCGGGATCCTGACCTGCTCGGCGATCCGGCGGTAGGCGGCGTCCAGGTCCCGCCCGAACTCCTCGGGCGGCACCTGGACCTTCAGCCGCACGCGGTGCTTCGCGGTCTCCTCGAGCGTGGTCTCCATCCACGACGAGCTTAGCCGACCTCCGGGCGAGCGACCCTGTACGCTCCCCGGCGTGCTCGAGCGGGAGCTCTCCCTCGCCCACGCCATGGCCGACCGGGCGGCCGAGATCGCCCTGCGGTGGTTCCGGGCGGCGGACCTCGAGGTCCGGGCGAAGGCCGACCGGAGCCCGGTGACCGAGGCGGACCTCGCGATCGAGCGGATGGTCCGGGAGGAGGTGGCCCGGGCCTTCCCGGGGGACCGGGTGGTCGGCGAGGAGGGGGGCGGCCTCGAGGGGTGGCGCCGGGGCCGGGCCTGGATCGTCGACCCCATCGACGGGACGAAGAACTTCGCCGACGGCGTCCAGCTCTGGTCCACGCTGATCGCGCTGGCGGTGGAGGGACGGGTCGTGCTCGGGGTGGTCTCGCTCCCGGGGATCGGGGAGCGCTACGAGGCGCTCCGGGGGGGCGGCGCCCGCCTGAACGGCCAGCCCATCTCGGTCTCCTCGACGGAGCGCCTGGCCGACGCCTTCGTCCTGTTCTCGAGCCTCGAGGGGTGGCTGACGGGTGCGGCGGCCGAGGGGGTCCTCGGGCTCCTCCGGGGGTCCCGCCGCTCCCGCGGGTTCGGCGACGCCTGGAGCCACATGCTGGTCGCGCGGGGGGCGGCCGACGCGATGTTCGAGCGCGAGCTGGCCCTCTGGGACTGGGCGGCGATCCAGGTCGTCGTGGAGGAGGCCGGCGGGCGCATCACCCAGCTCGACGGGCGGCCCCTCGAGCACGGCGGCAGCGCGGTCTCGACGAACGGCCGGATCCACGACCAGGTCCTGGCCCGCCTGGCGCCGACCGGGGAGCGCGCGCCCGCCGACCGGGCCGGGGCCTCGGGCGGCCCCGGTCAGCCCGGTCGGTCCGTCCGCTCGCCCCGCTGGCCCGCCCCGCCCAGCTCGGGGATCCGCTCCCCGACGTAGCGGCGGATGTCGAGCGAGAGGTCCTCCATCGGCGCGTAGTAGCCGAAGCGGAACGGCCGGGCCGACATCCCCGCCTGGACCGCCTCGCAGATCCGCCAGTCCTGGCGGTTCACCAGGTCCCAGAAGCCGACCGCGTCCGAGGGGTCGAAGCCCGGGCTTCGCATCTCCTCGGGCTCGAAGAGGAAGTCGCAGTCGATCCGGGTCCTGGTGGGTCCCTCCGGCCACAGGGCGAACGCCGCGACGTGGTCCGGGGAGAGGCTCACCATCAGGTTCGGGTAGATGAGCTCGCCCTTGTGCCGGTCCCGTTCCTCGGGCGCGAGCTCGGGGAACGGCCGGCGGGCCGAGGTGCCGGTGAACGTGAACGTCCACGCCCCCCGCCGGTGCGGCACGCCCCGCTCCCAGTCCAGCCCGGCGCCCCCGCGCTCCTTGAACGCGGGGACCAGTTCGCACAGCTCCGGGTGGACGGGGCCGCAGTGGTAGCACTCGTTGTAGTTCTCGACGATCACCTTCCAGTTCGCCGCGACCTCGTAGGACAGGCGCCGGGCGGTCCGGAGGCGGGCGAGGGGGTAGCGGGCGATCCGCGCGGGGATCGGCCCCAGCTGCTCGGCGAGGGACCGGGTGGGATGGCCCCCGAGGTGGACGAAGACGAACCCGCCCCAGACGTCGAGGGGCACCTCGTAGAGCGAGAGGTCCTCCTTCCGCAGCCCGTGGCGCTCGTCCAGGAACGGCGCGTTCCGGAGCCGGCCGTCGAGGCCGTAGGTCCAGGCGTGGTAGGGGCACACGATGGATCCGCGGAACCGCCCGGCGGGCCGCGGTCGGTCGCAGGGCGGCGGGTCGTCGAGGACCAGGCGGGACCCGCGGTGCCGGCAGACGTCGTGGAAGGCGCGGAGACGCCCGTCCTTCCCCCGGACGACGATCAGCCGCTCCCCGATGGGTTCGACGACCAGGAACTCGCCCGGCCGCTCCAGCGCTTCCTCGCGCCCCACGCACAACCACTCGGCCCGGAAGATCCGCTCCCGCTCGAGCTCGTGGAACGCCTCCGAGACGTAGGCCTCGCGGGGGAGGGTCCGCTCGAGGCCACCGGCGGTTGCCCCCGGGTCCACGTTCCCCCTAATCTCGACCATCGGTCACGAACGGCGCGACCGGCATCTCGGGTGCCTTCCTACCACGTCGGGAACGGGAGAGGGAGGGACGGGCCGCCATGGTGGATGACCAGAGGTCACGCAGCGAGCGAGCCGAGGAGAAGCGGCGGCGGATCGTCGAGGTCGCCATGCGCCACTTCGCCGAGCGCGGCTACCAGGGCACCCGGGTGGAGGACATCGCCCGCGAGCTCGGGATCGCCAAGGGGTCGATCTTCCAGCACTTCGGGAGCAAGTCGGGGCTGTTCCTCGCCTGCTACGAGCGGGCCGTCCTCTCCCTCCCCGCGTGGCTCGACGCCCCCGAGGAGGTCGTCGAGGACGGGTTCTTCGCGGTCCTGGGCTACTGGCTCCAGCGCACCGAGCACCTGGTCCGGGAGGACTGGGTGCCGAACCGGGTGACGCTGATCGGCAACTACGGGACCGACCTCCGCCTCAAGCGCGACATCAACCGGTTCCTGCTCTCGGAGGATCCGTACGGCACGCTGGACTTCGTCGAGTACGGGATCCGCCGCGGCGAGGTCCGCGACGACCTCGACCTCGACCTCGTGGTCTCGATCGTGGACTGGCTCGCCGAGCGGTTCCAGGACGCGATCGTGGCCGAGGAGCTGGATCCGGGGCTCTTCCACCGCGCCCGGGACGACCCGGCCCGCAGGCAGCGCCGGATCGAGCAGTTCATCGAGCTGGTCCGCGCGGCGATCGGCGCGCCGGCGCCCGCGCAGCGGGACGGGGAGGCCTCCGGTGAGCCCCATCGCCGGGCGCCGGCGTCCGGCCCCGGCGCCGCCCGCCCGGGGGAAACCGCCGCCCGCCCCCGCCCGTAGTACCCGCGGACCTGCCCGCAGGGGAACTGCCCGCACGGCGGAAAGGAGGGGGGCATGCGAAGGAGAGCCCTGGCCCTGGGGGCCGTCGCCGTCGCCGCGCTCGTGGCGGCGGTCCTCGTGGTCGGCCCGGCCTCGGCGGGCCCGACCGTCCTCTCGGCGACGCTCACGGGCGCCGCGGAGGTGCCCGGGCCCGGCGACGACGACGGGACGGGGACCGCGACCGTGACCCTGGATCCCGCCGCCGGGACGGTCTGCTTCGAGCTCGGCTGGTCCAGGATCCGCGGGCCCTGGGGCGCCCACATCCACCGGGGGGCCGAGGGGGAGACCGGCGACATCGTGGTCGCGTTCTTCAACACCCGGGACCTGATCCCGATCCCCAAGACGATCACGTCGGTCTCCGGCTGCGTCCGGAACGTGGACGCCGCGGCGATCGATGCGATCGCGTCGGATCCCGGCGCCTACTACGTGAACGTCCACAACCGGAGGTTCCCGGCCGGGGCGGTCCGCGGCCAGCTCGGCCCGGCCCCGTCGGGGCCCGGCTACTAGGGGGTGGCGCGGGGAGGGGGCCCCGCGCCCCCTCCCCCTCACCCCAGCTCGTCCTTCACCACGGCCCCGCCCTTCATCACGAACGGGATCCGCTCGAGGACGCTCACCTCCGCCAGGGGGTCGGCCGCGACCGCGACGAGGTCGGCGAACCGGCCGGCCTCGAGGCTCCCCACCCGGTCCTCCCATCCCAGGAGCTCGGCCGCCACCGCGGTCGCCGACCGGATCGCCTGCATCGGGGTCATCCCGCACCGGACCATGGAGGCGAACTGCCGGGCGTTCCACCCGTGGGGGAAGATCCCGGCGTCGGTCCCGAACGCGATCCGGACCCCCGCCTCCAGGGCCCGGCGGAACCCACGCCGCTGCGCCTCGGTGGTCTCCTCGTTCTTCCGGAGGATCTCCTCGGGCCAGCCGCGGCGCCGGCCCTCCTCCGCGATGAAGTCGCCGTTGTAGACGTCGGCCACGAGGAACGCGCCCCGCTCGAGCAGGAGCTCGATCCCCCGGTCGTCGAGGAGCGAGCCGTGCTCGATCGAGCGGACCCCGGCGCGCACCGCCCGCGCGATCCCCTCGGCCCCGTGGGCGTGGGCGGCGACGGGGGCACCGTAGAGGGCGGCCTCCTCGACCGCCGCCCGGAGCTCCGCCTCGGAGTACTCCGGCGCGCCCGGCACCGTGCCCCGGGTCATCACGGCGCCGGTGGCGATCACCTTCACCAGGTCCGCGCCCCGGTGGAGGATCTCCCGCACCGCCCGGCGCACCTCGTCGGCGGAGTCGGCGACCCCGAACCGGAGCTCCCGGGGGACCTCCACGTCCGGGGCGACCGGCGGGATGTCCCCGCCGCCCGCGGAGACCGTGACGTAGGCGCCGGCGCAGGCCATCCGGGGTCCCGGGGTCCACCCGGCGTCGATCGCCCGCCGCAGCGCGACGTCCACGAAGGCCCGGAACGTGCCGACGTCG
>DATMBJ010000140.1:0-8317 GCA_035559315.1 Actinomycetota bacterium
CCGTGATGCGGGCTCTGGGCGGGGGCTGCGCGCTCCCCCTCGGCGCGCAGGCCCGGCGGGAACCCGACGGCCGGCTGTCCCTGGAGGCGATCGTCGCCACCCCCGACGGGGACCGCGCGGCCGCGGCCGACGCCCGGGGCGAGGACCCGGGGGCGGTGGCGGCGGAGGTGGTGGCGCGGCTCCGGGAGCGGGGGGCGGACGAGATCCTGGCCCGCGCCCGGGGGGAGGGGTAGGGTGCCGGCCCGCCGCGGGTCCCTCGCCGGGAAGGTCGTCCTGGTGACGCGACCCCGCGAGCAAGCGGAGGAGCTCGTCCGGCTCCTCGAGGCCCGGGGCGCGGAGGCGATCGTGGCCCCGGCCATCGAGGTCGTCCCGGTCCGTTCCCACCGCCTCGACCGCGCCCTGGAGGAGCTCCTGGACGGCGGGTTCCGGTGGCTCGTGCTCACGAGCCGGAACGGGGTGGAGGCCCTCGACGCACGGCTCCGCGAGCGCGGCGCGCGCCTCGCCGAGGTCCCCGCGCGCGTCGCCGCGGTCGGCGAGGGGACGGCGGAGGCGCTCCGGGAGCGGGGCGTCCGGCCCGCCCTGGTTCCTCGGACCTTCACCACGGAGGCGCTCGCCCGCGCGTTCCCCCGCGGGGAGGGACGGGTCCTCCTCGCCCGGGCCGACGTCGCGCCCCCCGGGCTGGAGGAGGCGATCGCGGCCAAGGGCTGGACGCCGGTCCGGGTCGACGCCTACCGCACCCGGTTCCCGCGGACGCTCCCCGCCGAGGCCCGGGCCGCGCTCCGCGCCGGCAGGGTCGACGCCGTCACGTTCACCAGCGCCTCGACGGTCCGGGGCTTCGTCCGGCTCCTGGGCGCGGCCCGGGGGAACCCGAAGGTCGTCTGCATCGGCCCGGTCACCGCCCGCGCGGCCCGCGAGGCGGGCTTCACGGTCCACGCGGTGGCGCGCCCCCACACGCTCCAGGCCCTGGCCGACGCGGTGGAGCGAGCGCTGGCGACCCGCTCCCGGCGTTGACTACCCGGGAGGGGGACCGTCGAGGTTCACCACGGACTCCCCGCTCCCGGTGCGCACGACCACGAGGTCCGCCGGCTCGGCGCCCGGGTTGCTCTCGCGGTGGACCTCCCCCCGGCCGACGAGGACGAAGTCGCCCGGTCCGGCGTCGAAGCTCTCCCGCCCGCCCGGACCGAACTCCATCCGGAGCGCGCCCGAGAGCACGTAGATCACGCTCTCATGGTCGCCGTGGTGGTGCCAGGCGGAGGTCATCCCGGGCTCGGTCCGCGCACCGCCCGCCCACAGCCGGTCGGTGGCGAGGGCCGTGAAGCGGTCCATCCCCGGCGTGGACGGCCCCTGCACCCGCCCTTCCAGCGAGACCTTCTTCACGCCCTCCACCTCCGTCACCTCCCGGACCTCCCCTGAGCCCGGCAGCCTATCATTGGGGTCGTGGCGTTCCCGAGGCACCGGCCGCGGAGGCTCCGGCGCACGCCCGCGCTGCGGGAGCTCGTGCGCGAGACCTCCCTCGCCCCGTCCGACCTCATCGCGCCCCTGTTCGTGAAGGAGGGGATCGCCGAGCCCATCCCGGTCCCCTCCATGCCGGGGCAGTTCCAGCACACGCTGGACTCGCTCCGGAAGGAGGCGCGGGAGATCGCCGAGCGCGGGGTCCTCGCGTTCATGCTGTTCGGGGTGCCCGAGCGGAAGGACCCCGAGGGGTCGGAGGCGTGGAACCCCGAGGGGATCGCCCAGCGGGGCCTGCGCGTGCTCCGGGAGGAGCTGGGGCCCGAACACGTCGTGATCGCCGACCTCTGCCTGGACGAGTACACGGACCACGGGCACTGCGGCGTCCTCGCGCCGGACGGCTCGGTGGACAACGACGCGACGCTCGAGCGCTACCGGCGGATCGCGGTGGCCCAGGCCGAGGCCGGCGCCGACCTGGTCGGGCCGTCGGGGATGATGGACGGGCAGGTGGCGGCGATCCGCGACGCCCTCGACGAGGCGGGGTTCCAGCGGGTCGGGATCCTCGCCTACGCGGCCAAGTTCGCCTCGAGCTTCTACGGGCCGTTCCGGGAGGCGGCGGAGTGCGCGCCGCGGTTCGGCGACCGGACCGGATACCAGATGGACCCGGCCAACGCCGACGAGGCGGTCCGGGAGGTCGTGGCCGACATCGAGGAGGGCGCGGACATCGTGATGGTGAAGCCGGCCCTCCCCTACCTGGACGTGCTGCGGCGGGCCAAGGACGCGACCGGGTTCCCGATGGCCGCCTACAACGTCTCGGGGGAGTACGCGATGGTGAAGGCGGCCGCGATGCAGGGATGGCTCGACGAACGGCGGGTCGTCCTCGAGCTGCTCACCTCGATCCGCCGAGCCGGGGCCGACCTCGTCCTCACCTACCACGCCAAGGACGCCGCCGCCTGGCTCGCCTCGGGCTAGGGGCGCCTCCTCGCCCGTCCGCGGATCGAGCAGGTGCCTCGGCGCCGAGTGGGCCAGGCTGCGTGCGCGGTGGGGGCCATCCCGGACCCGGGCCACGCCTGGGACGAGGATCCGGCAGGCGTGGGTCCGCGAGCAGCACCGGGCGGACGTCCGACGCCTCGCCACCGGGAACCCGAAGGACTTCCCGATGCCCGAGCTCGCCGTGGAGCACTGGCCGGCCGGCGGGTGACCCTCCGACCGAGAGGCCTCGCCCCACGTCCTCATCCGGCTCCGAGCCTTCCACGCGGCTCCTTCACCGGTCGGTTCCACGCGCCGCCTCGCGGAAGAACGGTCCGCCCCGGAGCACCACGCCCTCCCGGACCGTCGAGGTCGCGAGCGGGTCGCCCCTCGCGAGCGCCCGGCGGAACTCCTCCCTCGGGTAGCCCACCACCTGCACGCCGGCGGGGGCGTCGGCGGCGAGGAGCGCTCCTCGGTCGGGGATCCCGGCGGGGAGCTCGTCGGAGATCACCACCAGGTCGACGTCGCTCCAGACGTTGAAGTCGCCCCGCGCCACCGACCCCGCGACCGCCGCGGCGACCACGGGGATCCGCCCGGAGAGACGCCGGACGTGGTCGCGGGCCAGCCCGATCAGGCGCTGCCGCTCCCGCCGCCGGGCCGCGAGGACCTCAGCCACGGAGGGCCTCCCACGCCCCGTCCACGAAGGCCAGGACCGCCCGCGCGTCCTCCGCCGCCTGCCGCGAGTCGGCCTCCGTGTAGTGCTCGCCCGGTGGGCCCGAGGCGTGCGCGTCCGGGTAGCGCGGCGGGATGTAGTGCCGGCCCAGCCGGGCGAGCACCTCGCGGATCCCGGTGGGGACCTCGATGCCGGCCTCGGCGGCCCGCGCCCCCAGCCTGGGCAGGTCGTGCCCCCAGGGGCCCAGCCCGAGGCCGTGGAGGAGCCCCTTCAGGCCGAGCTGGGCCCCATAGGGACGCAGGGGATCCCGCGTGCCTCGGTCCGCCGCGCTCGACGGGAGTACGCTGGAGGTGGAAGGAGGGGCCATGGGACGGGAGACGGCGACGTTCGGGGCGGGCTGCTTCTGGGGCGTGGAGTGGGTGTTCCGGCAGGTCCCGGGGGTGCTCGACGTCGTATCCGGCTACGCGGGCGGGCACGTGCCGGACCCGAGCTACGAGCTGGTCTGCACCGACACCACGGGCCACGCCGAGGTCGTGCAGGTCACGTTCGACCCCGAGCGCGTGCGCTACGAGCAGCTCCTCGAGGTGTTCTGGACGATGCACGACCCCACGCAGGTCAACCGCCAGGGCCCGGACGTGGGGACGCAGTACCGGAGCATCATCCTGACGCACTCCGAGGAGCAGCGGCGGACGGCGGAGGCCTCCAAGGCCCGCGCGCAGGAGCGCTTCGACCGGCCCATCGCGACCGAGATCCGACCGTTCGAGGCGTTCTACCCGGCGGAGGACTACCACCAGCGCTACTACGAGAAGACGGGCAAGGAGCCGTACTGCCACGTGCTCCCGGTGGGGACGCTCCGCGAGCTGGGCCTGCTCCCAGCGCCGCGTTCCTGAGCAGCCGGCTCGTGCACGGTGCGGGCGCGAGAGCCAGGCCTCGGCCGCGGACCCCACTCGGACTCGCTCAGGGACCGCCACGTCCCTCACCCAGGTGTGGCGATCTCTACTTCCTTGGCCCTCCCCCGGCGACCCGAACGGAGACGAGATCCCCGACCTCGATCCTGGCGGGGATGACGGTCTCCTCGTCGGTCGGGAAGCACTTCCGGTTGCCGTCCGGCTCCTCGATGCAGGTCTCCCTGGGATCCCCGCCCGCTACCATCGCTGCGTGGGCCGCTCCGAGGAGCTCTTCCAGCGCGCCCGGCGGGCGATCCCCGGCGGCGTGAACTCGCCGGTCCGGGCGTTCGGTGCGGTCGGAGGGACGCCCCGGTTCGTGGCGCGCGGGGAGGGCGCCTACCTCGTCGACGTCGACGGGAACCGCTACGTCGACCTCGTCCAGTCCTGGGGCGCCCTCCTGTTCGGCCACGCCCGGGAGGAGGTCGTCCGCGCCGCGGCGGAGGCCGCCCGGCGGGGGACGAGCTTCGGCGCCCCCACCGAGGCGGAGGTCGAGCTCGCCGAGCGGGTCCGCCGGCTCGTCCCCTCGGTCGAGATGGTCCGGCTCACCTCCTCGGGGACCGAGGCGGCGATGGCCGCGGTCCGCCTGGCGCGGGGCGCCACCGGCCGGGACCTCGTCCTCAAGTTCGAGGGCTGCTACCACGGCCACGCCGACGCCCTCCTGGCCAAGGGCGCGGGCTCCGGGGTGGCCACCTTCGGGATCCCCGGCTCCCCCGGCGTCACCGAGGGTGCGGCCCGCGACACCCTCACCGCTCCCTACAACGACCTGGAGGCGGCCCGCGCCCTGTTCGAGGCCCACGGGGAGCGGATCGCGTGCGCCATCGTCGAGCCGGTGGCGGCGAACATGGGGGTCGTCCCCCCCGCCCCGGGGTTCCTCGAGGGCCTCCGCGAGCTCTGCGCGGGGAGCGGCGCGCTCCTCGTCTTCGACGAGGTGATCACGGGCTTCCGCCTGGGGCTCGGCGGCGCCCAGGCGCGGTTCGGGGTGACGCCCGACCTCACGGTCCTGGGCAAGGTGCTCGGCGGGGGCTTCCCCCTCGCCGGCTTCGGGGGGCGGGCTGAGATCATGGAACGGCTCGCCCCCTCGGGCCCCGTGTACCAGGCCGGGACGCTCTCGGGGAACCCGGTGGCGGTCGCGGCGGGGCTCGCCACGCTCGAGCTGGCCGAGCGACTCGACCCCTACCCGGGGCTCGAGGCGAGGGCGGCGCGGCTGGCCGAGGGCCTGGCCCGGGCCTTCGCCGAGGCCGGCGTCCCAGCCGTCGTGAACCGGGAGGGGTCGCTCCTGAGCGTCTTCTTCTCCGAGGGCCCGGTGCGGAACTTCGAGGACGCCCGCGCCGCCGACCACTGGCGCTACGCCCGCTTCTTCCACGCGATGCTCGCGCGGGGCGTGTACCTGCCGCCCTCCGGGTACGAGGGGTGGTTCCTCGGCGCGGCGCACGGGGATGCCGAGGTCGAACGGGTCCTCGACGCCGCGGCGGGCGCGGCCCCCGAGCCCTGAGCGCGCGGGCGCTCGTCGCGAGGGTCGCGGCAGGGCTCGGGCTCGCGACGGACAGACCGCGGCCCCGGTCGATCTCCAGGTGCCGCGGCTCCCTGCCGGCCGCATCACGCCGGGACCGCGAGCAGCGCCGCCGCCGCGAGCCCCGTCGCCATCCCGAGGAGCTGCGAGGGCCCGGCGCGCTCCCGGAGCACCACGAGCCCCAGGACGCCGCCGAGGGCGGGGCTGGTCGCGACCAGCGGGACGATCACGCTCGCCGGGCCCCGTGAGAGCGCCACCAGGTAGCCGACCGTGGCGACCGCCGCGAGCGCCAGCACCCCGACCGTGAGCCTCGCGAGCCCGCCCGCGAGGGAGGGGACCGGCAGCCGCTCCCGCCGGAGGAGCCAGGCCCCCACCGCGAGCTGCACCGCCGCCCCGGTCACCAGGAGCGCGGAGGGCCCGGCGGGCGTGACCACGACCTTGGCGAGGAACGCCCCCACCCCCTGGAGCGCGGTGGAGAGCACCGCGAGCCCGAGCCAGGGCCCCCGCGGCGACGACCCTTCGGCGGGCCGCCGGCCGAGGAGCGTCACCGCCGCCACCGCCGCCGCGATCCCGGCGGCGCGCACGACGCCTGGCCGCTCGCCCAGGAACCCCACCGCCAGGACCGCCGTGACCGCGGGCGACAGCCCGGTGATCGGCGAGACCCGGCTCACCGGCCCCCGCCGGAGGGCCTCGGTGGTCACCCAGAACGTGAGGGCCATGAGCGCCGAGACCGCGAGGGCCCCGGGGAGCGCGGACGCGGGCGGCGGGTCGAGGACGAGGACCGGCAGATAGACGGGGAGGCCGACCGCGGCCGAGAGGAAGTAGTACTGGGCCGTGGCGAACTCCTCCAGCACCCGCTTGGCCACGACCCGCTGGACGGACCAGGCGACGAGGGCGAACAGGGCCGGGAGCGTCCACGGCTCCACGGCTACGCGCCCCCGGCCCGGGCCACGCCAGCCGCCGGGGTCACGCGCCCCGCTCGGCCTGGAAGGCCTCGAACTCCCTGTCGGTCTTGGCGGCGAAGACGAAGTCGGCCTCGTGGAGCCCGTCGATCTTGTGGGTCCACACCTGGACCTTCACCTTCCCCCAGGCCAGGTGGATGTCGGGGTGGTGCCCCACGGACTCCGCGAGCTCGCCGATACGGTTCGTGAACGCCAGGGCCTCCCGGAAGTCCTTGAACCGGTACTCCTTCTCGAGGTGGTGCCCGTCCACGACCCGCCAGTCGTTGTCGAGGTCCGCGAGGTAGGACTCGAGCTCCTCCCCCGCGAGCGGCGGCACCCCTCCCTTGCACGGCACGCACTCCATCGCGGCGAGGTCGCGCATCGCCCCTCCTTCGCTCCCGTACCTCCGTCTCACGTCATGTCGGCGAGCGCCGACCGGACGTCCGCCCGGACGCCCGTGACGAACGGGACCTCCTCCTTCGTGTACAGACGGGCCCGGGCCTCGCGGAGCCGGCGGATGCAGTCCACCAGCCGGTCCGGCGTGTCGGCCTCGAACGCCAGGATCCACTCCCAGTCCCCGAGCCCGAACGCGCTCGTCGTGTTGGCGAGCACGTCGGGGAACTCCCGCCCGAGCTCCCCGTGCTCGCGGAGGAGCGCGGCCCGCTCCTCCCGGGGCAGGAGGTACCACTCGGCGGTCCGGACGAACGGGTAGACGCAGAGCACCGGCTTCGGGGGCTCCCCCTTCACGAACGCCGGGCGGTGGTCGGGGGTGAACTCCGCCGGGCGCGTCACGCCGAGGAAGAGGTGGGCGAGCTCCATCCGCCGCCCGGCCCGGGTCCGGCGGAACGCGATGAGGAGCTCCCGGAGCTCCTCCAACGAGGGCCCGTGCCACCAGCAGAGGAGGTCGGCGTCGGCCCGGAACCCCACGGTCGAGTACGTGCCCCGGACCGCCACGCGGTCGGCGCGCTCCTTGAACAGCTCCTCGATCTCCTGGGCGGCGTCCTCGAGCTCGCCGGGGCCGAGCGCCCGCAGTTCCCCGGTGGCGCGGAACGCCGGGTACATCGCGTAGATCAGCTCGTCGTCCACGTCCCCTCCGTCCGCTCGGGGGCCCCGCGTCCCTCGAGACGAGCCGCGGCCGCCGCCGCGGCCTCGCCCGCGGCGCGCACCACGTCCGCCACCCCGGCGCCGCCGTAGGCCGGCCCCACCACGAAGATACCGGGCGGGAGGTCCTCGGCCACCCGCCGGAGGAGCTCCGCGTGCCCCACCTCGTACTGGGGCATCGCCCGGGGCCACCGCACGAGCGCCCAGGCCTCGGGGAGCGGCGGGAGGTCGAGGACCGCGGCGAGCTGGCGGCCCACGCCCTCCACGATCTCGTCGTCCGGGACGTCCAGGAGGTCCTCGGCCCCGGCGCCCCCCAGGAAGCAGCGGAGGACGGCGCGGCCCCCGAACGACCGATCCGGCCACTTCCTGGAGAGGAACGTGCAGGCGAGCATCGCCGCCCGCCCCCGCGGGACCACGAAGCCGGACGCCTCCGGGAGCCGCTCGCCGGTCCCCTCCGGGTAGACCAGGGCCAGGACCCCCGTCGAGACGTAAGGGATCCGCCGGAGGCCGGCGGCCGCCGCCGGGGCGATCCCCCCGAGCAGGTCGGCCGCGACGAACGCGGGGGTCGCCAGGAGGACGGCGTCGGCCGGGAAGGCCCCGTCCGCCCCCGCGTCCACCACGTACCCGGCGCCCTCCGCCCGGATGGCCCGGGCCACCGCGCCCAGCCGCAGCCGCTCCGGCCCCACCGCCCCCACCAGCGCGTCGACCAGGCGCCCGACGCCGCCCG
>DATMBJ010000141.1:0-3904 GCA_035559315.1 Actinomycetota bacterium
CGCAGGCCGCCCGCCGCCGCGCCGAGCGAGCCGGTCACGACCACCCGGTCGCCGGGGCGCGCGCCGGCCCGGGTCACCGCCGCGCCGGGCGGGGCCTCCCCCGCCACGGCCACCGAGATCACCACCCGGTCGGCGCGGGAGAGGTCGCCCCCCACGAGCCACAGCGCGTGTTCGTCGCAGGCGGCCCGCATCCCGCCGAACAGCTCCACCACCCAGGGCTCCCCCACGTCGGCCGGCAGCGCCAACCCCACCACCGCGTAGCGGGGGCTCCCGGCCATGGCCGCGACGTCCGAGACGTTCACCGCGACCGCCTTCCAGCCGAGGTCCCGCGCCGCGGTCCGCGAGCGGTCGAAGTGCACGCCCTCGACGAGGAGATCGGTGGTGAGGAGCAGCTCGCCCCGGGGGGAGGCGAGGACCGCCGCGTCGTCGCCCACGCCCACGCGGACCTCGGGCCCGGGCCCTGAGAGCACCCGGGCGATCGCCGCCACGAGCCGGTCCTCGGCCGGTTCCATCGCTCCGTACGACCGCGACCCCCGAGGCACGCCACCCCGGCGAGGGGCCCCGACCTGCGGTCCTGTAGGATAAGGGCCTCGTCCGGGGGAGGACGATGGGCCCCCGAGACCGGACACGAGGAGACGAACGTGCTCACCAGCGTCGAACGGACGGTGTACGAGAACCCCGATCCCGCCGAGCTGCGGAAGTTCACCGAGGAGATGCCGAACTGCCGCATCACCGAGTTCGGGAACGTGAACGTCCAGACCCGGGTGACCTCTCGCAGCGCCGGCAGCACCTACGTCGTCACCGAGGACCCCTCCGCGGCGTCCGGGAAGACGATGCCGCGGGAGGAGTACGAGCGGATCGCCGCGATGCAGGAGGAGTACCTCCGCGACAAGGACCTCCTGGTGATCGACGGCTACATCGGCAACGACCCGTCGTTCCGCACCGCGGCCCGCCTCACGATCGAGAAGGCGAACGCGAACATCGCCGGCATGCAGCAGAAGCTGTACTTCCCGCGGTCCTCGGGCGAGCCCGAGGTCCACGTGATCTACACCCCGAACCTCCCCGCCCCCGGGTACCCCGACGACCGGGTGATCGCGGTCGACCTCGAGAACGGGGTCACGCGGGTGCTCAACTCCGACTACTTCGGGGAGTCGAAGAAGGGCGGGCTCCGCATGTGGAACAGGATCGTCTACGACCGCGGCGGCCTCGCCCTCCACGCCGGCTGCAAGGTGGTCCCCACCCCGGCCGGCGAGAAGGTGTTCCTGATCATCGGGCTCTCGGGGACCGGGAAGACCACGACGACCTTCACCACCCAGAACGACTCGCTCCCGGTCCAGGACGACTTCGTCGCGCTCATGCACGGGGGGAAGATCTACGGCTCCGAGAACGGCTGCTTCGCGAAGACGTTCTCGCTCGACCCGAACTTCGAGCCCAACATCTACAACGCGGTGACCAGGCCCGACACCTACCTCGAGAACGTCTACCAGGACGAGCGCGGCAGGGTCGACTTCTTCGAGACCTCCTACACCAAGAACGGCCGGGCGGTGTTCGGGATGGAGGCCCTGGGTCGGTTCCGGGACGCGCGGGAGGTCGGCCCCGTCGACTTCCTCCTGATCCTCAACTGGAACGAGAACATCATCCCGGCGGTGGCCAAGCTCTCGCAGGTGCAGGCCGCGGCCTACTTCATGCTGGGCGAGACCACCGGCACCTCGGCCGGCGGGAAGGACGAGGAGGGGAAGTTCCTCCGCGTCCCCGGCACGAACCCGTTCTTCCCGCTGCCCCACGGGCTCCAGGGCAACCGCATCCTCGAGCTCCTCGCCTCGCACCCGATCGAGGTCTTCCTGATGAACACCGGCCGGGTCGGGGGCCGGCAGGACGACGAGCGCTCGAAGAAGGTGCAGATCCCCCACTCGTCGGCGATCGTGAAGGCGATCGCCGAGGGGACGATCTCCTGGACCGAGGACGAGGACTTCGGCTACCTGGTCGCCGAGGACGTCCCCGGGATCGACGACCTCGAGCTGCTCCAGCCCCGCCGGCTCTACGAGCGGCAGGGTCGGATGCAGGAGTACCGGGCGTTCGTGGAGCGGTTCAAGGCCGAGCGGCGCGCGCACCTCGAGGGGTTCCCCCACCTCTCACGGGAGATCGTCGAGGCCGTCGGCTGACGTCCGCCCGGTCCCCGGCCGACCCGGACCGCGCGACGGATGCCACCCGGAGGGGGACCGGCTCAGGGCCTCCGCCGGCCGAGCGCGTGCCCGGTCACGAACTGGAGCGCGGCGAGGACGACCGGCACCATCAGGTACCAGCGCAGGTCCGAGAACTCGTCCAGGAACGGCCGCCCCCCGGGGGCGTCCACCAGGGCCGTGAGCGCGAACAGGCCCGCGAACGCGAACCACATCCCCACGCGCCCCGTGAGATACAGGGCGTAGAGCAGGTGGTCGACGGGGTCGGTCCCCTCGAAGGGCCGCCGCCCCCAGTACCAGAGCGACCGCAGCCCTAGCGCGGCGAAGACGCCCGCCAGGGCGAGCTCCACCGCGCCCATCCTCAGGGCCCGACCTCCTGGGCCACGCGGGCCAGGGCCGCGATGACCTCCTCGTCGGTGGTCTGGTCGAACCGCCGGTACCACTCCCCGACGGCGAAGAACGGCTCCGGGGTCTCGAGCACCACGACCTCGTCGGCCTCCCGTGCGAGCCTGGGCACCGAGCCCGGCGGGGCGACCGGCACGGCCAGGACCACGCGCGCCGCGCCCTGGGCCCGGGCCCACCGGAGGGCCGCGATCGCAGTGCCGCCGGTGGCCACGCCGTCGTCCACCACGATCGCCACCTTCCCCGCGACGTCGACCGGCGGCCGGCCGGCCCGGTAGACGCGCTCCCGCCGCTCGATCTCCCGCTCCTCGGCCTCGATCTCCCGCTCCAGGTATTCCTCGGTGACCCCCAGCCGCTCGATCAGCCACTCGTCGAGGACCCGGACCCCCGGCGCGATCGCGCCGAGGCCGAGCTCGGGGTTGCCCGGCGCCCCGATCTTCCGCGGGACCACGACGTCGAGGGGGAGCCCCAGGGCCCGGGCCACGGCCTCGCCCACGATCACCCCACCCCGGGGGATCGCGAGGACGACCGCGTCGGCGCCCTTGTAGCGGGCCAGGGCCACCGCCAGCCGCTCCCCCGCCTCCACGCGATCGGCGAAGATCACGGCAGCCTCCCGGCGCCGCGTCCCCGCGGCGCCACCCCCAGCCTACGCCTCCGGAGGCTCGGGTGCGCGGCCGGCCGCCCGCAGGAGCGTCTCCTCGATCTCCTCGGCCGGGCAGCCCTTCACCAGGTAGGCCGCGGCGCCGGCGGCCAGGGCCTCCGCGCGGAGCCGGTCGTCGTCGTAGGCGGAGAGGAACACCACCGCCACACCCGGCGCCCGCTCCCGGACCCGGCGGGTGACCTCCGGGCCGGGGAGCGTGGGGATCTTCGCGTCGAGGAGGACGACGTCGGGGGAGAGCCGCTCCACGGCCTCCACGACCGCACCGCCGTCGGCAAGCTCGCCGACGACCTCGAACCCCACGATCCGGAGCAGGTCGACGAGGGCCGCGCGGGCTGGCTCGTCGTCCTCGACGACGAGGACGCGGAGCGGGGGACGACCCCCTGGGGCCGACATGTCCGCCATCATCGGCGCGGGGAAGCTCGAGGTGAAGGTATCCTCGGACGAAACGCCCGCCCGCGGCCCCGCCGGCGCGCGTCGTTTGCGGGGCGCGCGCGGGGGCGGCTAGCATCGGGGCCCGAAGCGGAGGAGGTGACCGTGGTCCAGGCGTACATCCTCATCCAGACCGAGGTGGGCAAGGCCGCGCAGGTCGCGAAGGAGGTCCGCGAGATCAAGGGGGTCACCGAGGCCGAGGACGTCACCGGCCCCTACGACGTGATCGTCC
>DATMBJ010000142.1:0-11070 GCA_035559315.1 Actinomycetota bacterium
CAGGCGCGTGCCGGCCGCGCCGGCCGCGACGCCGGCCGCCGCCCCGGCGAGCACGCCGAGGGCCGACCGCCGGGTGATCCTGGGGCCACCGCTCCCCGCCATCGTCGTCCTCCTTCCCCGTTCCGCTCCTCGCAACGGACCCACACGGTCCGTTGCGGAGGCTAGAGGAGCCGCGGGGGGAGACGAGCGACGAAGGTCCCGGGACCCGCGGGACCTTCGACCCCCGGGGGTCGTGAGCGCGCGGACCCGGCCCGCGGGAGGGCTACGCGGCGGCGGCGAGCGCCTCGTCCAGGACCCCGAGCGCCTCCTCGAGGAGCCGCTCGTCGATCGTGAGCGGCGGCAGCAGGCGGATCACGTTGTCGTAGGTCCCGGCCTTGATCACGAGGACCCCGTTCCGGAGGCACTCCTGGATGATCCGCGCGCCGGTCTCGCCGTCGATCGGCTCCTTGGTGGCCCGGTCTCGGACCAGCTCGATCGCGTTCATCATCCCGCGGCCCCGGACGTCGCCGACGAGCGCGTGGCGCTCCTGCATCGCCCGCAGGCGCGCCCGCACCCGCTCGCCGAGCTCCCGGGACCTGGCGAGCAGATCCTCCCGCTCGATCTTGTCGAGCACGGCGAGGGCCGCGGCCGCGGCCACGGGGTTGCCGCCGTAGGTGCCGCCCAGGCCGCCGGGGTGGACGGCGTCCATGAGCTCGGCGCGGCCGGTCACGGCCGAGATCGGCAGGCCGCCCCCCAGGGACTTGGCGGAGGTCACGAGATCCGGGACGACGCCCTCGTCCTCGATCGCGAACCAACGGCCGGCCCGGCCCATCCCGCTCTGGATCTCGTCGGCGATGAACACGATCCCGTGCTCGCGGCAGAACTCGGCGAGGCCGCGGAGGAACCCGGGCGCGGGGACGACGAACCCGCCCTCGCCCTGGATCGGCTCCACGATCACCGCCGCGATGTTCCGCTCGCCGATGTGCTTGTGCATCTCGTCGATGGCGTAGCGGAGGCAGGGCTCGGCGCAGCCCTCGGGGGAGCCGCCGGTGGGGCAGCGGTAGGGGTAGGCGAAGGGCAGGCGGTAGACCTCGGGGGCGAAGGGCCCGAACCCCTGCTTGTAGGGCATCACCTTGGCGGTGAGCGACATCGCGAGGAGGGTCCGGCCGTGGAACGCGTGGTCGAAGGCCACCACCGCCGGCCGGCCCGTGGCGTGCCGGGCGATCTTGATCGCGTTCTCCACGGCCTCGGCGCCGGAGTTCGCGAACATCGTGCGCTTCTCGAAGTCCCCGGGGGCGAGGGCGTTCAGCCGCTCGGCGAGCTCGACGTAGGGCTCGTTGAGGGTCACGTGGAAGCACGTGTGGGTCTCGAGCTCGAGCTGCCGCTGCGCCGCCGCCACGACCTCGGGGGCCGCGTGCCCCACGTTCAGCACCGCGATCCCGGTGGCGAAGTCGATCAGCCGGTTGCCGTCGACGTCCTCCACGATCGCGCCCGAGGCCCGGGCCGTGACGATGGGGTGGATGTTGGCGACCCCCTGCGGGACGGCCCGCCGTCGCCGCTCGAACCACTCCCGGGACCTGGGCCCGGGGATCTCGGTCACGATCTTCCGCTCCTGCGGGATGTCCATGCCGCTGTCCTCCTCGCGCGTCCGGGCCCGAGTGTCGCGCGCCCGCGCGCCGCCGCGCCAGGGGGTAGCCGGGCGAAGCGGGCGGCGCGGGATTGTACGCTCCGTCCATCGCCGGCCGCGGTTCCGGCGTCGGGACGACGGGCGGTTTGTACGGGTTGTACCATCCGGGCGTGCCGGTCACGGTGAAGGACATCCTCGGCGTCCCCGGCCTCGCCCTCCGGCTCGTGGCCGGCGAGGCCGGGATCTCCCGCCCCCTGCGCTGGGTGCACGTCTCCGAGCTGGAGGACCCCACCCCGTGGCTCCGGGGCGGGGAGCTCTTGCTCACGACCGGGATGGGCATCGGCACCACCCCGTCGAAGCAGCGCGCCTACATCCGCCGGCTCGTCGAGGCCGGGCTGGCGGGACTGGGCTTCGGGCTCGGCTTCTCGTTCGACCGGACGCCGCGGGCCCTGGCCCAGGCCGCCGAGGAGTGCGACTTCCCGCTCTTCGAGGTCCCCTACCCGGTGCCGTTCATCGCGATCACCGAGGCCGTCTTCACCCGGCTCGTGGCCGAGCAGTACGACACGCTCCAGCGGGCGGTCGAGGCGGAACACGCCCTCACCCGGGCGGTGCTCGACGGCAGGGGGGTGGAGGGCATCGCGGCCTCCCTGGCCGAGGTCACGGGCGGCTGGGCGCTCCTCCTCGACCTCCACGGGATCCCGCTCGCCGCCACCTCCCGGGCCGCCCGCCTCCGCGCGCCGCGGGTGTGGGAGGAGCTCCGGGCCTCCCGGCCCAACGGGGGCAACGGGTTCAGCCTCACGCTCGTCGACCGCGGCCACCACGTCTGGGTCCAGCCCGTGGGGGCCCACGGCCGGGTGGAGGCCTTCCTGGCGGTGGGCAAGCCCGAGTCCCTGTCCCAGTTCGACCGGATCGTGGCCGGCCACGCCCTCTCGCTGTTCGCGATCGAGCTGGACAAGGCCCGGGCGGTGGAGGAGGCGGCCCGCCGGCTCCAGGGCGACTTCTTCGAGGAGCTGGCCCGGGGCGCGGTCCCGCCCGCGGAGATCGGCCGAGGGCTCGCGAGGTTCGGCTTCGAGCGGGACGCGCGGGTCGTCGTGCTCACGCTCCAGGGCGCGGCCCCCGAGGAGCTCGCGCACGCCGTCGCCGACCTGTTCTCCCGCGAGGGCGGGGGGTTCCTCGTCTCCCCGCACGAGGACGGCGTCCACGTCCTGCGCCCGGCCGACCGGGCCCCCGATCTCGAACTGCTCCGGAAGACGATCGGGGAGCGGGTCGGTGCGGACGTCCGGGTCGGCGCCGGGAGCCCGGGCCCGCCCACCGAGATCGGCCGCGGGCTCCGCGAGGCCCGCTACGCGCTCCAGGTCTGCCGCCTGGAGGGGTGGGGGGCGGCCGGCTTCGAGCAGCTCGGGACGTACCGGCTCCTGCTCTCGATGGCGGAGCCCGACGCCCTCCGGGCCTTCGCCGACTCCCTCCTCGCCCCCCTCGACGCCTACGACGGCGAGCACGGGAGCGAGCTGGTCCGCTCGCTCGAGGCGTTCCTCCAGCACAACGCGCGGTGGGAGACGGCCGCCGCCGCGCTCTACGTGCACCGGCACACGCTCCGGTACCGGATCCGGAAGGTGGAGGAGCTCACCGGACGCGACCTCCAGAGCTCCTTCGACCGGATGGAGTTCTGGCTCGCGCTCCGGGCCCGCGAGCTGCTCGCCGCCGAGGAGGGGTAGGCGGCGCCCGCTCAGCCCCGGCGCCGGGGGGCGGCCGGCTCCGGCTCGCCGACGAGGTGCGTGACGGGGAGCCCGAACCGGGCCTCGACCCGGTGGGGGAGGTCGAGCTTGAGCCAGCGGGAGATCCCCGGCGGGAGCGTGGACAGGATGATCCCGTCGAACCTCTCCCCGCGGAGCAGGACATCGTCGATGGCCTGGAGGGGGCGGGGGTCGCCCACCTCGCCGTCGGCCTCCGCCCCGAGCTCCCGCAGGCGTTCCAGGGCCGCCCGGAGCCGCTCCTCGGCCACGGCCCGGGCGTCGCCCTCGGTCCAGACCGCCATCTCCCGGGGCGGGGTGGCGGGGACGAGGACGTGGAACGCGCAGGGACCCTCCGCGAGGAGCCGCCGGACGTGGCGGATCAGGTGCGGGCCCCCGAGGGTCTGGTTCGCGACCACGAGGAAGCGGCGCACGGGCATCACCCCCTACCCGTTCCTACGGGCGGGGGAGGCCGGCGGATCCCGCGGCGGGCGCCGACCTCCGGGTCGGGGGGCGTCGTGCACGAAGCGGGCCGACGGGGCGTCGGCCCGGGGGGATGGCCCGTTCGTACAGTCGGGAGCCCTGGCGGGGCCGGAACGTCGAGTGGCCCGGGCCGCGCCGCGCGGGGCATACTTGGGGCACGGCGGCCCCAGGGCCCGCCGGGCTGGTCGGTACCCGGTCCGCTCCACGGAGGTGAGGACGGTATGGCGACGGAGCCCAAGAGCTACCGGATGTTCATCGGCGGGGAGTTCGTGGACGCGGTGGAGGGCGGGACGCGCGACATCGTGAGCCCCGCGAGCGGCGAGGTGATCGCCCGGGTGCCGGAGGGGTCGGCGGCCGACGTCGACCGCGCGGTCCAGGCCGCCAAGCGGGCCTTCGAGGAGGTGTGGTTCGACGCCACCCCCGGCGAGCGGTCCCGGGCCCTGCTCAAGATGGCCGACCTCGTGGAGGAGCACGGGGAGGAGCTCGGCCGGCTGGAGGCGGAGAACGTGGGGAAGGTCTACTCCCTCACGATGTCCGAGGAGATCCCGGTGATCGCCGACCAGTTCCGGTTCTTCGCCTCCGGGGCCAGGATCCTGGAGGGCCTGGCCGCCGGGGAGTACATGAAGGGCTACACGAGCATGCTCCGCCGGGAGCCGATCGGCGTGGCGGGCCTGATCGCGCCGTGGAACTACCCCCTCTACATGGCGGCCTGGAAGATGGGGCCGGCGATCGCGGCGGGGAACACGGTGGTGATCAAGCCGGCCGAGACCACCCCGCTCACGCTCCTGCGGTTCGCCGAGCTCGTGGCCGAGGCGGGGATCTTCCCACCGGGGGTGTTCAACGTCGTGACCGGCGACGGGGTGCCGGTGGGCGACGCGATCGTGAAGCACCCCGACATCGGGATCGTCTCGCTCACCGGCGAGACCACGACCGGCAAGCTCGTGGCGAGGAACGCCGCGGACACGCTCAAGCGGGTGCACCTCGAGCTCGGCGGGAAGGCGCCGGTGATCGTGTTCGACGACGCCGACATCGAGACCGCCGCGGAGTGGATCCAGATCGCCGGCTACTTCAACTCCGGGCAGGACTGCACCGCGGCCTGCCGGGTCCTCGCCGGCCCGCAGGTCTACGACCGCCTCGTCTCCTCCGTCGTCGACCGGGTGAACGCGATGAAGATTGGCGACATCTGGGACGAGGAGTCGGCGATGGGCTCGCTGGTCTCCACCGCCCAGCTCGAGCGGGTGAAGGGGTTCGTCGAGCGGGCCCGGGAGCGGGGGGCCGAGGTCCTCACCGGCGGCCACGTCCTGGACCGGCCCGGCGCCTGGTACGCCCCAACCGTGATCACCGGTGTGAAGCAGGACGACGAGATCGTCCAGCAGGAGGTGTTCGGCCCGGTGGTCACGGTGCAGCGCTTCGACGACGAGGAGCAGGCCCTGGCCTGGGCCAACGGCGTGGAGTACGGGCTGGCCGCCTCGGTGTGGACCCGCGACGTGGGGCGCGCCCTCCGCATGGCCCGCAAGCTCCAGTTCGGGACGGTGTGGATCAACACGCACATCCCGCTCACCCCGGAGATGCCCCACGGCGGGTACAAGCACTCGGGGTACGGGAAGGACATGAGCATCTACTCGATCGAGGAGTACACGAACATCAAGCACGTGATGGCCTCGCTCGATTAGCGAGCGGGCGGCGGCGCGGCGGCCGGGCCCGGGGAGGGGCCCGGGCCGCCGCCCCCGAGAGGCGCGGAAGGCGAGGTGGTCGACGCATGACCGTGAGGAAGTTCCTGGTGGCCGGCGAGTGGCGCGAGGGACAGGGCACGTTCGAGGTCCGGAGCCCCTACGACGGCAGCGTGGTCGCGGAGGTGGGCGTGCCCACCGACGCCGACGTGGAGGACGCGGCCAGGACCGCGGAGGAGACGTTCCGGGAGAGCCGGCACCTCCCGGTCCACGCCCGGGCGGAGGCCCTGATGCACATCTCCCGCCGCCTGGCGGAGCGGAACGAGGAGATCGCGGAGCTCATCGCCCGGGAGGGCGGGAAGCCGCTCAAGTGGGCGAGGGTCGAGGCGGCCCGGGCCGTCTCCACGTTCCGGTGGGCGGCGGAGGAGCTCCGGCACGGGGACGACGAGTTCCTCCGCCTCGACACCGAGGCCGCGCTGGGCTCCCGGGTGGGGATCGTGCGGCGGTTCCCCTACGGGCCGGTCCTGGGGATCACGCCGTTCAACTTCCCGGTGAACCTCGTGGCCCACAAGGTGGCGCCGGCGATCGCCGTCGGCGCCCCCATCGTCGTGAAGCCGGCCCGGGCCACGCCGCTCGGCGCCCTGGCCCTGGCGGAGCTGTTCGCCGAGACCGACCTGCCGAAGGGGATGTTCCAGGTGCTCCCGGTCTCGTCCAAGGTCGCCGACGGGATGGCCCGGGACCCCCGCTACAAGAAGATCTCGTTCACCGGGTCCTCGGAGGTGGGCTGGTACCTCAAGGGCCTGGACCCCAGGAAGCGGATCACGCTCGAGCTCGGGGGCAACGCCGGCGTGATCGTGCACTCCGACGCCGACCTCGACCTCGCGGCCCAGCGGGTGGCGTTCGGCGGGTACTACCAGGCCGGCCAGAGCTGCATCAGCGTCCAGCGGGTGCTGGTCCAGTCCGAGGTCTACGACGACTTCGCGGCGCGGCTCGTGAAGCAGGTCGAGTCGCTCAAGGTCGGGGACCCGATGGACCCCGCGGTGGACGTGGGGCCGGTGATCGACGCCGGGGCCCTGGACCGGATCGACGCCTGGGTGAAGGAGGCGGTGGCCGGGGGGGCCGAGGTCCTCACCGGGGGCGAGCGGCGCGACCCGTTCTACGCGCCCACCGTCCTGGCCCGGACCACGCCGGAGATGAAGGTCCGCTGCGAGGAGATCTTCGGCCCGGTCGTCACGATCTCCCCCTACCAGACCTTCGAGGAGGCCCTGGCCGAGGTGAACAACTCGAAGTACGGCCTCCAGGCCGGGGTCTTCACCCGCGACGTCGAGCGGATCTTCCTGGCCCACCGGGAGCTCGAGGTGGGCGGGGTGATCGTGAACGACGTCTCGGCGTTCCGCGCCGACCAGATGCCCTACGGCGGGTCGAAGGAGTCCGGGTTCGGCCGGGAGGGGCTCCGCTACGCGATGGAGGAGATGACCGAGCCCCGGATCATGGTCATCTCCCACGTGCCGCTGTAGGTGGGCGTCCGGATCGCGGTCCTCGGGGCCGGCGCGATGGGGAGCGCCGCGGCGGCGCTCCTCGCGCGCCACCGGGCCGAGGTGGACCTGCTCGTGCTGGACGCCGCGGGCGAGCGGGCGGAGGCCGCGGTGCGGCGCGCCGGCCACGGCGAGGCCCGGGCGATCGACGCGGCGGCCGGGGACCTGGCCTCGTCGCTCCGGGGGGTCGCGGCGGTCGCCTCGTGCCTGCCGTACCGGCTGAACCTGGCGGTGATGGAGGCGGCGCTCGAGGCCGGCTGCCACTACGCGGACCTGGGCGGGCTGTTCCACACGACGAGGAAGCAGCTCGAGCTCGACGGGCGGTTCCGGGCGGCGGGGCTCGCCGCGGTCCTGGGGATCGGCTCCGCGCCGGGGCTCACCAACGTCCTCGCCCGGCTCGGCGCCGACCGGCTGGACCGCGCGGTCTCGATCGACATGGCGGACGGCTCGGTGGACGCGGGCGGCGACCGGTTCTCCGTGCCCTACTCGGCGGAGACGCTCCTCGACGAGTTCACGCTGCCGGCGATGGTGTTCGAGGACGGGGAGCTCCGGGAGGTGCCGGCGGGCTCGGGGGTCGTGGACTGGGCCTTCCCCGAGCCGGTCGGGGTCCAGCCCGCCATGTACACGCTCCACTCCGAGCCGGCCACGCTCCCGTTCACGATCCCCGGGGTCCGCGACGTCCGCTGGCGGCTCGCCCTGCCGCGCGCGGTCCACGACGGGTTCCGGCTGTTCGTCGACGTCGGCCTGGCCTCGCGGGATGCGGTCGAGACCCCGCACGGCCCGGCCGTGCCCCGGGAGGTCCTGGTCGCCGTGCTGGACCGGATGCCGGCGCCCGAGGGGGCGCCCGCCGATGTCGAGTACCTCGACGTCCGGGTGGCCGGGGAGCTCGGCGGCCGGCGGGTCACCCACGTCGCGCTGGCCCGGTTCGACCCGAGCCCGGAGGGCCTCTCGGCGGGGGCGTTCGGCACCGCCCTCCCCATCGCGATCGCCGCGCGGTGGATGGCGGAGGGGCGGGTCGAGCCCGGGGTCCGCCCGCCGGAGACCGCCTTCGACCCCGTGGCCTTCGTCGCGGAGTGCGAGCGGGAGGGCGTGCGGGTCTCCACCGAGCTCCGCGAGGGCTGAGCGGCCGCGCCGTCCTCCACCTCGCTCCTCCGCGACCGAGGGCTGAGCGGCCGCGCGGCCCGCCCGGACCTCGGGCCGCGGTCCGGGCCCGCGCTACCCTTGGGGCGTGGACACCTCGACGCTCCTCCTGATCCTGGTGCCGTTCGCGGCGTTCGTCGCGGTGTCGATCGCCGCGTTCTGGTTCATGGGCCGGCAGGTCGAGGCCGCCGCGCGGCGGATGGAGCGGGCGGGCGGCTCCTGGCCCCCCGAGGAGGAGACCGACGAGGAGGTCGTGACCTTCGAGCGGCCCTGGTGGGGGAACCCGGTGTTCTGGCTGCTGCTCGCGGCCGCCCTCGTCCTCCTCGGCCTGTTCGTCTTCCCCAAGCTGTTCGGCTTCGTCTTCCTGTTCCTGCCGTTCGTGTGGATCGGCGGGTTCCGCCGTCGCCGGCGGCCGCGGTCCGAGGAGCCCTGAACGGCTCAGGGGTCCGCCGACGGCGCGACCTCGAGGTGCATCCGCCGGGCCGCCCGGTCCAGGGCCGCGAGCGCCGGCGGGCCCAGGGCGAGCGCGAGGGCGGCGTTCCCGGCGGCCCGGAACGTGTCCCAGGCGAACGACGTGAGGGCGTAGAACCGGGCGTAGCGGACCAGGTTCTCGACGGGCCCGGCGCCCGGCGCCCACGCCGTCGGGCCCTCGCCCGCCGCGAACGGCCAGAACCAAAGGTTCATCACCGCGCCGAACGCGTACCCCGCGAGGGCGCCGTAGGCCGCGAGGAAGAGGATGCGGCCGCGGCCCCGGGGGAGGAGCCCGGCCCCCGCCCCCACCCAGCCCACCGCGACCATCTGGAACGGGAGCCAGGGCCCGAGCCCGCCCACGAAGAGGCCGGAGGCGAACGTGCCGACCGCGCCCAGCGTGAAGCCGAACCCCGGCCCGAACGCGTTCCCCGCCACGAGGACCGGGAGGAACATCGCCGAGAACCCCGCCACGAAGCCCGGGAGCCGGAGGGCGACCATCGCGGCTCCCAGGACCCCGAGGAGCGCGACGACCTTGGGCCCCAGGCCCGCCCGGCCCAGCTCCGCGAGGACCACGAGGAGGAGGCACCCCAGGATGGCCGCGGTGAGGTAGGGGGCCTCCCGGGCGTGGGGCTCGTCCCCCGGGGCCGGGACGAGGAACGGCCACAGGAACGCCGCCGCCCCCAGGAGGTTCGCCGCGAGGAGCGCGCCGCGCCGCACCCTAGGCCCCCAGCGCCCGGGCCACCTGCTCCGGCGTGAGCCAGCCGGGGCCGAAGACCCGCGTCATCTCCGGGGAGAACACCGGGGAGTCGGCGAGCACCTCGGCGGGCGGGCCGTCGGCGATCACCTCGCCCCCGGCGAGCAGCACGACCCGGGTGGCGAGGGCCGCGGCGAGCTCGACGTCGTGGGTGGCGACGACGGCCCCCCCGCCCCCGGCCGCGAACCGGCGGAGCAGTTCCGAGAGCCGGCCCTTGGCCTCCGGGTCGAGCCCCCGGGTCGGCTCGTCGAGGAGGAGCGCGGGGGCGCCGGTGGCCACGACCGCCGCCACCGCGATCAGGAGCCGCTGGCCCGCGGAGACCTCGCGCGGGTGGCGCGGGGCGAGGGAGCCGATCCCCAGCTCCTCGAGGAGGGCCAGGGCCTCGGCGCCGTCGCGGCCCCGGGCCCGGAGCGTCACCGCCACCTCCTCCACCGCCCGGCTCCGGTACAGGAGGTGCTCGGGCACCTGCGGGCAGAGCGCGGCGTCCCTCCCGGGCTCCGGGGGCCGCCCGCCCGCGGCCACGACCCGTCCCGCGGCCGGGGGGTGGAGGCCGACCAGGCAGCGGAGGAGGGTCGTCTTCCCCGCGCCGTTCCGACCCATGAGCGCCACCACCTCGCCCCGCCGGAGCTCCAGGTCGACCCCTTGGAGCACGGGCCCCCGGCCGTGGTCGGCCCGGAGCCCCTCGGCGCGGAGGAGCGGCTCCCCGGGGGCGGGGAGGCGGGCGGGGCGCGGCGGGGGGCCCGGGAGGCGGCCGAGCGACCCCGCCGCCCGACGGGCCTCGCGGACCGTGAGGGGCACGGGGCGCCAGCCCAGGAGCCGCCCGAGGCGGGCGACGGGCGGCCCGGCGCCGAGCCAGGCCAGGACCTCGGCCGTGGGGCCCAGGCGCGGGGGCTCCCCGGGCCGGCAGCCGAGGGCCAGGTCCACCGTCCCCACCACCCGCTCGAGCCGGTGCTCGGCCATGAGGACGGTGGTCCCGAGCTCGTGGACCAGGCGCGCCAGCGCGGCCAGGACGTCCTCCGCGCCCTGGGGGTCGAGCTGGCTGGTGGGCTCGTCGAGCACGAGGACCCGGGGCCCGGCCGTGAGCGCCGCCGCGATCGCCACCCGCTGGCGCTCCCCGCCCGAGAGCTGGCGCACGCTCCGGCCCCGGAGCGGCTCGATCCGCATGAGGTCGAGCACCTCCTCGACCCGCCGGCGCATCGCGCCGCGGGGCACGCCGAGGTTCTCCATCGCGTAGGCGAGCTCGTCCTCCACCCGGTCCAGGACGAAGGACGCGCCGGGGTCCTGGGGGACGAACCCCACGGTGGCGGCGAGCGTGCGGGGGCGATGTTCGAGGGTGTCCCGCCCGCCGACCCGCACCCGGCCCTCGAACCTCCCCCCGGTGAAGTGGGGGACGAGGCCGTTGCAGCACCGCAGGAGCGTGGACTTCCCCGCCCCGGTGGGCCCGGCGACCAGGGCGAAGGCCCCCTCGGGGAGCGAGAAGGTCGCCCCCCGCAGGGCCGGGTCCTCGGCCCCCGGGTAGGCGAACCCGACGCCCGTGAAGCTCAGCGCCTCGGCCATGGCCAGAGGGGGGAGGTGAGGAGCCCGAGGGCGCCGAGGAGCGCGAGCGAGACGTGGCCGGCGCCGGCGGCGTCGATCCCTCCCGCGCCCAGCAGCTCGGCGGCGAGGAACCCGGCGCCGCCCG
>DATMBJ010000143.1:0-2407 GCA_035559315.1 Actinomycetota bacterium
ACGTCGCGAGGCCCGACCGGGGGATCAGCCGCGGGGCTGGCCGGCCAGCCAGCGGCGGACGTTCTCGACGTGCGAGCGGGGCTCCGCCCCGTGCTCGCAGGTGAAGGGATCCTCGCAGGGCGGGTTCCCCTCCATCGTGAAGAAGTTGAAGCGGCAGTACGGGCAGAACACGTCGAGCTCGAACGGGAGGTACGGGCAGTCGCCCCACCGGCACCCGCGGGTGCCCTCCCCCGTGGTGAAGTCGTAGCCGCAGCCGGGACAGCGCCGGAAGCCTTCCCACCTCTCCATCGGGGCCTCCTTCCTCCCGCCTGAGGCTGGCGCGTCGGGCGGCCGGCCCCTAGGGCCAGGCGGCCCCCGCACGGGGGGCCGGCCGGCCCGGGAAGCGGCCCCGCCGTCGCGGTCCGATGGGGCCGAGGCCGTGGAGCGGAAGGTCGTGCTGGTCGTTGAGGCCGACCCCCCGATGCGGGCGCGGATCGGGAGGTGGCTCGAGGCCGAGGGGTACGAGGTGCTCTCCTGCCCCGGCCCGCTGCCCCCCGACTACACCTGCGTGATCGCCCGGGAGCGGCGGTGCGCGCTCGCCGCGGCCGCCGACCTCGTCGTCCTCGACACCTGGCTCGAGAGCAGCGACGTGATGGAGGGGACGCCGCCGGACGAGCTCCTCGCCGCCTACCTCGCCCTGGACCTCCCGGTCGTCCTGCTCCGGCGCGGGGAGGCCGACGGGCTCCCGCCCGACGAGCGGGTGCGGGGGGTGCGGTGGCCGCCGGGCCGCGACGCGCTCCTGGAGGCGGTGGACGACCTGCTCGGGCGCGCGGGGGGAGCCGCGGCTAGAGCGGGATCGTGACCCGGACCGTGGTCCCGTCCCCCGGGGCGCTCTCGATCCGGGCCTCGCCGCCGAGCGAGCGGGCGCGGTCCCGGAGGTTCCCGAGCCCCTGCCCGCCGGGGCGGCCGACGGTGGGGTCGAACCCCTTGCCGTCGTCGTCGATCTCGAGCACGGCGCAGCCGTCGCGGCGGTGGAGCGAGAGGCGGCAGGTCGCGGCCTCGGCGTGGCGGCCCACGTTGGACAGGGCCTCCCGGGCCATCTGGAGGACGTCCGAGGCCCGGGACCCGAGCTCCGCCGCCACCTCGGGGTCGACGTCGACGACCGTGAGGACCCCGCTCCGCTCCTGGAACTCCTCGGCGAGGGCGTGGAGCGCCTGGTCGAGCTGGCGGTCGGCGAGGATCCCCGGACGGAGCCCGAAGATGTAGTTGCGGAGGTCGCGGATCACCCGGTCCAGCTCCTCGACGGCGGCCTCGATCCGCCGCGACAGCTCGGGGTCCTGGGACAGGGCCGACGTGGCCTCGAGGCCCATCCCCACGGCGAACAGCGCCTGGATCACGCCGTCGTGGAGCTCCTTCGCGATCCGCTCCCGGTCCTCCAGGAGGAGGAGGCGCTGCCGCTCGCGCTGGGCCTGCTCGTGCTCGAGGGCCAGGGCCGCGTGGGCGGCGAAGGTCCGCACCAGCCCGAGGTCGTCCTCCCCGAACCCGCGCCCGTCCCGGAGGTTCGCCACGGCGAGCGTGCCCAGGGCCCGCTCCCGTCCGACCAGCGGCACCAGGATCGCCGGCCCCATGTCGCCCAGCTTCACGATCGGCTGGTAGCTCCGGGGGTCGGCGGCGATGTCCCGGAGGACCTCGGGGCGCCCGGAGCGCATCACCTCGCCGGAGATCGATCCCTCGGCGGGGAACCGCTGCCCGAGCAGCTCCTCGGCGTGCGCGCCCACCGCGGCCCGGATCTCGAGCTCCCGGCCGGAGGCGTCGGGGACGGCGATCGTGGCCAGGTCGGCCCCGACCAGCTCCCGGGCCCGCGCCGCGATCGTGGCGAGCACCCGGTCCGCCTCGGTCCCCGTCAGGACCTCGGTGGCGATCTCCCGGACCGCCTCGAGCCACCGGGCGCGCCGCTGCGCCTCCTCGTACAGGCGCGCGTTCTCCACGGCCACCCCGGCCTGGGTGGCGAGCACCTCGAGGGCCCGCTCGTCCTCCTCGGTGAAGGCCGGCGCCCCCCGCTTCTCGGTGAGGTAGATGTTGCCGAACACGCGCCCCCGCGCCATCACCGGCGCCCCGAGGAACGAGCGCATCACGGGGTGGTTCGGGGGGAAGCCGACGGAGCGGGGGTCCTTCGACAGGTCGTCGATCCGCAGGACCTTCCGCTCCCGGATGAGCGCCCCCAGGACCCCCCGGCCGACCGGGGGGTCCCCGATCCGCGCCCGCTCCTCCTCCGTGACCCCGGTGGTGACGAAGTGGACGATCCGGCCGTCGGGCCCGAGGACCCCGAGCGCGCCGTAGCGGGCGTCGGTCACGTCGGCCGCGAGCTCCACGATCCGCTGGAGGACGCCCTCCAGGGAGAGCTCCGAGGCGAGGGCCAGCCCCGCCT
>DATMBJ010000144.1:0-2179 GCA_035559315.1 Actinomycetota bacterium
GCGTCCACCGCCTCCCGGACCGAGCCCACCTCGGCCAGGACCTCCATGTCCGGGCGCTCCTGGATGAGGAGGCCGAGGCCGGCGCGCACCACGGCGAGCGGCTCGACGATCACGACCCCCAGCCGTCGCCTCGGGGCGACCGGCGGCTCGGGGGCCTTCGGATTCCTCGTCGCCATCCTGAACCTTCGTATCGGCGGGCTCGGCCCGCTCCTTCAGCGGGAACGCTACAGGAGGCGACGTAGCGGGTCCATCATCCGAAGAACCAGGATATGGCATGCGAACGTCGTACGTCGTTCGACGTATCCCCGTCCGTAGGTCGTCCCGGGAGCGTCCCACGTGATCGGCCCGCGATCCCGGACCCGCGTGCTGCGATCCGTCCCCCCGAGGAAGCAGCCCCAGAACGGGTTCGGGGGCGGGCCCACAGGGGCCGACGGAGAGCGTAGGCCGGAGGGCGGAGTTCCGCCCCCATGACTCATCCATCCGACCGATGCGGAACCGCGCAGGGGTCCTCTATCCTCCCCACATGCGTCGTCGTTCGGGGTCCCCCGCCAGGCCGCACGCTGACCGCCGCCCGCACGCGCGCCTCGGCGTGACGGGCGGACCCGGCAGGGGAGGAGGGGCAGGGATGAGGATGACTCGGCTTCGCGGACCCGAGGGCGAGCGCGGCGCCGTGGTCGTGATCGTGGTCCTCCTGCTCGTCGCCATGTTCGGGATGGTGGCCCTCACGGTCGACGTCGGGGGGCTGCTGTCGACCAGGCGGTCGCTCGTCCGCGGCGTCGACTCCGGAGCCCTCGCCGCGGCCCAGTCCTGCGCCGGGACGACGGATGTGGCCAACGCCCCCTCGAGGGCGACCGCGTTCGTCCAGAGCAACGTGCCCGCGGCCTCGGTCACCCAGTACCAGGCGGAGGGGTGCGGGACAGAGTCCGCCGGGGTGGTGCTGGTCGGCGCCGAAACCGAGCAGGACCTTCCGTTCGCGGTCGTGCTGGGGTTCCCTCGCAGCAAGACCGTCACCGCCACGGCCCGGGCCCTGTGGGGCCCGAGCACCTCGGCCAACGTCCTCCCGATCGAGTTCCCCGTCGACGAGTTCGGGACGCTGCCCTGCCTCGTGGAGTCCGAAGGGCCCGACTGCTCCTACTGGTACGACCCCAGCAACGACCACGACGTCACGAACTCGTCCAACTACGGGTTCCTGAACCTCGACGACAACGGCATCACGAACGACCCCAACGCGGCCTGCCCCGCCGCCGGGTCGAGCGAGCTCCGGGACTGGATCCTCGAGACCCAGCTCGTCTCGCTGAACCTCAACGACCTCCCGACCTACATCTGCTTCACCGGCGGCCACCGCGCGGACACCTGGTTCGACGCCCTCGCGAGCCGCGCCGGCGACGACGAGCCCGAGTCCTTCCCGATCAACGACCCCGACCTGATGGTCAGGACCACGGGGAAGGAGAAGGCGTACGTGATCGGGTTCTTCTCCGGCTACATCCAGGAGGTCCTGCGGGGCAACGACCCGCGGGCAACCGGGACCCCCGCGCAGAGCGGCGACTGCCGGGTCGACCACACGTTCCAGGCGGCGGCCCCCCCGACCTCCTACGACACCTGGGACCTCGACCAGGCGCCGTGCCTGTCCGGGATCAACGCCGACAGCATCACGAACCTCGAGCTCCGGAAGGGCGGGACGAGGTTCGTGCGGGGCATCGACTACTCCTACAACTCGTCCACCCACGTGATCACCTGGCTCCGGACCCAGACGGTCACCGACGTGCGGATCACGTTCGACTGGTACCAGGGCGGCACGGCGGGCGCGTGCGGGTTCCACTCGCCCGACCCCAACGCCGTCTGCGTGACGCTCGAGTACCAGGGCGCGATCTTCAACGGCGGCGGACCGTGCACGGACTGCCCAGACTTCGGGACCCGGGGGGTCCGGCTCTGCGACCCGCTGGGCGAGCCCCCGGACTCGCCCTGCGCGGCGCCCTGATCCCGGGCACCAGGCCGAACCGGGCTCGCCCAGGCTCGTCCGCCTTCCTCGCCCTCCTGCACGAGGACCGCGAGGCCAGGGAGGCTCTCGCACGCCTCGTCCGCGACGAGACCCTGGATCGTCTCGCCACGGAGGTCCATGCGCTCGCCGAGGCCCAGCGCGGCACCGAGGAACGCCTCGCGGCCCTCACCGCCCGCGTGG
>DATMBJ010000145.1:0-5176 GCA_035559315.1 Actinomycetota bacterium
GGCATCGGGATCCCGCCGCGCGAGGTCCAGGGCGTCGAGGTCGTCCAGGGAGACGAAGCGGCGCTCGCCGGCCACGAGGCGTTGGGCGAGCGTGCTCTTCCCGGTCTGCCGGGCCCCGGTCAGCACGACCGCGGGCATCACCCCCAGGTGCGCCTCCAGGGCTCGTTGGGCATGCCTGGGGAGCAGGGTGGCGAGCGAATCATTCACGCTACGAATGATAACCATTCAGACCATGGATAGAAAGACCGACCCAGCGTCGTATCTCGCTCCTGCTTCCGGGCCCGCCTCAGGCCAGGAGCGTGCGGATCTTCCTGAGTGCGACGGTGGCCGCCGCAAGGTCGAGGGCGCCCTCCGACGCCAGGCGCGCCGTGAACCGCTCGTAGCGGCGGAGGGCCTGGGGACGGGCCGCGAGGAACCGGGCCACGGCCTCGTCCGGGCCCGCGTCCCGGGGAGCCGCGGAGAGCGCGCGCTCGGCGATCCGGCGGCGGACCAGGAGGAGGTCGTCCTCGGCGGCCTGCTGGGCCCACCGCTCCCAGCGGCTCCCCGCGGGGAGCCCGGCCAGCCGCTCCTCGAGCCAGTCGATCCGGAGCTCCCGGCCGAGGATCAGGAAGGCCCGGAGCACGTCCTCCACCGGCCGGCCCGTCGCCCGGGCCACCTCGATCGCGTTGGGCGCGTGGATCAGCGCGGGCTGGTAGGCGTGGCGGCGGGCCACCTCCTCGGGCACCCCTCGGGCCGCGAGCCGGCTGGCGATCCGCTCGCGCTGGGTCCGCCACGGCTCGGGCGCGAGGTCCGGGAGCGCCGCGTCGAGGCGGGCGAACGGCTCCCGCATCGCCTCCACCCGCTCCCCGATCGAGCCCCCGGGGTGCCCGAGCTCCCAGCGGGTGACCACCTCCACCAACCGGTCCACGCCCTGCATCAGGGTCCCCACCACCGCCGGCTCCAGCACGCCCACCAGGGCCTCCACGGCGTCCCACCGGCGCGCGGCGTCGGTGACGTCCCGGGCGACCCGGTAGGCCCGGACCACCTCGGCGGGCTCCGCGCCGGTCTCGAGGCAGAGGCGGGAGACCAGCGTGATCCCCATCGAGTCCACCACGTCGTTCGCGGCGATCGTGGCGACGAGCTCCCGCCGCAGCGGGTGCTCGCGGACGAGGTCGGGGAACCGCTCCACCACCGCCCGGGGGAAGTAGTCGCGGAGGTCCCGCTCCAGGTAGGGGTCGTCGGGGAGGTCCGAGGCGAGGAGCGCCGTGGCCAGGCTCCGCTTGGCGTAGGCGAGGAGCACGGCGAGCTCGGGGCGGACCATCCCGCGTCCCGCGCGGCGCCGCTCGGCCATCTCCTCGGTCGTGGGGAGGGCCCACAGGCCGCGGTCCAGCAGCCCCTCGGCCTCCAGGGCCTGCATCAGGTCTTCGTAGTCCTGGATCCGCCCGGCCGACCCCTCGGCCTCCTGGGAGAGGATCTGGGCCTGGAGGAAGTTGTCGTAGAGGACGTGGCGGACCACGTCCGGCTCCACCTCGTGGAGGAGCGCGTTCCGCTCCTCGAGCGACAGCAGCCCCCGGCGGACGGCGAGCCCCAGCAGGATCTTGAGGTTCACCTCGTGGTCCGAGCAGTCCACGCCAGCCGAGTTGTCGATGAAGTCCGCGTTGATCCGCCCCCCGGCGAGCGCGTACTCGACCCGCGCGCGCTGGGTGAACCCCAGGTTGCCGCCCTCCGCCACCACGCGGCACCGCAGCTCCCGGGCGTCGACCCGCACGTCGTCGTTGGCCCGGTCCCCGACCTCGGCGTGGGTCTCGGTGGAGGCCTTCACGAACGTGCCGATCCCCCCGTTCCAGAGCAGGTCCACCGGCGCCCGGAGGATGGCCCGGATCAGCTCGTTCGGCGTGAGCTCCTCGACCTCCTCGAGCCCGAGGGCCAGGCGGGCCTCGGGCGAGACCGGGATCCTCTTCGCGGTCCGGGGCCACACCCCCCCGCCCGGTGAGATCTTCGAGCGGTCGTAGTCGTCCCAGGACGAGCCGGGCAGCTCGAACAGGCGCCGCCGCTCCGCGTACCCGACCTTCGGGTTCGGGCTGGGGTCGAGGAAGATGTGGCGGTGGTCGAAGGCGGCCACCAGGCAGATCTGGTCCGAGAGCAGCATCCCGTTCCCGAAGACGTCCCCCGACATGTCGCCGATCCCGACGACCGTGATCGGCGTGGTCTCGGGGTCGGTGCCGATCTCGCGGAAGTGCCGCTTCACCGACTCCCAGGCCCCCCGGGCGGTGATCCCGAGCTTCTTGTGGTCGTACCCGGTCGAGCCCCCCGAGGCGAAGGCGTCCCCCAGCCAGAACCCGTACTCCGCGGCGACCTGGTTCGCGAGGTCCGAGAAGCTCGCGGTCCCCTTGTCCGCCGCCACCACCAGGTAGGGGTCGGGCTCGTCGTGGACCCGGACGCCCTCGGGGTGGACCACCTTCCCGTCCACGAGGTTGTCGGTGAGGTCCAGCAGCCCGCGCATGAACCGCGCGTACTCCCGCCGGGCCGCCGCCGCCCGCTCCGCGGGGTCGGTCGGCTCGGCCTTCAGCACGAACCCGCCCTTGGCCCCGGTCGGCACGATCACGGCGTTCTTCACGATCTGGGTCTTCATGAGGCCCAGGATCTCGTCGCGGAAGTCCTGGCGGCGGTCGGACCACCGGATCCCGCCGCGGGCCACCTTCCCCGCCCGGAGGTGGATCGCCTCCACCTCCGGGGCGTAGACGAAGATCTCGTAGAGGGGACGGGGCTCGGGCATCTCGGGGACGTCGGCCGAGCGGAACTTGAACGCGAGCCGGTCCGCTCCCTCCCGGTAGGCGTTGGTCCGCACCGTGGCCTCGATCAGGCCGAGGTGGGTCCGGAGGATCCGGTCCTGGTCGAGGGACTGGACCGCGTCGAGGTCCCGGAGGATCTCGTCCCGCAGCCGGGCCGCCGCCTCGGGGTCCCAGGGGCGCTCGGGGTCGAACCGCAGCTCGAAGAGGCGGACGAGCTTGGCGGCGATCCCGGGGTTCTCGGCGAAGGCCTGGTTCTTGTACTCGGAGGTGAAGAGCGCCCGGACCCGGTGGTGGTACTTCCGGTAGGCGCGGAGGATCGTGACCTGGCGGTGGTCGAGCCCGGCCGTCACGACCAGCCGATTGAGCGAGTCCGACTCCGCCTCCCCCCGCCACACCGCGCCGATCGCCTCGGCCACCCGCCGCCCCGCGGTCTCCACCTCGAGCGGCCGCCCGTCGGGACCGAGGACCCCGAAGTCGTGGAGGAACCGGTCGTCGCCGTCGGCGTGGACGTGGGTGGGAAGCTCCTCGACCACCCGGAGCCCGAGGTCCTCGAGGATCGGCACGACCTCCGAGAGCTGGATCCGTTCCCCCAGCCGGTACAGCCGGATCCGGGTGAGGACCTCCCCGTCGTGGTCCCGGTTCACCACGCCCACGAGGAACGAGCCCTCCCCCGGCGCCAGCCGCTCGAGGTGGTCGATGTCGAGGAGCGCGAGGTCGACCGGGGTCGACGCCCGGTACGGCTCGGGGAACCGCGGGGCCCACCGGTCGAAGAGCTCGCGCCCGCGCTCCGGCCCGTGGACCTCGAGGAGCCGGTCCCGGAGGCGGTCCTCCCACGTCCGGCAGAGCTCCACCACCTCCCGCTCGAGCTCCTCGAACGAGACCTGTGGGATCCGCCCCTCGCGGACCCGCACGTCGAAGTGGAGGGCGGCGAGCTGCCCCTCGCCGAGCGAGAGGTGGTAGTCGACCCCGTCCCCGTGGAACCGCTCGACGAACAGGTCCTGGAGCCGCTTGCGGAGCTCCGCGTTGAACCGGTCCCGGGGCATCCCCACGAGCAGCGAGACGCTCCGCCCGTAGAGGTCGCGGCGGACGAACAGCCGGACCCCCCGCTCCTCCTGGAGGTGGAGGAGACCCATCACCTGACGGCGGAGCTCCTCGGGGCTCGCCGCGAACAGCTCGTCCTTGGGGAAGCTCTCGAAGATCGCCACCACGGCCTTGTAGTCGTGGGAGCCCTCGTAGAGGTCCTCGGCCTCGAGGATGCGGCGGAGCTTCCGCCCGAGGAGGGGGGTCTTGGAGGCCGGCTCCATGTAGGCCTTGGAGGTGAAGAGCCCGACCATCCGGCACTCGCCCACCACCCGGCCCTCCGGGGAGACCTTCCGGACCCCGATGTAGTCCATCCGGGCCCGGCGGTGGACGGTCGAGGGGCGGTTCGTCTTCGAGTAGATCAGCTGGTCGCCGCCCTCGATCCGCGCCCGGAGGTTCGGCTCGATCCTGGAGAGCGGGACCGGCCGCTCGTAGCTCGACCAGCCCGGCTTGGAGAGGATCCCGAGGCCGGAGCCGGGGACGACCCGGAGCGCCCGGCCCTCCGGGGTGTCGACCAGCTCGTACTCCCGGTAGCCGAGGAAGATGAAGTTGTCGTCGAGGAGCCAGCGGAGGAAGGCCACGGTCTCCGCGATCTCCTCCTCGCCGTAGAGGGGCGTCCCGGCCCGGGCCACCTCGATCATCCGCCCCACGGCCTCCCGCATCGCGCCGAAGTCGCGGACGGCGAGGCGGACGTCCTCGAGGATGCGGCGGACGGCCTCGGCCAGGTCGTCAAGCTCGGCCTCGGGGAGCCGGCGGTCGAGCTCGAAGTGCATCACGGACTCGCGGGACGGCGCCTCCCGGACCGGGAGCACCCGGACGATCCGCCCGTCCGGCGCCCGCTCGAACCCCACGACGGGGTGGACGGCACGGCGGACCCCGAGCTCGCGGGCCTGGAGCTCCTCGGCCACCGAGTCGAACAGGAACGGGGAGTCGGCGGTGCTGGTCTCGAGCACGGAGCCGGGGGGCTCGTACCCGTGCTCCGCACGGGTGGGGTTGAAGGCCCGGACGGCGACCGCCCGTCCGCCCCGTCCGTCGGCGAACTCGAAGGCCGACGCGATCTCGCCGACCAGGTCGTCGAGGGGGACCTCGGCGAGCTCCTCGGGGTCGAGCCGGCGCGTGTAGGCCTCGGCGAAGGGACGGAGGAGCTCCGCCCGATCCGGGAACCGCAGGGCGATCCGCTCCAGGAGGGCGTCGACCGTCGTGGGCGGCTCGGGGCGCACGCCCCGATCGGTGAGGCTCACGAGGGAATCCTACCGGCCGACCCCCCGCGCCGATCGCCGCGGGCGGCCGCCCGGGCGCGGGCGGGATCGGGCCCGCCCGGAGGG
>DATMBJ010000146.1:0-8853 GCA_035559315.1 Actinomycetota bacterium
GTTCAGGATGATGTCGACCGGGGTCCCGTCGGCCAGGAACGGCATGTCCTCCTCGGGGAGGATCTTGGCGATCACCCCCTTGTTCCCGTGCCGTCCGGCGAGCTTGTCGCCGTCGGAGATCTTCCGCTTCTGGGCCACGTAGACCCGGACCAGCTGGTTCACCCCGGGCGGGAGCTCGTCGCCGTCCTCGCGGGAGAAGACCCGGACCCCGATCACCTTCCCCCACTCCCCGTGGGGGACCTTGAGGGAGGTGTCGCGGACCTCCCGCGCCTTCTCGCCGAAGATCGCCCGGAGCAGGCGCTCCTCGGGCGTGAGCTCGGTCTCGCCCTTCGGGGTGACCTTGCCCACGAGGTAGTCGCCGGGCCCGACCTCGGCCCCGATCCGCACGATCCCCCGCTCGTCGAGGTCCTTCAGGATCTCCTCGGCGACGTTGGGGATGTCGCGGGTGATCTCCTCCGCCCCGAGCTTCGTGTCCCGGGCGTCGACCTCGTGCTCCTCGATGTGGATCGAGGTGAGGATGTCCTCCTTCACGAGGCGCTCGGAGATGATGATGGCGTCCTCGTAGTTGTGGCCCTCCCAGGGCATGTAGGCCACGATCAGGTTCTTCCCCAGCGCGAGCTCGCCGTGGTCGGTGGAGGGCCCGTCCGCGATCACCTGGCCCCGCTGGACCCGGTCGCCCACCCGCACGATCGGCTTCTGGTTCAGGCAGGTGCCCTGGTTCGACCGGCGGAACTTCATGAGCCGGTAGGTCCGGAGGTTCCCGGTCCGCTCCCGGACCACGATCTCGTCGGCCGAGACCTCCTCCACCACCCCGGCCTCCTCGGCGAGCACCACATCGCCGGCGTCCACCGCGGCGCGGAACTCGACCCCGGTGCCGACGAGCGGCGCCTCGGCCCGCAGGAGCGGGACCGCCTGGCGCTGCATGTTCGCCCCCATCAGGGCCCGGTTCGCGTCGTCGTGCTCGAGGAAGGGGATCAGGGCCGCCGCCACCGAGACGATCTGCTTCGGGGAGACGTCCATGTAGTCCACTTCCTCGGGCGGGACCGAGTCGACCTCGCCGCCCTTGCGCCGGACCAGCACGAGGGGCTCGGCGAACGTCCCGTCCGGGTTGAGGGGCGCGTTGGCCTGGGCGATGACGTGCTTGTCCTCCTCGTCGGCCGAGAGGTAGTCGATCTTGTTCGTCACCCGGCCGTTCTCCACCCGGCGGTAGGGGGTCTCGATGAACCCGAACTCGTTGATCCGGCCGTAGGTCGAGAGCGACCCGATCAGGCCGATGTTCGGGCCCTCCGGGGTCTCGATCGGGCACATCCGGCCGTAGTGGGAGGGGTGGACGTCCCGGACCTCGAAGCCCGCCCGCTCGCGCGAGAGGCCGCCGGGCCCCAGGGCCGAGAGGCGCCGCTTGTGGGTGAGCCCGGCCAGCGGGTTGGTCTGGTCCATGAACTGGGAGAGCTGGGAGGTCCCGAAGAACTCCTTGATGGCCGCGACCACCGGGCGGATGTTGATCAGGGTCTGGGGCGTGATGGCCTCCACGTCCTGGGTGGTCATCCGCTCCTTCACCACCCGCTCCATCCGGGACAGGCCGATCCGGATCTGGTTCTGGATCAGCTCGCCGACCGAGCGGAGGCGCCGGTTCCCGAAGTGGTCGATGTCGTCGGGGTCGTAGCCCTCCTCCCCCGCGTGGAGCTTCACCAGGTAGCGGACGGTCTTCAGGATGTCCTCGTAGGTGAGGATCGGCTTGTAGCGGGGGCCGCCCTCTCCCTGCTCGTCCTTCTGGAGCGCCGACCAGACCCGGTAGCGGGGCTGTTCCCACCCCCGGCGGTCGGGGTTGTCGAGCTCCTGGAGCGCCTTGAACCGGGCCCGGAGCTGCTGCTGCAGCACGCCCTCGGCCGGGCCGAGCTTCTTGTCGACCTTGTGCCGGCCCACCCGGGCCAGGTCGTAGCGCTTGGGGTTGAAGAACAGGTTCTCGAGGAGCGTCCGGGCCGACTCGGCCGTGGGCGGCTCGCCCGGCCGGAGCTTCCGGTAGATGTCCTCCAGGGCTTCCTCGGGCGTGTGGACGTGGTCCCGCTCCAGGGTGAGCTTGATCGAGACGGCGTCCTCGAAGAGCTCGAGGATCTCCTCCTCGCTCCAGCCCAGGGCCTTGAGGAGCACGGTGACGTTCTGGCGGCGCTTGCGGTCGATCCGTACCCCGACCGTGTCCCGCTTGTCGACGTCGAACTCGAGCCACGCCCCCCGGCTGGGGATGACCCTGGCGACGTAGACGTCCTTGTCGGAGGTCTTGTCGAGCTCCCTGCTGAAGTAGACCCCGGGCGAGCGAACGAGCTGGGAGACGACGACCCGCTCGGTGCCGTTGATGATGAACGTCCCCCGCTCGGTCATCATGGGGAAGTCCCCCATGAAGACCTCCTGCTCCTTGATCTCGCCCGTGACCTTGTTCACGAAGGTGGCCTCGACGAACAGGGGGGCGGCGTAGGTCTGGTCCTTGTCCCGGCACTCCTCCTCGGAGTACTTGATGTCCTTGAAGTGGTGCCGGCCGAAGTAGAGCTGGAACTGCTCGGTGAAGTCCTCGATGGGCGAGACCTCCTCGAGGACCTCCCGGATCCCCTCGTCGAGGAGCCACCGGAACGACTCCCGCTGGATGCCGATCAGGTCCGGGAGCGGCAGCACCTCGTCGATCTTGGCGAAGCTGACGCGCTCACGGACGGGCACGAACGAGTCAGGCAACGGTGATCCCCCCCAGGGAAGCTGTAACGGGCGTCATCCGGACGCGGCGGACGGCACGGCGAACGGGTAGTCTACGCGGTCATCCGGGCACAGTCAACCCGCCCGCCGCGGTCCGCGCGGGCGCGCCTGAACCTTAGCGCCCCGGCGGCCCCGGGTCAACCCGGGCTCCCCCGCCAGGAGGGGGCGGCCGCCCGGGCCTCCGCCAGCGGTGGGCCTTCCCGGTCGCGGTCGGAGAGGACCGGTTCCCGGGAAGGCCAGGAGATCCCCACCGCGGGGTCGTCCCAGGCGAGCCCGTGCTCGTCCTCCCCCGTGAAGTAGGCGTCCACGAGGTACAGGAGCCGGACCTCTCCCACCGCGTAGAAGCCGTGGGCCACCCCCGGCGGGAGGTAGAGGGCCCGGAGCCCCTCGGCCGGGTCCAGGAGCAGCTCCGCCTTCCGGCCCTCGGTGGGCGAGCCGCGCCTGAGGTCGTACAGGCCGACGAAGGCCGGCCCCGCCAGGAAGCACCAGTAGTCGGCCTGGCGGCGGTGGAAGTGGAGCCCCCGCAGGACCCCCGGCCGGGAGACCGAGAGGTTCGCCTGCACCACCTCCCGGGCGCCGGGCACCCAGGCCCGCCGGAAGACCTCGGAGAGCGAGCCCCGGCCGTCGGTGTGCGTCGGGAGCCCGAGGAGCAGCGCGCCCTCGATGCCGACCCCGCGGACGTCGGCGGGCCCGCCCATCCCGCGGCCGTCAGTCGGAGAGCCGGTCCCCGCCCTCCGCGAGCCAGCGCTCGACCGACTCCACCGTCGCGGCGGCCTGCTCGTCGATCCGCTCGCCGCCGAGCCCGGCCGGCTCGGACGCCCGGAGCGCCTCCACGAGGTCGGCCAGCGCGTTGGCGACCCGGGCGGCCCGCTCGGCGGAGTCGATCCGGATCCCCCGGGCGTCGAGCGCCGCGAAGAACCCCTCCAGGGCGGCCCGCTCGTCCCCGAGGAGGGAGGCCTCCGACACCCCGAGCGCCCGCGCCAGCCGCTCCAGGGTGTGGATCGAGGGCGAGACGTGCCCGTTCTCGTAGCGGGAGAGGCGGGCCTTGGGGATCCCGGAGATCTCCTCCAGGTCGGACTGGGAGAGGCCCGCCCTGATCCTGGCCTCCCGGAGGCGCTGCCCGAACGTCTTCCCGTCGCTCCGCATGGCCCGCGCCCCCCTTCCCGAGCTCAGGTTGCGTGAGCGGGCACTCGCGCGCAGCCTAGCACAGCGCCCGCCGGACGCCGGAAGTGACGATCCGTCGCGCTTCCGGGCTCCCCGCTGTGCACCGCGCCCACCGGGGTCCGCCCCGGGCCCCTCACTTGATCTCGACCGTGGCCCCCGCCGCCTCGAGCTGCTCCTTGGCCTTCTCGGCGGTCTCCTTGTTCACCCGCTCGAGGACCGGCTTGGGGGCGCCGTCCACGAGGTCCTTGGCCTCCTTCAGGCCGAGGTTGGTGAGGGCCCGCACCTCCTTGATGACCTGGATCTTCTTGTCGCCCGCGGAGGTGAGGATCACGTCGAACTCCGTCTTCTCCTCGGCCTCCTCGGCGGCCGCCGGGGCCCCGGCCGCCGGCGCCGCCGCCACGGGGGCCGCCACGGCCGCCTGGACCTCGAAGGTCTCCTCGAACTTCTTCACGAACTCGGACAGCTCGAGGAGGGTCATCCCCTTGAACTGCTCGAGCAGCTCGTCGGTGCTGAGCTTCTTGGTCGCCACCTCGTCACTCCTTCCCTTCCTCGTCGGACGCTCCGTCCCCCGGAGCCGCCGGGGCTCCCCCGTCGTCGCCGGCCGCGGTCGTCGCCGCCTGCCCGTCGCCTCCCTCCGCGACCCCAGCGGTGGCACCTCCCGCGGCGGGCTCGGCCGAGCGCTTCTCCCGGTACGCCTCGAGCACGGCCAGGAAGCGGGCCTGGACCGCCTGGAAGGCGTAGGCGGCGCGGGCCAGCTCCGCCACCAGCGCGCCCGCGACCCTGGCGAGGAGCGCCTCCCGCGACTCGAGCGTCGCGAGGCGCTGCGCGTCCTCGGCCGACAGCACCCGCCCCTCCAGCCAGGCCCCCTTGAGGACGAGCGCCGGGAACCGCCTGGCCGCGTCCACCACCCGCTTGGCCGCCGCCACGGGGTCGCCGAAGGCGAACGTCACCGCCGTGGGGCCCTGGAGGAGCCGCTCGAGCTCCGCGAGACCGGCCTCCTCGGCGGCGAGCTTGAACAGCGTGTTCTTCACCACCGAGAACCTGGCGTCGGCCTCCGCCAGGGCCCGGCGGAGCTCGGTCGCGTCGGCGACCGAGAGCCCCTCGAACCCGGTGAGCAGGAGCGCCTGGGAGCCCCGGATCCGCTCCGCGAGCTCCTTCACCTTCTCGACCTTCTCCGCCCTGGGCATCGGTCCCTCTCCCGGGGATAAGGAAGCGCCCCCGCGGACAGGCGGAGGCGCGCGCGGAACGCAGCGGTCCTGTGCCTCGGCAGGTACCCCGGCCCGGGGATCATGCGCGCGCGGCGCCCCTGCTGTCTGCGGCGGTCCCAGGGTAGCGGGCGCCGCCGGCCCCGACAAACGACTCGGTCGAAGGTCGGGGGTGGGTCGGCCTCCCGGGCGTCGCCCGCCGTGCCCCCTCCCTCACGCACGAGGCCCGAACGAGGGTCGGCCCATCTGGGAGCCCGAAGCCGCCCGCCCGCGGGATGCGCGCCGGCCGCCGCCGGTCGCACGATGACCCCGGCGTTCCACGCCGGGAGGTCGCGGTCCGTGGGAGAGGTGATCAGGGTCGGGGTGGCGGACGATCACCCGTTCGCGCGCGAGGGCTTGGTACAGCTCCTCCGGACCGCGGACGACGTGGTCGTGGTGGGCGAGGCGGCGGACGGCCGGGAGGTCCTGGACCTCGTGGAGGCGGAGGAGGAGCCCGACGTGGTCCTCCTCGACGTCCGGATGCCGGGGATGGACGGCCTGGAGGTGGCGAGGCGGCTGTCCCGGGAGCACCCCGAGGTCAAGGTGATACTGCTCTCCGCCTACGACGACCCCCGCCAGATGGTGGAGGCGGTCCGGGCGGGGGCCCGCGGCTACGCGCTCAAGGACGTGGATGGCGATGAGCTCCTCGACATGGTCCGGGTCGTGGCCAGCGGCGGCATGGTGATCGACCTCACGCTGGTCGAGCGCCTCGCCGGAGGGGGCTTCGAGGAGCCCTCGCCCGAGGCCCTCACCGAGGAGGAGCTCCGGATCCTCAGGCTCCTCGCCGCCGGGAAGACGAACCCCGAGGTCGCGGCGGAGCTGGGCATGACCACCCGCTCCGTCCGCTACCACCTGGACCGGATCTTCCGCAAGCTCGGCGCCGCCGACCGGACCGCCGCGGTCGCCGAGGCCCTGCGGCGGCACCTGATCGAGTAGGACCCTCCGCCGGCGGCCCGCGCCCCCTGCGGCGCGCCCCCCCTTCCCCCCTCCCGCCGGCGGAGCGCGCCCGCCGGCCGAGCGGCCGGCTACCCGGTGAAGATGTCGAGCGGGAGGAACGCCGAGACCACGAAGTTCGGGACGTCCACGACCTCGCTCACCTTGAGATCCACGGCCACGCTGCAGAGCGCGTAGGCCTGCTGGCGCGAGTACCCGTACTCCGCGACCAGGTGGTCGATCATGTTGAGGAGGGCGTTCCGGGCCGCCACCGTGACGTCCTCGGACTCGTTCCGGCCGTCCCGCCGGACCGAGATCCCGGTGGTCGCGAAGAACCGGCGGGGGGCCTGGTACTCGGGCGGGACCAGGTAGTCGTCCCGCTCGAACTGGAGGTCCCGGATCCCGCGCTCGCGGGCCACGCCCTTGCGGAGGTCGAAGCGGACCCGGAGCGTGGCGTTCATCTCGATCGCCGTGCCGCAGGTCTCGCAGTCCCCCTGGGCGAAGTGGGCGTCGCCGGCCGAGAACAGCCCGCCCTCGACCCACACCGGCATCAGGAGGCGGGTCCCGGCGGCGAGCTGCTTGATGTCCACGTTCCCCACGTTCTCCCGGGGCGGGATGGTGCGGAGCGCCTCGCGGGCGATGGCCGGGTCGGCGGGCACGGCTCCCGCCGGGTCGGGCGGGAGCACGAAGCCGCCCCGCTCCAGGGTCTCCTGCTCGCGGGCCCTGATCCGCTCCATGAGCTCCCGGGAGGGGGCCAGCCCGATCGTGCCCATGAAGGGGGCCCCGGGGATCCGGACGCCGGGGAAGTCCCGCGAGGTCGCCCACCCGTCGGCGAGCTCCCAGATCGTGATGAACGGCTCCGGGAACTCGTCGCGGAGGAACCCGAAGCCGGGGACCTCGACCGTGAAGCCCCAGTCCGGCGGGCGGACCTCGAGGATCTCGGCGACCAGGAGGTCCCCCGGCTCCGCCCCCTCCACGAAGACCGGGCCGGTGAGGGGGTGGACGACGCTCAGGTCGGCCTTGGCCACGTCGTCCGGGGTGGAGTCCTTGGTGATCTGGAGGTCGAAGGCGTCCCGGGTCTCCATCAGGACCTCGTCCCCGGGCTGGCAGCGGACCACCGGCGGGATGTCGGGGTGCCAGCGGTTGTGGCCCTTCTCGGGCTCCGCGGTGAGCGGGCGGGAGTAGTCCACCCGGATCTCGTGCGTGGCCATGGCGCACCTCCGTGGCTCGGGCGGGCACCGGTCGGGTCGGGCCAACGTTAGCGAGGGACCGCGACGCGGCTCAAGTGGGGGTCGCCTCGGCGAGGGGCCGGGGAGGGGCCGCGCCCCGGGGCGGTCAGGTCAGCTGCCGAACGGGGGCTCGGCCGGGGCGCCGGCCCGGGCCCGCTCCGCCCGCTCCTGCGCCCGAGCCCGGTTCTCGAGGGCGTGGGCGGGCGGCCCGCCGCGCCGGTCCACGGCGACCATCGGCTTGCCGCAGTCGCTCCGGGCGGCGATCGGGACGAGCGCCGGGTCCCCCAGGGCCTCGACGGCGGCGACGTAGTCGCCGTGGGTCCGGTTCCCGGGCAGACCGGAGAGCGACACGAGGTCGCAGGCCCCCGGCCGGTGGAACCGCTCGATCGGTCCACCGTGCACTCCGGCCTCTCCCCGGACCCCCCGAGCCGCTCCGACGACGAGGACCGCCGGCCGCGTGCCGTGCGAAAGCGCAGACCGGGGTCCCCCCGCCACCCCCCAGGCAACAGCGCTCACCACGCCGACGGAGAAGGCCGCCCCGAGCACGAGGCCGATCCGCTTCATCGAGGACTCGTTACCACACGTAGGCGACGCGCGCATCCGCCGAAGACCGGAGATGGAGCCGAGGGGCCCGGCGGGTGCCGGCCCCCGCTCCCACCGATCTCGCGCGCCCGGCTACTTCTTCAGGCCGATCGTGGTCCTGATCTCCTGACCCGTGGCCGGGATCCTCACGATCAGCTGCCAGGTCGAGGTGGAGTCGGTCGAGAACGACTTCGTCGCCAGGTTGAAGATGTACTGGAAGTCGGGCGGGCCGGTGAACCGCATCGTGTTGCCGCTGTCCGCGGCGCTCGTCGAGGACGGCTCGAGTTCCCCGTCGACCGGGGTGGAACCGTTCATCTTCTGGACGTAGACCCTCGGCGCCAGGGTGCTCGGGTAGGAGCCGTCGCAGTCCTGGACCTTGATCTTCACGGGGATCGTGCTCCCGTACTTGAAGACGCTCGGGTTCTGACCGTGCCCCGTGTTGTTGATCGGCGGCAGGAACCCGCCCCCGACGATCGTGTAGTTGACCGTGATCGAGGCTGTCGTCGGCTGAGCGCCCATGCTGTTGGGGTCCGAGTCCGAAACGCCGCCGTCGTCATCGGCGACCGAGACGCTCGCCTGGTAGACACCGGCCAGGGCGTAGGTGTGGGTCACCTCGATCGGGCTCGTCGCCGGATCGACCGTCTGCACCTGGCTACCGTCGCCCCAGTCTATCGTCGCGAGCCACGTGTCGGCTCCCGGGTCCGTGAAGTCCACGGTCAGGGTCACCGTGTTCTCGCTGCACGAGACCGACGTGGCGTTGAAGGCCGCCAAGGTGATCTCCGGGGATACGTTGGCCACGGTGACCGCGACCTGGTCCGAGTCCGAGCCGCCGTCCCCGTCGGAGACCGTGACCGAGACCGTGGGCGAGGCCGGGCCGTCGGGGAAGCGGCAGTCGAAGCTGCCCGCCCCGGTGGAGGGGTCGATCGTCGGCGTTCCGACCAGCACCCCGCCGGTCCCGCAGC
>DATMBJ010000147.1:0-1022 GCA_035559315.1 Actinomycetota bacterium
GTGGGCGCTGGAGGGCTCGAACCTCCGACCTCCGCCTTGTAAGGGCGGCGCTCTCCCGGCTGAGCTAAGCGCCCATCACGTGGCCGCATGAACGGCACACGACCTCACCGAGCGTCGCGGAGAGCCGCGTGCTCCCGCAGCGCTCGCACCGGTCGACCCGGGCCGCCCACCCCGGCCGCTCCCGCTGGCACGGCGGGCAGACCAGCACCTGCCGCCCGCCGGCGACCGCCCGGGCCCACGTCCCCTCGCCTCGCCCGGGATCGTAGGTCGTGCGGCCGCACACGAAGCAGGTGGGGCGGACGATCTCGATCGCCCCGAGGGACCGGTCGACCGGCCTCACGAACCGTAAGGATAGACGGAGCGGCGACCGAGGGGAGCCCTGGGACGCGAGGGCGACCGGGCCCGTGGCGGGGCTGTGCTCGGGATCGTGCTGCGGGCCCGCCGTTGAGGCCAGGTCCCCGGCGGGCCGAGCCGCTCAGTCCCGCTCGGCGAGCCGTCGGGCCAGGACCCGGAGCATCCCGAGCGCCACCCCGGGCTCTTCCTCCAGGAGCCGGGTCACGTCCGCACGTGCGATGGCCAAGCAGCGCACGGGCGTCTCGGCCCGGACGCGGGCGGTGCGGTGGAGCCCGTCGACGACGAGCGCGAGCTCGCCGAAGAACTCGCCCGGCCCGAGGCGGACCACGTGCCCGCCGGGCAGCTCCACCACCGCGGACCCCTCCTGGAGCACGAACATCCCGCTCGCGTCGTCCCCCGCCTTCACGAGGACGAAGCCGGCGGGCACCTCGACCTCGGTGGCGACCCCGGCCAGCCGGCCGAGCGCGTCGTCGGAGAGCTCGGCGAAGAGGGGGACGGCCCTGAGCGCTTCGACCCTCGCGGGGGAGGCGGAGAACTCGACCACCCCCGACCTATAGCACAGCCCGGGGGCGCGGCGCGAGGCTCAGATCCCCTCCGCCTCGTGGAGCTCGGCGAACCGGCGGGCACCCTCCCGGTGGCGGCCGCCCCGGCGGGGAGCCGCCCCGCCC
>DATMBJ010000148.1:0-1306 GCA_035559315.1 Actinomycetota bacterium
TGGGGTTTTTTCAATAGGTGTGTAAAAATCATTCAGACGGCCTTCCTTTTTTGCTTTACTTTTACTTCTTCTACCATTATCCCATTAACAAATCTCTTCCCTGCATAAACTTCCGGTAACAACCAGTATCCCCGGAGTGCATAAAAGTTCTTCTCTGCTACACAAAGAAGTTTCCATATCATCGCCGTGGCGTTCTCTACTCTCTTGAACCTCTTGGCTGCATCGGTCCTTAGTCTTATTGAACCAAAAGGTGATTCCACAACATTGGTTGTCCTTATATGCACCCAATGCTCCTGGGGATAGGAATAAAACGTCACCATCCGCTCCCAGTCACTAAGAAGCTTCTCTACCGCCTTCGGATATTCTCTCTTATATCGGTTAATAAATTCATCCCTTAAACCCTCGCATTCCTCCTTGGTCTCCGCATAGGGAATTCTCTTAATATACTCTCCTGCCTCATTCCTCACCCTCCGGGGCATAGTATCAAGAACATTAGTAATCTTATGGTTCCAGCACCTCTGCTCATCCCCATGTGGATGCACCTCCCCCAATGCCGACCATATCCCCAGATTCCCATCCGCTATGGTCAATCTCCCCAGTTTTAACCCCCGTCTCCTCAGATCCCGTAATATCCCCAGCCATGATTCCTTGCTCTCCCTGTATCCACTCTCACAGGCCAAAACCACCTTCTGCCCATTCTTAAGCGCCCCTATTACCACCAATAACGCCGCCTTGTCCTTCTCCAACCCTGCCTTCACATATATCCCATCTGCCCACTGATACACTACCTCTAGCCCAGATAAATCCCGATTCCTCCACTCCTCGTACTCCACCTGCCACTTGGCCTTAAGCCTCTGAATCGATGCCGAAGATAACGGAGCCCCACTTCCCAACAGCCCCCTTAATGCCAGCTCAAAGTCCCCATGTGCTAGCCCGTGCAGATAAAGCTCCGGTAATGCCTCCCCTACCTCCTTTGTACTCCGCTTGAAAAGTGGCAATACCTTGCTCTCAAACTCATCCGCGTTTCTTAACCGCGGCCTCCTCACCCTTATCGTCCCATTCATCAGTCCTAGCCTCCGGGGTTTCCCGTATCCATTCCGGTATCCCCTACCGGTATCTATCTTCTCTCTTATCCTCTCCGATTTCCTCCTCCCTAAGAATTCGGTGATCTCCTCCTCCAGGATATCCTGGATGAACTCCTGTATCTTCATCCTTACTGCCTCTTCCAGTGCCTCATAGGTTACTCTTGATTTCTCTGCCTTCTTCTCGGTATGCTTTCCCATGGGTGGCGTCTCCTTTCTTTTTT
>DATMBJ010000149.1:0-2057 GCA_035559315.1 Actinomycetota bacterium
CGCCTGGCGAGCTCCTCGAGCATCCGGAGGCCGACGCCCGGGTCCTCCTTCACGATCCGGGCCACCCCCGCCCGGTCGATCCGGAGCAGGACCATGGGCGTCTCGGCCACGACCGTCGCCGTCCGCACCCCGCCGTCGAGGAGCGAGATCTCGCCGAAGAAGTCGCCCGGGACGAGCCGGGTGAGGGTGCGCCCGGCCCGCGTCACCACCCGAGCCTCCCCCTCGAGGATCACGTACAGATCGTCCCCCGGCTCCCCCTCGCCGACGACCCGCCAGCCCTCCTTGACCGAGACCTCGCGGCCGACGTCGGCGAGCTTCCGGAGCTGCCGTTTCGAGAGCCCCGAGAACAGCGGCACGCCCGCGAGCGCCTGCGCCACCTGCCTCCGCACGGGGGCAAGACTACCCCCTCCGGGCCGCCCGCCGCGAGCGATGTCGGTGGGGGGCGGTAGGGTCCAGGCGGACCCGAGGAGGCGATGTGGCCGGCGAGCCGACCAGCCCATCCCTCCCCCTCGTCGCTCGGGGCGCGCCGGCGCCCCGGGTCGTCCACGCCCTGCCCGGGACGGCGGCCGACCTCCGAGCGGGCGTCCGGGGAGCGGGGACGCCCGGCGGGCTCCCCGGCGACGAGCTGATCGTGCGCCGCGACCGTTGGCTGGCGCGCCAGGGGGACCCGGGACGGTGGTTCCTCCTCCTCCGGGGCTTCGCGCGCGAGCAGACCGCCTCCGCCGACGGGCGCCGCGTCGTCATCGACCTCCTCGGGCCGGGCGACGTGTTCGGCGGGAGCCCGGGCACCCCCCTCCGCTCCGGTGCCCTCGCGCTCACCGACGTGCTCGTGAAGGCGATCGACGGGCAGCCGGCGGCCCCGGACCTCTGCGACGCGCTCGCCGAGCGCTTCCGCAGGCTCGCCGCGGCCGTCGCCGAGCTCTCCTGGCTCGACGTCCCCGCCAGGGTGGAGCGCCGCCTCGGCGAGCTCGCGGGGCGGCTGGGGCGAGCGGTGCCGGACGGGCTCCTGCTCGACCTCCCCCTCACCCAGGACGACCTGGCCGCCCTGTGCGCCACCACCAGGGAGTCGACGAACCGGGCGCTGCGGGCGCTCGAACGGGCGGGCCGGGTTCGGAGGACCCCCCGCGGGTACGTGGTGCGGACGTGAGACACCCTTCGTCAACCTCCTCATGCGGCGGCGCGTCCGAGGGCTCGCTCGCGGTTGGCGACGTGGGTCGCCTCGTCGTACCGCTCGCCCTTGCGCGGGCAGTGCCACAGGATCTCGAGCCATCGGTTCCCGAGGGCGCGCAGGGCCGCGTGGTGGCCCTTGCCCCTGGCTCGCTGGGCGGTGGAGAAGGCCCTGGCCCAGCCCGTTGCCCGAGCGGCGGGTGACCGGGGCCTTCCCCGCGTAGCATGCGAGCGAGTTCGGCGTCTCGAACTGCCAGGGGGAGTCGCCGATCTCCCCGGCCACCCTGGCGGCGAGGCGGGCACCGAGCCCCGGGAGGCTCCGGTAGACCTCGCCGCCAGGGAGCCGCTTCCCCTCGGCCTCCCACCCCGCCTCGGGCAGGGCCGCCAGGAGCTCCCCCATCCGCCGCTCCCAGGCCCGCCGCTGGGCGTGGAGCAGCAGGAGCTGGGAGCAGGTGAGGCGGACCGTGGCCTCCTTGGCCCGCACCAGGTGGGGCCGGGGGGGCGAAGTGGGAGGCCGCGAGGGCCTCCCGGAGCCGGCGGAGGGCGCGGGTGGGGAAGCCGTGGTGGGCGGCGCGGAAGAACGCCTCGAGCTCGTCCTCCCCCGGGGCCGCCAGGGCCTGCTGGGTGGGCCAGCGCTCGAGGAGCTTGAGCAGGGTCGGGGCCCCCAGGTCCTCCCCGGCGAAGCGAAGCGCCGCCGGGTTCACCGCCATGAGGTCGGCCCGCAGGCGGTTCAGCAGCCGCCGCTCGTCCCGGGCGGCCCGCTCGTCGTCCCGGGCGATCGCCCGCAGCTCGGCCGCCCGCTCCCCGTGGGGGACGAGGGGGCGGAGGGGCTGGTGGCGGTCGAGGGCCAGCAGGCAGAGGATCCGGGCGTCCTCGGAGTCGTCCTTCTT
>DATMBJ010000150.1:0-13110 GCA_035559315.1 Actinomycetota bacterium
CTGGCGGCGAGCTCGGCCCGCCGCTCGGCCACCGCCCGGCGCGCCTCGCGGGCCCGCTCGGCGACGGCCGAGAACGGGGTCCCGGTGAAGACCAGGAGCCCCAGGGCGACGAGCCCAGCGCAGACCACCGCGGCGCCGTAGGCCGAGAGCACCCGCGAGAGCGGCCAGGCCAGCGCCGCCCCCAGGAGCCCCCCGGCCTCGTGGAGCCCGCGCCAGCCGGCCGCCGGGCTCGGGTTCCCCTGGGCCGCGGAGACGATCCCCAGGACCCCCGCGAGGGCCAGCCCGAACCCGATCGCCATCCGGACCCGCTGGCCCTCGGCCGTGTCCCGGAGGAGCACCGCCCCCCAGTACAGACCGAGCACCGGCGCGGCCATCGCCGCGTCCCCCACGGAGCCCGCCGCGGCCCAGGCCAGGGCGCGGCCGAACGGCCCGGCGGCGTCGAACCACAGCCCGAGCGCCCCCAGGGCCGCGAGCACCAGGAGCCCGATCCCCGCGGCCTCGTCGGCCCAGGGCGCGAGGTGCTCGAGGACCGAGGGCCTCCTGGCCCGTCGGCGGGACGAGCGGCTCGCGGGCCGCCGCTTCGCCTTCGCCACCTACACCTCCATGATCACCGGGAGGATCACCGGCTTGCGCTGCGTGACCTCCCAGAAGTACCGGCCCAGCACGCGCCGGATGTGCTGCTGGATCACGGTCCGGTCCGTGACCTCCTCGCGCGCGCTCTCCTCGAGGGAGAGCATGACGCGTTCCCGGGCCTCTTCAAGGATGTCCGCCGAGGCGCCGTCGTAGACGAACCCGCGGCTCACGATGTCGGGGCCGGCCACCACCTCGCCGTGGTGGGCGTCGATCGCCACCACCACCACCACGACGCCCTCGCCCGAGAGCTTCCGGCGGTCGCGGAGGACCTCGCCCCCCACGTCGCCGATCCCCAGCCCGTCCACGAACGTCATCCCGGCCGGGACCCGCTCGGCGACCTTCACCTCCTCCCCGACCTCGAGGACGTCGCCGTCCTCGCAGATCAGGATCCGCTCGGCGGGGATCCCCACCTCCATCGCCAGCCGCGCGTGGTGCGCGAGGTGGCGGCGCTCGCCGTGGACGGGGGCGAACCAGCGCGGGCGGACCAGCGAGAGCATCAGGCGGAGCTCCTCGGCGGCGGCGTGGCCGGAGGCGTGGACGGGGTGGGCCGGCACGTGGAAGACGTCGGCGCCGGTCCGGTAGAGGCCGTCCACGACGCGGTGGATCGCGGGCTCGTTCCCCGGGATCAGCGAGGAGGAGAGCACCACGGCGTCCCCCTCCCGGAGCCGGACCCACTTGTGCTCGCGCGCGGCCATCAGCGAGAGCGCCGAGTACGGCTCGCCCTGGGAGCCGGTGCTCACGACCACGACCCGCCCCGGGTCGAAGCGGTCCAGCTCCTCGATGGGGATCACGTCCTCGTCGGGGACCTGGAGCAGCCCCAGCCGCCGGGCCACGGCCACGCTCTGGTGCATCGAGCGGCCCAGGAAGGCCACCATCCGCTGGTTGGCCCGGGCCGCGTTCACCACCTGTTGGATCCGGTGGATGTGGGAGGAGAAGCAGGCCACGACCACCAGGCGGCGGGCCCCGGCCACGATCTGGTGGAGGACCGGGCCAACGGTCCGCTCGCTCGCCGTGTAGCCCGCCTCCTCGGAGTTCGTGGAGTCGGAGAGCAGCAGGTGCACCCCGCGGCCCGCCTCCTCGGCCAGGCCGTGGAGATCGGTGGGCTTCCCGTCGAGCGGGGTCTGGTCGATCTTGAAGTCGCCGGTGTGGAGGATCGAGCCGAACGGCGTGTCGATCGCGACCGCCATCCCCTCGGGGATCGAGTGGGTGACGCGGAAGAACCGCATCGAGAACGGCCCCACGCTCGCCTCGCCCGGGACCTCCACCGGCCGGAGGTCGGCGCGGTCCAGCACCCCGTGCTCGGCGAGCTTCCCCTCGAGGAGCCCGAGCGTGAAGGGCGTCCCGTAGACCGGGAGCGGCCACAGCTCGCGCAGCAGGTAGGGGAGGGCTCCGATGTGGTCCTCGTGGCCGTGGGTGAGGACCACGGCCTCCACCCGCCCGGCGTTCTGGCGGACGTACTCGAAGTCCGGGAGCACCAGGTCGACGCCGGGCATGTCCTCGGTGGGGAACGAGAGCCCGACGTCGAGCACGAGGATCCTCCCCCCGAGCTCGACGCAGGCCATGTTCCGCCCGACCTCGCCCACGCCGCCCAGGAACACCACCCGGGCGGGCTCGGCCGCTCCGGGACCGCCGCCGGGCCCTCGCCTAGAGGAGGCCGGCATCCTCCAGGGCCTTCCTGATCCGCTCGCGCTCCTCGGGGGTCGCGGGCACGAGCGGCAGCCGGGGCGGCCCGGCGGGACGGCCCACCATCTCCAGGGCGGCCTTGACCGGGATCGGGTTGCTCGTGATGAAGAGGGCGTTGAAGAGCGGCGAGAGCTCCCGGTGGATCTTCCTGGCCGCCGGGTGGTCCCCGCCCTCGATCAGGTCGATCATCTGGCGGATCCGTTCCCCGACGAGGTGGGAGGCCACCGAGACCACCCCCACCGCCCCCAGGCAGACGTAGCCGAAGGTCGCCCAGTCGTCGCCCGAGTAGACCTCGAAGTCCGGGGGCGCCTCCTGCATGAGCTTCGAGATCCCCTGGAAGTCGCCGGTGGAGTCCTTCACCCCCACGATGTTCGGGACCTCCGCCATCCGGAGCAGGGTCTCGTGCTCGATCCGCACGCCGGTGCGCCCGGGGATGTTGTAGGCGAGGATCGGGAGGTCGGTCGCGTCGGCGATCCGCTGGAAGTGGGCCAGGAGGCCGCGCTGCGGCGGACGGTTGTAGTAGGGGGCCACGACGAGCAGCCCGTCGGCCCCGGCCGCCTCCGCGGCCCGGGTGAGCTCGATGGACTCCGCCGTGGAGTAGGTCCCGGTGCCGCAGAGCACCTTCCCCCGGCCCCGGGCCGCCTCGCAGACCGCCCGGAAGAGCTCGGCCTTCTCGTGGTGGGTGAGGGTGGGCGACTCGCCGGTGGAGCCCGCCACGACGATCCCGTCGGATCCGTGGTCCAGGAGCCAGCCGGCGAGCTCCTGCGCCGTGTCGAGGTCCAGCGAGTGGTCGTCCCGGAACGGCGTGACCATGGCGGTGATGACCGCCCCGAACCTACCGGCCATGTCCTCGCTCCTTCCTCCCGCGTGCGGGCGTGCCGGGTGCGGCGGCGGGTCCGCGGAGGAGAGGTCGGCGGCCGGCCCGGCCCGGGGCGCCGCCCCCTCGCGGCCGACCCCCGCGTCGGGCTTTCGAGCCTACCACCGGCCCCTCCCGTCGCACAAGCGTAACAGGAACCACATGTTGCACGGGAGCAACCCGAGCCGCCCGTGCCGCGGGCGCACGGCGCGTGGCGCTCCCGGCTCGGGGCTAGGATAGCCCCCGCCGTGCGCATCTACACCCGCACCGGGGACGACGGGACCACCGGGCTCCTCTACGGGGGTCGGATCTCCAAGGCCGATCCCGCCGCCGAGGCCTACGGCACGACCGACGAGGCCGTCGCCGCCCTCGGCCTGGCCCGCGCGATGGCCGCCGGCCCCGCGCTCCGCGACGAGCTCCTCGCGCTCCAGCGGGAGCTGTTCGTGGTGGGCGCCGACCTCGCGACGAACCCCGAGGCGCGGGGCAAGCTCCGGCCGGGGGTCTCGCTCGTCACCTCGGCGATGGTCGCCGCGCTCGAGGAGCGGATCGACGCGATCGTGGCCGAGCACCCGCTCCCCCGCGCGTTCGTGGTCCCCGGCGCGAACCCGGTCTCGGCCGCCCTCGACCTGGCCCGGGCGGTGGTCCGGCGGGCCGAGCGGCGCGCCGTCGAGCTCCAGGGGGCCGGCCGCGAGGTGAACCCCGAGGTGGTCCGCTACCTCAACCGCCTCTCGGACCTCCTGTTCGTGATGGCGCGGCGGGAGGCCGGGGAGGCGGAGCCCGGGACCCGCCCCGGGGAGGGTCAGCGCGGCACGAACGCGCCGTAGTTGTCCCCGCCCAGCACGAGGATCGCGAGGCCGATCTGGTCGACCTCGAGCTCGGGCGGGAACCGGACCGTGAACGTCGCCCGGCCCCCGTCGGGGATCGGGGCGGCGTCGGGGATCCGCCCGTCGATCTGGTGCCCGTCCCGGGCGTCGAGGACGTAGACGAACGGCTCCCCGAGGTCGCGCCCGGTCCCGTTCTGGACCTCGAGGGTCGCCGTCCTGCCGTCCTCGTCGAAGTCGAGCACCGCGACCAGGCCCGCGGTGCGGTACTCGTAGAGCCCCGGGGTGGTCCCGATCCGCGTCGGCGCCTCGGCGGGGGGCGAGGTCGGCCCGGACGTGGGCTCGCTCGCTCCGCTGCCGGAGCACGCCCCCGCGAGGAGCGCCGCGGCGACGAGCGGGACGGCGAGGAGTGCGGGCAGGCCGGAGCGGCGGAGGCTCGTCACGGTCGCGGCATGATACGCGAACCGTCGCCCGCCGGTGGCGCCGGGCGCCCCCCACCCGCCATCATGGTTCCGATGCGCACGCTCGAGCTCCGCCGCCACGGGGAGCGCGACCCCGAGGCCGACCGCCTCTCGGCGGAGGGCCGGGCCCGGGCCGAGGACCTGGGCCGGCGCCTCGGCGCGCGCTGGGACGTCGTGTTCGTCTCGCCCGCGCAGCGGGCCGCGGAGACCGCGGCCTGGATCCTCCGGGGCGCCGGCGCCCAGCCCCGGACCCCCGAGGTGGTCCCCGGCCTCCTGGGCGCGGGGGAGGAGGACCGGACCCCCGACCGGCTCGCCGCCGCGGTCTCCGAGATCCTCTCGAGGGTCCCGGCGGGCGGCCGGGGCCTCGCGATCGGCCACACGCCGCTGATCGAGCGCGCGGTCCTCGGGCTCACCGGAACCCGGATCGCGCCCCTCCGCGAGCTCGAGGGGGTCCTCCTCGTCGAGGGGGACGACGGCGGGCTCCGCGTGGAGGAGCTCCGCGACGCGTGACGAGCGCGTACCTGAGACGCCTCTCGACCGAACGGCCGGTTCCCTCAGAACTCCCCGGGGCACCAGGGCGCCGGCCGGTGGAGGAACATCCGGTCGGCGCGGGCCGCCGCGCCCGAGCGGCCCTCCTCGATCTCGCCGACGCGGACCATCGCGCCGAACGACGCGTCGCCGAGGAAGGCCGCGGCCAGGTGCTCGGCGCCGAGGACGAGGTCGGGCCCCGCGCCCGTCGGCGCGCACGCGGCTCCCTCGGGCCCGCCCTCGAGCCGCACGCGGCCCTCGTTCGAGGGGAGCGCGGGGTCCCGCACGTCGAACACCACCTCGCCCTCCACGCCGTACCGCCGCCCCGCCAGCGCGGCCCGGACGTCCACGGGCCGGAGCCACAGGCCGTCCCGAACCCGGACCCCGGCCCGGCGGGGATCGGCGAGGAGCCACGACAGGGGGTCGTCGGGTGGCCGGAGCCAGGCCCGGACGGTCTCGACGAGGTCGAGGTCGAGCACGAACCGCCAGATCCCGGCCCACCCCTCCGGCGTCGTCGCGAGGAGCTCCTCGACCTCCACGACGTGGCGCGCGATCCCCTCCCCCCAGTCGGGCCGCACGCGGTACGCCGCGTACCCGTCCGGGCCGGCCCCGCCCTCGTGGAGGGCGTAGACGAGCGGAGGGTCCCCCGGCCCCTCGTCCTCGTGGAACCGGAGCGGCCAGACCACGCCGGGACGGGCGGGCATGCCCGGCTGGGAGGCGCGGAGGGCCTCGTAGAGCGGGGCGAACGCCTCGAAGGCCTCGTCCTCCCCGAGGAGGCGGACGGATCCGCCGGCGGGCGCCGGGCGGGCGAAGGCGGCGTGGGCGGTGTCCAGCTCGAACCGGCAGGCCCGCGTGGCCACGCCGAAGCCGAACCGCCGGTAGATCCGGCTCTCCGAGGCCCAGAGCCCGGCCACGGGCTCCCCTCGCTCCCGCGCCTGCTCCAGGCACCGCGCGAGCAGGGCCGCGCCGATCCCACGGCGGCGGTGGCTCGGGCTCACGCCGAGGCTCGTGATCCCGCACATCGGGACCTCGCCGCCGGGGACGCTGATCCGCATCGAGGAGGCGGTGGCGCCGCCCACGATCCGGCCGCCGTCGAGCGCCGCCCAGGCCCGGTCGAGCTCGGTCGCGGGGAGCCAGCGCTCGATCGTCCGCTCGTCCGGCACCTCGCCGAAGCCCGAGCCGACGGCCCGGCAGAGCTCCGGGAACTCCTCCGGGCGGGCCGTACGGAGCTCCGCCGCCGGCGGCTCTCCCTGCCCCGCCGCGCTCACCCGGGGAGCCCCTCGAACACGTCGCGGAGGACGGGAGCCCCGGGCTCCCGCGGCGGCCAGGCCTGCGCGAAATGCTCGAACCGTAGCACCGTCCCCCAGAGGTCCTCCGGGACGTCCTCCAGCTCGGCCTGGGTCCGGTGCTCGCGGATCGCCGCCAGCTTGCGGTCGAGGACGGGCCCGCAGTCCACCGAGACCGCGACCTCCGCGTCGGGCACGCCCCGGGGCTGGAACGGCTGGGTGGGGTCCGGCGGCTCGATCCCCCGCTCCCGCAAGAGCTCCCCGAACCGCTCGAGGAGGGACGCGGGCAGGCACACGTGGAGGAGCCGGGCGAAGCCGCCCCTCGCCCGCCCCCGCGCGGCGTGGAAGGCCTCGTCGGCCGCGGCGCCCACGGCCACGTGGTCGGCGTGGCCGGTCACGCCCTCGGGTCCGAACGTGACCACGACGTCCGGGCGGAACTCGCCGAGGAGGGCGGCGAGCCGCTCCACGAGCTCCGCCCGGGGGATCTCGGCCAGGCCCCCGTCGGGGTAGCGGAGGAACGCGAGGAGCTCCGGGCGGGCCCCGAGCGCCTCCCACGACGCCCGGTCCTCGGCCTCCCGCACGGCGCCGAGCGTCTCCGGCGTGGCCAGGGAGGCGTCGGCGATCCGGCCCGCCTCCCCGCTCGTGGCGAGAACCACGGCGAAGGCGAACCCGGGCTCCTCGGCGTGGAGCGCGACCGTGCCGGCGATCCCGAAGGTGTCGTCATCGGGGTGGGCGAAGACGGCGGCCAGCCTCGGGCTCACGCCAGCCCCACGTCGGCGAGGAGCGGCTCGAGCCCCACCGTGAGGCCGCGCCGGGTGGACACGGCCTTGATCGCGAGGAGGACCCCCGGGATGAACGAGCTCCGGTCGAGCGCGTCGTGGCGGATCGAGAGGACCTGGCCCGGGCCCCCGAGGATCACCTCCTGGTGGGCCACGAGCCCCGGGAGCCGCACCGAGTGCACCCGGATGCCCTCCACCTCGCCGCCCCGGACGCCCGGCACGTTCTCCGCGGTCGGGCCCCGGTGGGGCTCCCGGCGGGCCTCGGCCAGGGCCCGGGCCGTGGCGAGCGCGGTCCCCGACGGCGCGTCGGCCTTCCCCTCGTGGTGGAGCTCGATCACCTCGACCGCGGGGAAGAAGCGGGCCGCCTCGGCCGCGAACCGCTGCATCAGCACCGCGCCGATCGCGAAGTTGGGCGCGACGATCACGTTCGCGTCGGTCCCGGCCCGGCCCACCTCCTCCTCGAGCCACCGCAGGTCCTCCTCGGTGAGCCCGGTGGTCCCCACCACGAGGTGGATCGAGTGGTCGACGACCCACCGCACGTTGTCGCGGACCGCGGCGGGCGTCGTGAAGTCCACCGCGACCTCGGCCTCCGCCTCGAGCAGCCGGTCCAGCTCGTCGGCCAGGACGACGCCGGCGAGCTCGGGGTGGCCGATCCGCGGCCCGATCGGCTCCCCGGCGTGCGACCGGCAGATCGCGGCCACCAGCGCGAGGTCGGGATCCTCCGCCACCGCCCGACACACGAGCTGGCCCATCCGCCCGCAGGCGCCGATCACGCCGACCCGGATCACGGCCCGCCCCCCGCCGCCCCGGCCAGCGTCCGCCGGCCGAAGGGGCCGATCACGGTGAGCGTGAGCGGCTGGGAGAGCACCCGCTTCGCCGCCCGCCGCGCGTCGTCCAGCGTGACGTCCTCGATCCGCCGGAGCACCTGGCTCACGGTGAGGATCTCCCCGTGGGAGATCTCGGACTTCCCGAGGCGCGACATCCGGCTCGCGGGGTCCTCCAGCGAGAGCACGAGCGATCCCTTGACGTGCCCCTTGGCCCGCTCGAACTCCTCCTCGGTGAGCCCCCCGGCCGCCACGTCCTCGAGCTCCGCCCGCATCAGGGCGATCACGTCCGGCGCCTGGGCCGGCGTGGTCCCGGCGTAGGCGGCGAACACCCCGGCCTCGGTGTACATCGTGTGGTAGCTGTAGACCGAGTACGCGAGGCCCCGCTCCTCCCGGATCCGCTGGAACAGCCGGGACGACATGCCGCCGCCGACCGCTCCGTTCACGATCCCGAACGCGAACCGGTCGGGGTCGGTGCGGGCCAGGCCGTTCGTGCCGAGGACGATGTGGGCCTGTTCGGTCTTCCGCCGCACCACCACGGTCCGGCCCGACGGCGCCGGCGCGCGGCCGCCGGCGCGGAGGTTCCACCCCGTGGGCTCGCCGTCGCTCCGGACCGACCCCACCGCCATCGACGCTGAGAGCAGCTCGAGCAGCTGGTCGTGGTCCACGCTCCCCGTGGCCACCACCACCAGGTTCCCCGGGACGTAGTGGCGCCGGTAGAACCGCCGGATCTGCTCCCGGGTCGCGGCCTGGACCGAGGCCCGGGTGCCGAGGACCGGCCGCCCCAGGGGGTGGCCCGGCCACAGGGCCTCGTTGAACACGTCGTGGATCAGCTCGTCCGGGCTGTCCTCGTGCATGTGGATCTCCTCGAGGATCACCCGGCGCTCGGACTCCACGTCCTCCGGCCGCAGGAGCGAGTGCTCGAGCATGTCGCAGAGGTGGTCCACGGCCATCGGGAGATCGCGGTCGAGGACCCGGGCGTAGAAGCACGTGTACTCCTTCGCGGTGAAGGCGTTCACGTCCCCCCCGACCGCGTCGAACGCCTCGGCGATGTCGCGGGCCGACCGTCGGCGGGTCCCCTTGAACAGCAGGTGCTCGAGGAAGTGCGAGGCGCCCGAGATCCTCGGGCGCTCGTCCCGCGAGCCGGCGAGGACCCAGAACCCGAGCGCCACCGAACGGACCCCGGGCATCCGCTCGGTGACGACCCGCAGCCCCGACGCGAACTCCGTCCGGCGGAGCCTCACCGGCGGCTACCCTCGGCCGGCCTCGCGCTCCCGGTCGCGAGGCGGCCGGCGGCGGCGCGGGCGTCCCTCGCGGGGGCGGCCCTCGCCGCCCTCGCGCGGCCCGCCCTCCCGGGGCCGGGCCTCCCGCGCCGCGCCCTCCCGGGGCCCGCCCTCCTCGGCCTCGCCCTCGGGGACCTCCCACTCCGGGCCCACCGGCCGGAGCGAGATCTTCCCCATCGGGTCGATCTCCTGGACCTCGACCTCGATCCGGTCCCCGACGTTCACCGCGTCCTCCACCCGGGCGAGCCGCCGGCCGCGGCCGAGCTTGGAGATGTGCACGAGCCCGTCCCGGCCCGGGAGGATGTTCACGAACGCCCCGAAGGTCGTGACCTTCACCACGGTGCCCTGGAACCGCTCCCCGACCTGCGGGAGGCGCGGGTTCACGATCTCCTGGATCATCCGCGCCGCCTCCTCCGCGCCCGCGCCCTCGCGGGAGCCGATGAACACCGTGCCGTCGTCCTGGATGTCGATGTCGGCGCCGGTGAGCGCGATGATCTCGTTGATCCGCTTCCCCTTGGGCCCGATCACCTCGCCGATCTTGTCCACGGGGATCTGGATGGTCATCACCCGCGGCGCCTTGGCGGAGAGCACCGGCCGCGGCTCGGGGATCGTCCGGAGCATCTCCTCCAGGATGAACAGCCGCGCCTCCCGGGCCTGCTTCAGCGCCTGGGAGAGGGCCTCGGCGGGGAGCCCGGTGACCTTCATGTCGAGCTGGATCGCCGTCACCCAGTCCCGGGTCCCGGCGACCTTGAAGTCCATGTCGCCCAGGGCGTCCTCGGCTCCCAGGATGTCGGTGAGCGTGACGTACCGGCCGCCCTCGGCGATCAGGCCCATCGCGATGCCGGCGACCGGCGCCCGGATCGGCACCCCGGCGTCCATCAGCGAGAGGGTGGAGGCGCAGACCGAGGCCATCGAGGTCGAGCCGTTGGACTCGAGGACGTCGGAGACCAGCCGGATCGTGTAGGGGAACTCGTCCTCGGGCGGGACCACCGGCACCAGGGCCCGCTCGGCGAGGGCCCCGTGGCCGATCTCGCGCCGCCTCGGCGAGCCGATCCGCCCGACCTCCCCGGTCGAGAACGGCGGGAAGTTGTAGTGGTGGATGTACCGCTTCGACTCCTCGGGGTCGAGGGTGTCGATCATCTGGGTCATCCGGAGCATCCCGAGGGTCGTGACGTTCAGGACCTGGGTCTCCCCGCGCTGGAACAGCGCCGAGCCGTGGGCCCGCGGGATCAGCCCCACCTCGCAGTGGATCGGACGGATCTCGTCGGGGCGCCGGCCGTCCAGCCGCACGCCCTCGTCGAGGATCCGGGCCCGCATCACGCGCTTCTGGAGCTCCTTGAACGCCGCCGGGACCTGCCCCCCGAGCTCCGCGAACCGCTCCTCGCCCCACGCGGCCCGCAGGTGCGCCTCCAGCTCCTCCTCGAGCGCGTCGATCGCGGCCTCCCGCTCCTGCTTGGAGCGGACAAGGGCCGCGGGGAGGCGGGGGCCGGCGAAGGCCTCGACGGCCCGGTAGACCTCGTCGGTGTAGGGCGGGGTGGGCTCGAACGGCCGCGGCGCCGCCCCGGCGTCGGCGAGGAACGCGAGCTGGAAGTCGATCACCTCGGCGATCGCGCGCTTGGCCTCCTCCAGACCGTCCGCGACGACCTCCTCGGTGGGGGCCACGGAGCCCCCGCCGTTCTGGAGGAGGGACCACGTGTTGTCCGGGGCCTCGCCCTCGATCATCAGGATGTCGATGCCGCCCTCGTCGTTCCGGCGGCCGGCCACGACGACGTCGAACGTGGCGAGCTCGACCTCCTGGTAGGTGGGGTTGACCTTCCACTCCCTGCCGATCAGGCCCATCCGCACCGCGCCGACCGGCCCGTCGAAGGGGAGCCCGGCGAGCATCACGGCCAGGCTCGCCCCGTTGATCCCCGGGATGTCGTAGGGGTTGGCCTGGTCCGCCGAGAGGACCGTGATCACCACCTGGACCTCGTCCCGGTACCCCTCCTTGAACGTGGGCCGCAGCGGGCGGTCGATCAGCCGGGCCGTGAGGATCGCGGTCTCCGAGGGGCGGCCCTCCCGGCGGAAGAACCCCCCGGGGATCTTGCCCGCCGCGTACATCCGCTCCTCGACGTCCACGGTGAGCGGGAAGAAGTCGATCCCCTCCCGCGGCGCCGCCGTCGTGCAGGTGGCGAGGACCTGGGTCTCGCCGAGCGTGACGACCACGGACCCGTGGGCCTGCTTGGCGAGCTTGCCGGTCTCGAAGGTGAGCTCCGTGCCCCCGATCGCTCGGGAACGCCTGAGGATGTTCATCGCCTGTCCTCCTCCGGTCGATGGGGGCGCGCCCTGGGGCGCCCCCGTCCGTCCCTCCCGGGGAGGCGGCGCCAGTTGTCAGTGGTGAGCCACCGGCCGGCGGTCGGGAGCTCGCGACTGATAACTGACCCGTTCCCTCCCCGGGCCCTGGTTCCTCCGTGCCTCCTCCGCATCCCCCCTCGCGGAAGAGGGCGGCTCCGGCCGCCCCCTCCCCGCTAGCGCCTGAGCCCCAGGCGCGAGATCAGTTCCCGGTACCGCTCGATGTCCTCTCGCTTGAGGTACTCCAGCAGCCGTCGCCGCCGCCCCACCATCTGGAGCAGCCCCCGCCGGGAGTGGTGGTCCTTCCGGTGCGTCTTGAGGTGCTCGGTGAGCTCCTGGATGCGGTGGGTGAGGACGGCGACCTGGACCTCCGTCGAGCCCGTGTCAGCGTCGGACCGGCGGAAGTCCCGGATGATCTCCGACTTCCGTTCCTTGGTGAGCGCCATCCCTGCAGGCCAAGGCTACCACAGCCCCGAGGGCGCCCGGCCCGCCGGGCGCTCGCCCGGGACCGGGTGGCCCTGGTCCCGGATGGACGAAGATCCCGTCGACCCCGGCCCCGACGAACCGCGGCCCGAGGGCCACCTGCTCGTCGCGGGGCTCCGTGTCGAGCTCCACGTCGCCGGCGCCGTGGATCACGCCCCGGCGTCCTCGGGATCGGACCCGGCTCGGGCGCCCACGGCCTCCGCCCCCGACACGATCTCCCTGGTCCGTTCGACGTCCCGGGCGATGGCCCGCGACAGGTCCTCCGGGGAGGCGAACCGCTCCTCGTCGCGGAGCCGGGCCCAGAACTCGAGGGCCAGCGGGCGCCCCACGAGGTCGGGGCCCTCGTAGTCGAGGAGGTGGGCCTCCGCGTGGAGGGGCTCCTCCCCGAACGTGGGGTTCGTCCCGACGCTGATCGCCGCGATCCATCGACCGCCCTCCGCCTCCGCCACGCCCGCGTAGATCCCCCGGGCCGGGAGGAGGAGCCGGGGGTCCGTGGCGAGGTTCGCGGTGGGGTAGCCCAGGGCCCGGCCGCGGCCCGCGCCCCGCACGACGGTGCCGTCGACGGCGAACCGCCGCCCCAGGGCCCGGGCGGGCCAGGCCAGGTCGCCGGCGGCGAGGGCCTCCCGGATGCTCGTGGACGAGACCCGCCGCCCGTCGAGCTCGACGAGGCCCACGCCCTCGGCCGTGAACCCGTGGGAGGGCCCCAGCGCCTCGAGGGTCCGGAGGGTCCCGGCGGCGCGGTGCCCGAACCGGAAGTTCTCCCCCACGACCACGTGCGCCGCGCGGAGCGCCCCCACGAGGACGCGTTCCACGAACCGCTCGGGCGGCCAGCGCGAGAGCTCCTCCGTGAAGGGGAGGACCAGGAGCAGGTCGGCCCCGACCGCCTCGATCAGGCGGGCCTTCCGCTGGGTCGTCGTGAGCAGCCGGGGCGCGCTCCCCGGGGTGAGGACCTCCCTGGGGTGGCGGTCGAACGTGACCACGGCGGACGGCAGCCCCCGCTCCCGCGCGGCCTCGACCGTCCGACCGATCACCTGCCGGTGGCCGAGGTGCACCCCGTCGAAGAACCCGACGGTGGCGACGGACGGCCCGAAGCCCGGCGGGACCTCCTCGATGCCGCGCGCGATCTCCACGGCGGGCAGCGT
>DATMBJ010000151.1:0-1892 GCA_035559315.1 Actinomycetota bacterium
AGCGAGGACGGGCTGCAGGTCTTCTGCGCCGTGCTCGCCTGGAGCCGGTTCCGGTTCGTCCGCTTCGCGACCGACCAGCGCCGGGGAACGACCCTTCGCCTGCTGGCCGAGTGCTTCGAGATCCTCGGCGGCGTGCCCGCGGTGGTGCTGTCGGACCGGATGGGGTGCCTCAAGGCCACCACGGTCGCTGGCCTGGTCGTCCCGCACCCGGACTACGTGCGCTTCGCGGCCCACTACGGGTTCCGCCCGGACTTCTGCGAGCCGGACGATCCCGAGTCCAAGGGGATGGTGGAGTCGCTGGTCGGCTACGCGAAGGCCGATCTCGTCGTCGGCCTCGGACCGTTCACCGACGCCGCCTCGGCGAACGAGGCAGCCGCGGGGTGGTGTGCGGAGGTCAACGGACGGCTGCACTCGGAGACCCAGGCCGTGCCCGCCGAGCGCCTCGAGCAGGAGCGCGCGCTGCTTCGGCCCCTTCCCGGGCTCCGGCCGGCCCTCGCCGCCGGAGTCACCCGCAAGGTCGATCGGCTGGCGACCGTGCGGTTCGGCTCGGCGCGGTACTCGGTCCCCTCCACCCTCGTGGGGACCGGTGTCCGCGTGCTCGTCGAGGGCCGGGAGGTGGTGATCCTTGCCGCGGACCGTGAGGTCGCGCGCCATCCGCTCATCGCACCGGGCGAGGTCTCGATCCAAGACGAGCACTACGGCGGCCCGCGCACCCGGCCGATCCGTGCGGTGCGGCCCAGATCCGCCGCCGAGCGGGCGTTCCTCGAGCTCGGACAGGTCGCCGAGGACTTCCTGCGCGCCGCCGCGGCCGCCGGAACGCCGCGCCTGGCAACCGAGATCGAGCACATCAACCACCTCGCTGCCGCCTGGGGCACCGAGGCCCTCACCGCTGCCGTCGGGAGGGCGCTCGGGTTCCGGCGCTTCACCGCAGCCGACGTCGCCTCGATCCTCGAGCAGGGCGGCGGCCTGCCCTCACTCGTCGAACCGGGGGAACCGATCCGGATCGACGCGCCGGAGGTGCCGACCCGCGAGCTCTCCGACTACGCGCTCGAGGTGCTCGGATGACCGCCGCCGCGCCGCCGCTCGCACCGGACCTCGTGGCCGGGCTGAAGCGCCTGAAGCTGCGGCGGGTCCGGGAGATCGCCCCGGAGACCCTGCAGGCGGCCAAGACCCAGCGCTGGGCGCCCGAGGAGCTGCTGCGCACGCTCGTCGAGGCCGAGATCGCCGCCCGCGATGAGGCCAACACCGCGGCCCGGCTCCGCGCGGCGGGCTTCCCGGTGCGAAAGACGCTCGAGGAGTTCGCGCTTTCCCAAAGCTCGGTGCCCCGGGCAACCTACGACTACCTGGTCTCGCTCGAGTGGATCCGCTCGGCCGAGAACGTCTGCCTGGTCGGCCCGGCCGGCACCGGGAAGAGCCACCTGCTCGTCGGTCTCGGCCACGCCGCCGTGGACGCCGGCTACCGGGTGCGCTACCTACCGGCCGCCGAGCTCGTGGAGACGCTCTACCGGGGGATGGCGGACAACTCGGTCGGCAAGCAGATCGCCTCGCTGCTCAGGGCCGACCTCGTGATCGTGGACGAGGTCGGGTTCGCGCCGCTCGATGACACCGGGACCCAGCTGCTGTTCCGGTTCGTGGCCGCCGCCTACGAGCGGCGGAGCCTCGGGGTGGCGAGCCACTGGCCCTTCGACCAGTGGGGCCGGTTCCTGCCCGAGCACACCACGGCCGTGTCGATGCTCGACCGACTGCTGCACCACGCCACGGTGGTCGTCACCGAGGGCGAGTCCTACCGGATGAAGGAGGCCCGATCGAAGGGAGGAGCAAGGAGGAAGGCAAGCTGAGGGTGGAGACTTTCAGTTGGCCACCAGTGGAGACTTTCGCTTGGCCATTGACAA
>DATMBJ010000152.1:0-1047 GCA_035559315.1 Actinomycetota bacterium
GCCCGGTCGCCGGAGAGGTAGAGCGCCCGCATGAGGAGCATCCGCGCCGCCTCCCGGAGCGGCTCGCGGGCCACCGCCATCTCGGCGAACTCGACCGCCCGGGCGGGGTCTCCCAGCCGGAGCGCGGCCTCCGCGGCCCCCTCCAGGGCCTCGAGGTGGAGCCGGGCCAGCTCGGAGCGGACGGGCCGCGCCCATTCGGCGTACGCGTCCTCCGGCAGCGGCTCTCCCCGCCACCACTCGAGCGCCCGCCCGAACCAGCCGAGGGCGCCCACCCAGTCCCCTGCGGCGAGGGCCGTACGGCCGGCTTCCGCCAGCTTCCGGAACTCCTCCATATCGATGAGGCATCCCTCGCCCCCGGTGAACGCGTATCCGCCGGGGCCGGTCGTGATGAGGCTCGGGTCCCCGAGGGCGCGCCTGGCGCGGTGGATCAGCACCTCCAGGTTCGCCGCGGGATCGGCGGGGAGGCGCTCCGCCCAGAGGGCGTCGGCCAGGGCGTCCTTCGGCACGAGCTCGCCGCGGCGGCTGGCGAGCACCCGGATCAGCGTGCGGACCCGGCGTCCACCGAACTCCCGCGCCGGGACCTCCGCGTCCCCGCATCGCACGACGAAGCGGCCCAGTAGCCATATCTCCACGCGGTTCGTCGCCATCGTCCGAGAACTGCAAGCAAACCTTAAGCCGTCCCGGACACGCTCCGCACGGATGAGGTCGAGAAGGCCGGTCCTGTGGTGGAAGGAGGGATGCGGTGGCCACAGCCGGAAGGATCATCGTCACGTCCGTGCTCGCGCTGGGGATCGAGGAACGTGGCCGTGGGGCCGACGCACCGTGACCTGAAGGAGGCGACGTGAGCGATCTCTATCACGACGGCAGCAGGGCGCTCCAGGACCGGTTCGACACCCGGCGTCTGGCGGACCGGATCGCGGAGAAGATCGTCCACGACGTCATCGCCCCCCACGAGGCCGCGTTCATCGAGTCGCGCGACATGTTCTTCATCGCGACGGCCGACCAGGAGGGCCGGCCGAACTGCTCCTACAAGGGAGGCGACCCCGG
>DATMBJ010000153.1:0-19267 GCA_035559315.1 Actinomycetota bacterium
GGAGAACGTCTCGGCGTTCTTCTGCGAGCCGGTGAGCGCGGCGGCGCTCCCCGCCTACTCGCCCCCCGCCCGCTTCTGGGAGGGGCTCGCCGAGCGGCGGGAGCGGTACGGGTTCCTGGTCTGCTTCGACGAGGTCGTGACCGGCATCGGCCGGGTCGGGACCTGGCTCGCGGCGCACCAGCTGCCGATCCGTCCCGACATCGTGGCGGTGGGGAAGGCGCTGGGCGCGGGGTACGCGCCGCTCGGGGCCGTCCTGTGCACACAGGAGGTCTACGACGCGATCGACCGCGGCTCGCGGGAGTTCGACCTGGGCCACACGTGGGACGGCGCGCCGCTCTCCTGCGCGGTCGGGCTCGCCGTGCTGGACCTGTTGGTCTCGCGGGGGCTCGTGGAACGGGTCCGGGAGCGGGGGCCGGGGCTCCGGGACGAGCTCGAACGGGCGCTGGAGGGCTCGGAGATCGTGCGCGAGGTCCGGGGCCGGGGCTTCCTCCTGGGGGTGGAGCTCGTGGACCCCCGGGACGGCGAGTCGTTCCTGCCGGTGGAGCTGGACGCGGCGGCGATGGTCGACGACACGGCCCTCGAGCACGGGCTGCTCGTGACCTCCACGCACCCCCAGGCCGACGGGTACGCCGGCGACCAGGTCCTCCTGGCCCCGGCCTACGTGGCGACCGACGAGGAGCTCGGGCAGATGGTCGAGCGGTTCCGGGACACGATCGCGGACGTCGAGCGGAACGTGAAGGCGGCCCTGGCGGGAGGGGGCGGGCGATGAGCGACCAGGTGCGCGCGGCCGGCCTCGGGCCGGGCGGCGGGGAGTTCGTCCTCCTCGCGATCCCCGACGTGAACGGGTCCCTCCGCGGCAAGGCGCTCCGGCCCGACGCGTTCGACGCGGCCCTCCGCCACGGGACCGTGATGACCGACCTGATCCTCGGCCTCGACCCCGTGGACACGCCGATCTCGGACTACGAGCGGTTCGGCGTCACGGTGGGGGCGCCGGACCTCGTCGTGCACCCCGATCCCGAGACCCTCCGCGAGCTCCCCTGGCGGCCCGGGTGGCGGATCTGCCTGGCCACCCCGGTCTGGCCGGACGGCTCCCCGGTGGAGTTCGCGGTCCGCGAGGTGTACCGCCGGGCCCTCGACGACCTCGCCGACCTGGGGTACGAGGCGACGGCGGCGATCGAGTACGAGATCCGGATCTGGGACGAGCGGGGGGAGCCGACCTCGTCGGGGATCAGCTACAGCCTCCACGAGGTCGGTGGCTACGACCGGTTCCTCGACGAGCTGGTGCGGGGGCTCGCCGGCCTGGGCGTGGAGCTCTCGGCCGTCCACACCGAGGCCGGGCCGGGGCTCCTCGAGCTGAACCTCCGGGCCGGGCGCGGCCTGGCCGCCGCCGACGACGCGGCCCTCGTGAAGTTCGGGGTGAAGCAGGTCGCCGCGGCGATGGGACTCCGGGCCAGCTTCCTCGCGAAGACCCGGCCGGGCGAGGAGGGCTCGAGCGGCCACATCCACTTCTCGTGCTGGCGGGGGGAAGAGAACGCGTTCGCCGGGCCCGACCCGGCGGGACCCCTCCCCGAGGTCTTCTCGCACGCCGTGGCCGGGGTGCTCGCGCACCTCCCGGCGGCCTCGCTGCTCCTGAACCCCACCATCAACTCCTACAAGCGGCTCGTGCCGGGGTGGTTCGCGCCGGTCAACGTGAGCTGGGGCTACGAGAACCGCTCGTGCGCGGTCCGGGCCATCCGCTCGTCCCGACCGGAGCTCTGGCGGTTCGAGTGCCGCCGCCCCGGGGCGGACGCCAACCCCTACCTCGCGCTGGCCGCGATCGCGGCCTCGGTCGCGGACGGGATCCGCCGAGGGCTGGAGCCCCCCGAGCCGGTGGCGGGGGACGCCTACGCCCGGGCGGACCTGCCTGAGCTGCCGGGCTCGCTCGAGTCCGCGATCCGAGCCTTCGAGGAGGACGACGCGCTGCGGAAGGCCCTGGGGGAGACGTTCAGCGAGTACTACGTGGTCTCCCGGAACTGGGAGCTGAAGGCGTGGCGGGAGACCGTCACGGACTGGGAGCGGGAGCGGTACGACCGGGCGGTGTGAGGGAGGAGCGATGGCGACCGAGCGGCTGATCGTGGGCGGCGAGCGGGTCGACGCGGCGGAGGGGAAGACCTTCCAGGTGATCGAACCGGCCACCGGGGAGCCCATGGCGGAGGTGGCGGAGGCAGGGGCCGAGGACGCCCGGCGCGCGGTGGACGTGGCGCACCGGGCCTTCGAGGAGGGACCGTGGCCGCGGACGTCGGCCACGGCCCGGGGCCGGGTGCTGCTCCGGGCCGCGGCCCTGGTCCGGGAGCGCCTGGAGGACCTGGCCCGGCTCGAGGCTCGCAACGTGGGCAAGCCGATCCGGGACGCCCGCGACGAGATGGGGATCGTGGTCGACACGCTCGAGTACTGGGGCGGTGCGGCCAACAAGATCTTCGGCGAGACCATCCCCGTCCAGGACCCCGGGCTCGACGTCACGCTCCGGGAGCCGGTCGGGGTCTGTGCCCTGATCACGCCCTGGAACTTCCCCCTGGTCATCGCGACCTGGAAGATCGCGCCGGCCCTGGCCTGCGGGAACACCATCGTGGTGAAGCCCGCGAGCTACACCCCGCTCACCGTGCTGCGCCTGGCCGAGATCCTGGTGGAGGCGGGGCTCCCCCCGGAGGCGATCTCGGTGCTGCCGGGCCCCGGGGGAACGGTGGGGAACGCGCTCGTGGACGACCCGCGGGTGGCCAAGATCTCGTTCACCGGATCCACCGAGGTGGGCTCGGGGATCATGGCCCGGGCGGCGCGGAACATCACCCGGGTCTCCCTCGAGCTCGGGGGGAAGTCGGCGAGCGTGGTGTTCGCGGACGCGGACCTGGACCTCGCGGTGGAGAAGTCGGTCTGGGCCGTGTTCGGGAACTGCGGGCAGGACTGCTGCGCGCGCTCGCGGCTGTTCGTCGAGCGGCGGATCTACGACGAGTTCGTGGACCGGCTCGCCAAGCGGACGGCGGAGCTCCGGATCGGCGACCCGCTCTCCGAGGACACCGAGATCGGGCCGATGGTCTCCGAGTCCCAGCGGCGGACCACCCTCGACTACGTCGCGCTCGGCGTGCGGGAGGGGGCGCGGCTCGTGGTCGGCGGGGAGGCCGCCGAGGTCCCGGGGCGGCCCGGCGGGTTCTTCGTCCAGCCCACGGTCCTGGCCGACGTGGACAACTCCTGGCGGGTGGCGCAGGAGGAGATCTTCGGTCCGGTGGTCTGCGCGATCCCGTTCGAGACCGAGGAGGAGGCGATCCGCCTGGCGAACGACACCCAGTACGGGCTCTCGGGGTCGATCTGGACCCGGGACCTGGGCCGGGCCATCCGGGTTGCCAAGGGGATCCGCACCGGCGTGCTCAGCGTGAACTCGAGCCACAGCGTGCACACCGAGGCCCCCTTCGGCGGCTACAAGCGGAGCGGGATCGGCCGCGAGATGGGGATGCACGCGGTCAACCTCTACACGGAGGTCAAGAACGTCTTCTTCTCGCAGGGCTAGCCCCTCGCCGGACTAGCGCTGGGCGCGGGTCGACCGGGCCACCAGGGCTCGCCCGACGGGATCGGCGAACCGGGCGGCGAGGGACCCGAGCACCGCGAGCGCCAGCACGTAGCCGACGGCGACCGGGACGAGCCGGTCGCTCGCCGGGGCCGCGAGGCTCGCGATCGCGATCGAGAACTCGCCCCGGGCGACCAGGGCGGCGCCGGCCCGGAGCCGCGCCCGGGGGCCCAGGCCGGCCCACGAACCGGCGACCCATCCCGTGGCCAGCTTCGTCACGGCGCCGACCGCCGCCAGGGCGAGGGCCGGGCCGATCGCCGACCCCACCGCCGCCGGGTCGATCCCGAGCCCGATCGAGGCGAAGAACAGGGCCGCGAACAGGTCCCGGAGCGGGGCGAGCAGCGCCCTGGCACCCTGGGCGGCGGGCCCGGAGAGCACGATCCCGGCCAGGAGCGCGCCGACCGCCGCCGAGGCCCGGGTCAGTTCCGCGACGCCCGCGACCACGAGCGCGAAGCCCAGGAGCGTGAGCAGGAGCGCCTCGTCGGAGCGGCTGAAGACGGCTCGGGAGAGCCCGACCTCCACGCGCAGGGCCAGGGCCAGGATCCCGACCACCGCGAGGACCGCGACCGGGGCCCAGGCGAGCCCGACGAGGGAGCCGCCGCCGGCCAGGAGCGCCCCGAGCACGGGGAGGTAGACCGCCATGGCCAGGTCCTCGACGACGAGGAGCGAGAGCACGAGCGGCGTCTCCCGGTTCCCGAGCCTCCCGAGGTCCTGCAGGAGCTTCGCGGCGATGCCCGAGGAGGTGACGTACGCGATCCCTCCGAGCGCCATCGCCGTGAGGAGGTCGCGCCCGAGCAGGTACCCGGCCACGAGCCCCGGGAGGGCGTTGAGGGCGAGGTCGAGGAGCCCGGCTCGGAACGAGGAGCGGAGGGTGGCGGTGAGCTCGGCCGCCGAGTACTCCAGCCCCAGCAGGAACAGGAGGAGGATGAGCCCGAGCTGCGCGCCGGTCTCGACGAAGGGCTCGGTCGTGACGAGCGGGAGGACGCCCCCTTCGCCGAACGCGAGGCCCGCCAGCAGGTACAGCGGCACCGCCGGCAGGCCGATGCGCCCCGCGAGCCTCGCCAGGACGGCGAGGCCGACGACCACCGCGCCCAGCTCGAGGAGGAGCGGGACCCGCACCCGTCACCCGGCGTGGAGCAGCTCCACGAGCGCCTCGATCCCCCTGGGGCGGCCCACCACGACGAGCGTGTCTCCCGCCTGGAGCTCGAAGCCGGGGCCGGGGGCGGGATGCGCCTCCTCGCCCCGCATCACCGCGACGATCGAGACCCCGGTCCGGGTCCGGGCCCGGGTGTCGCCGATGGTGCGACCGACGAAGGGCGAGTCGGGGTCGACCGGGAGCCAGTCGATCGCCAGGCCCTCCACCGCCTGCCGGAGCTGCATCAGCTCCCGCGTGACGCGGGACCCGCCGAGCAGCTCGGCCAGGGTTCGGCTCTCGTCCTCGTCGAGCTCGAGGACCTCCCGGAACGCGTCCGGGTCGTCCTCCTCCCCCACGTAGATCTCCCGCCGCCCCGAGCGGTGGGCCACGACCTCCACCCGCGCCCCGGCGCGCGTCCGGAACGCGTACCTGATCCCCACGCCGGGGAGCCGGACCTCCTCGACCTCCGTCATCGCGGGCCACCCCCCTCGGCCCGATCCTCGCGCGCCCGGGCCAGCCGGGCCAGGGCCCGGAACGCGGCCTCCCCCGCGGCCCGCTGCGCCGGGAGCCGGGCGCGGGCCTCGGCGGCGAGGTCCTCCGCGCGCCGCCGCCAGCGCTCCCGGAGGGCTGGCTCGAACCGCTCGCACCACGCCGCCACCAGCTCCGGCGTGGCCTCCACGTGGAACTGCACACCGTAGGCCGCCCCCACCCGGAACGCCTGGTTCACGACGCCGCCGCCGCGGTAGAGGAGGGTCGCGCCGGGGGGCAGCGTGAACGTGTCCTCGTGCCACTGGAACACCGCCGGGACCCCGGCGAAGGCCCCGAGCAACGGGTCGCGGCGGCCCTCGGCGGTCGCCGCCACCGGGTGGAAGCCGAGCTCGGGGAGGGGGCTCGGCAGGGCCTCCCCGCCGAGGGCCGCCGCCAGGAGCTGCGCCCCGAGGCAGATCCCGAGGATCGGCGTGCCGGCGTCGTGGGCCCCGCGGAGGAAGGTGCGCTCGGGGCCGAGGAACGGATGGCGATCGTCGTCCCCGGCCGACATCTCCCCGCCCAGCACGACGATCGCGGACACGCGGGCGGGGTCCGGGAGGGGCTCCCCCCGCCACAGGTCGAGGTAGGCGAAGGGCACGCCCTCGGCGCGGAGGACGGCTTCGCCCACCCCCAGCCCGTGGGGGAGGTGGTGCCGCAGGACCGCGACCGGCCGCACTAGCCCGTGCCGCGCTCGGCGCGGTACCGGTCGGCGATCTCCAGCAGCCGGGCCCGGACGCCCCCGTAGACCTCGCGCCCGGGGAGGAGCTCCTTGGGAGCCTTCGCCATCACCGTGTAGTTCGGGTCGCAGACGTTCGCGATCGGGCTCTCCGAGATCTGGGTGACGAGCTGGTACGCGTCGAGCCGGTCCATCCCGAACTCCTCGGCGATCCACGTCACCAGGTCCCCGTGGGCGATCCGGAAGGCGTCCTCCAGCGGTCGGGCGGAGCCGGCGACCATCACCGACCGGTCGTCCTCCAGGCGCGGCCACGGCGTCGCGCGCCCCTTCACGAGGTCCACCACCAGCACGGTCTCCATCGCGCCCTCCACCGCGACCCCGCAGGTCTCGCCCTCCCCCTGGCGGTAGTGGCCGTCGCCGATGGAGAACAGCGCTCCCTCGACGTTCACCCCGAGGTAGCAGGTCGTCCCGGCCCGCATCTCGGGGGTGTCCATGTTCCCCCCGTGGGAGTCGGGGACGAGCGGCGAGCGGACCTCGAGGTTCGGCGGCGCCACCCCGACCGTGCCGTGCATCGGCGCCAGCGGGAGCTCGACGGAGAAGTCGCCCCGGACCGCCTCGTACCGGCACGTCCGCCGCTCGCGGTCCACCTCGTAGACCCAGACCAGCTCGGGGAGCGGGTCCTGGAGCGTCACGGTGCGGGTCGTGGAGGTGAGCGCGCCGAACAGCGGGAACGTGGTCGAGACCCCCCAGTCGCGGGCCGGCTCGATCGAGACGAAGTGGAGGACCAGGGTGTCGCCGGGCTCGGCGCCCTCGACGTGGAACGGGCCGGTCTGGGGGTTGATGTAGGGCCACTCGATCACCCGGGACGCGAGCGTCTCGGGCCCCGTCACGCGGCTCGCGAAGCAGTCGTCGGTCCAGAGCTCGAGGACGTCCCCGGGTCGGACCTTCATCACCGGCGCGGCCCCGCCGAACGTCCACGCGTACTCCGAGGGCTGCGGCCGGTAGGAGATCACGTTGAGGTCGCCCATCTCCCCTCCCTCTCGGTGCGGACGGCGCGATGCTATCCCAACGGCGCCGGTCGGGGGCCGCCGAGCTCGCGGCCCGGCGTCAGCTCCCCCGGACGACCCGGGCGAAGCGCCGGAAGAGCTCCCGCGCGCGCTCCTCCTGGACCGGGAGGTGACGATCGGCCTGGGCCCGGAGCTCCTCCGCGGTGGCGCCCCAGCGGGCCAGGCCCTCGGGCCCGGCCACGTCCAGCCACAGGTCGAGCTCGGGCCGGTCGACCTCGACGTGGAACTGGACCCCCCAGGCCCGGGCCCCCACCCGGAACGCCTGGACCTTCACCTCCTCGCCGGTCGCGAGGAGCGTCGCCGCCTCGGGGAGGTCAAACGTGTCCTCGTGCCAGTGGAAGACCGGGTCCCCGTCGCGGAACACCGAGAGCAGCGGATCCTCCGCCGCGGCCTCCGTCGGGTGGAGCGCCGAGAACCCGATCTCCCGGACCGGCGCCCGGTACACGGGGACGCCCAGGGCCCGGGCGAGCATCTGGGCGCCGAGGCAGATCCCGAGGAACGGCAGGCCCCGATCCACGGCGCGCGCGACGAGCTCCCGCTCGACCGCGAGGAACGGGTGGGCGTCGGTCTCGTCCACGTTCATCACGCCGCCGAACACCACGAGGCCGCCCAGCGCCCCGACGTCGACCTCCGGGGGGCCGAGCCCGGCGGAGTCGTGCGTCCGCACCTCGAGCCCGGCCTCCGCCAGGACGGCGGGGGCGAGCCCGAAGGTCTCGTCCGCGTCGTGCCCCACGAGCAGCACCGGTCCCACGGCGGGGGAGTGTAGCCGACGCGCCGCCGGGCTCCCCCCACGCGGCCCTTGACGGCGGGGCTTTGTCTGACAAATACTCCGACCATCTTGCCCACGGGGACACGGACCGGGACCGGGCCGCGGCGGCGGACGCCGCTCGTGGCGGCCGTGCGGCGGTCCCTCGAGGAGCGGATCCACGCCGGCCGGCTCCGTCCCGGGCTCCGCCTCCCCCCCGAGCCCGAGCTCGCGGTGGAGCTCGGGGTCTCCCGCGCCACCCTCCGGGAGGCCCTCCGGGGACTCGAGGAGGAGGGGCTGCTCCGGCGGGCCCGGGGGGCCGGCACGTTCCTCGTCCACCGGCCCCGGGTCGCGAACAGCCTGGACCAGAACTTCGGGGTGACCGAGGCGATCCGGCGCGCCGGGATGCGGCCGGGGTTCGAGGACACCTCGGCCCGCCTGGAGCCCGTGCCGCCCGACGAGGGGCGCCGCCTGTTCCTCGAGCCCGGCGAGGAGGTCGCGGTGATCGACCGGGTCCGGACGGCCGACGGCCGGCCCGTGGTGCTCTCCCGCGACGTCCTCCCGGCCCGCCTCCTCGGCCCGCGCCCGGCCGCCGCGCTCCGCCGCCTCGAGCGCTCCTCGATCTACGAGGTGATGGAGCGGCAGCTGGGGGTGGTGGTTCACCACGGCGTGGCGACCTTCGCCCCCGAGGCCGCGGCGGGCGAGGTCGCCCGGCGGCTCCGGGTGCCGGAGGGGACGCTGCTCCTCTACCTGCGGCAGGTGGACTACGACGAGGAGGGGCGGCCGGTCCTCTCCTCCCACGAGCACCACCTGGCCGAGGCGTTCGAGTTCACCGTGGTCCGTCGGGGGCCGGGGAGGAGGTCGGCGTGAGTGGGAAGGCGATGCGGCTGAAGCGGGTGATCGACCCGTCGGGGGTATCGGTGATCTGCGCGCTCGACCACGGGATGACCGCGCCCGTGTTCCTCGAGCCCCTCGCGGACGTGGCGGAGCGGACCCGGGAGGCGGTGGCCGGGGGGGCCAACGTGATCATGATGAGCAAGGGGATGATCCGGATGGCCGAGCCCGCCTTCTCCCCGACCACGGCCCTCGCGCTCCTGCTCTCGGCCTCGGCGAACCCCGGGGAGGCCCGCCCGCGGATCGTCCAGGTGGCCCGGGTCGAGGAAGCGCTCCGGCTGGGCGCCGACGCGGTGGTGCTCTACGTCGCGCTCGGCGGGGAGCACGAGGCCGAGATGGTCCGGACCCTGGCGGAGGTGGGGCGGGCCTGCGCCGAGCTCGGGGTCCCGTTCATCGCCGAGGCGGAGTGGCCGACGACCTACGCCTCGACCGAGGAGCTGGCCGGCCGGGAGGGGTTCGAGTACCTCCGCCGCAACGTGCGCCTGTGCGCGGAGCTCGGCGCCGACATCGTCAAGACGAACTGGCCGGGGGACGGCGAGTCGTTCGGCCGGCTCGTGGAGGCGGCGAACGGGATCCCGGTGGTGCTCGCCGGCGGCTCCCGCCTGGAGGACCTGGAGCTGCTGTCCCGGATGGAGCAGGCGATGGCGGCGGGGGCCATCGGCTGCTCGGTGGGGCGGAACATCTTCATGCACGAGCGTCCGGAGGCCATGACCCGCGCGCTCTCCCGCGTGATCCGCGAGCGGTGGAGCGCGGAGAAGGCCCACGCGGCGCTGGTCGAGGAGCTGGGGGGCGGACGGTGAGGGCGGCGTTCATGACCGACATCGGCCGGGTCGAGGTCCGGGAGACCCCCGAGCCCGGGCCCGACCCCGCAGGCGCGGTCCTCGCGGTCGAGGCCTGCGGCATCTGCGGGACCGACGCCCGCACGTTCTTCAACGGCGACCCCCGGGCCCCCGCGCCCTGGATCCTCGGCCACGAGCCGGTGGGCGTGCTGGAGGAGGTGGGGCCGGAGGCGGCCCTCCCGCCGGGCGTGGCCAAGGGGGAGCGCGTGTTCCTCGGTTCGATCCTCACCTGCGGGGAGTGCCGGTGGTGCGTCGACGGCCTCCAGAACCTCTGCGAGCGCCACCTGCTGTACGGGTACGACCCGTTCCCCGGCGCCTACGCGGAGCGGGCGGCGGTGCCCGCGATCGCCACCCGGAACCTGATCCCGCTGCCGGAGGACCTCCCTTCGCACCTGGCGACCGTGGCCGACCCGTTCGCCTGCGCGCTCAACGGCGTGGAGATGCTCGACGTGCAGCTCGGGGACACCGTGGTGATCCTGGGATCGGGGCCGATCGGTTGCTGGCAGACGCTCCTGTGCCGGGACCGGGGGGCGGCCCGGATCTACCTGGTCGACGTCTCCCGGGAGCGCTTGGACCTCGCGCTCTCGGTGGTGGGCGCCTGGGTGGACGACGCGTGGGTCGGCGGGGAGGACAACGGCGTCCAGGGCGTCCTGGAGCGGACGGGCGGCGTGGGCGCGTCCCGGGTCTGCGTGGCGGCGCCCGCCAAGCGCGCCCAGCAGGCGGCCCTCGAGATGGCGGCGAAGCGCGCCCGGGTCGTGTACTTCGCGGGGCTCCCCAAGCACGACCCGGTGAGCCCGCTCGACATGAACCAGCTCCACTACAAGGAGCTCGCGGTCCTCGGGGCCTACGGCGCCACCCATCGGCAGTACCGGATCACGATGGACTACCTGGCCCGCCGCCGCGAGGAGCTGGCCGGGGTCGTCACCCACCGGCTGCCCCTCGAGCGGATCGGGGAGGGGTTCGAGGCCATCCGCTCGGGCGCCGCGCTCAAGGTGGTGATCGAGCCATGACCGCGGGTCCCTACGTGATCGGCTGCGACGTTGGCAGCCAGGGGACGAACAGCGCGCTCTACGCGGCCGACGGGACCCTCGTGGCGAGCGCCTACGAGGCCTACGACCTCTCGTTCCCGCGTCCCGGCTGGGCGGAGCAGGACCCCGACGCCTGGCCGCGGGCGTTGGTCTCGACGATCCGCCGGCTGCTCCGGGAGGTGCCGGCCCGGGAGGTGCGGGGGCTCTCGTTCGGCTCCCAGCTCGACGGGATGGTCGTGTGCGACGAGCGGGGCCGCCCGGTCCGCCCCGCGATGATCTGGATGGACCGCCGGGCGGAGGCGCAGGCCGCGGCCCTCGCCGAGCGGATGTCCCCGGAGGACTTCTACCGGCACGTCGGGGCGAACCTCGATTCCTCCCACGCCGTGTTCAAGGCGCTCTGGGTCCGGGACGAGGAGCCCGAGCACTGGGCCCGGGCCCGGCACCTGATGCCGCCGGGCTCCTACGTCCTGCGGGAGGTGTCCGGCGTGCTCGCCGTGGACCCCTCGAACGCCTCCTCCCTCGCGCTCCTCGACCCCAGGACCAAGGGGTGGTCCGAGCCGGTGCTCGAGGCCACGGGGATCGACCCGGCGATGCTCCCGGAGCTGGCCCCGGCGCCCCAGCCCGTGGGGACCGTCCGGGAGGGGTTCGCGGAGGCCACGGGGCTCTCGCCGGACACGGTCGTGGCCGTCGGCTGCGGCGATGAGATGGCGGCGACCCTCGGCGCCGGGGTCTACGAACCCGGGGAGGTCTGCGACGTGGTCGGGACCGCGGAGCCGGTGTGCGCGGCCTCGGCCGAGCCACGGGAGGACCCGACCCGGCTGGTCGAGTGCCATCCCCACGCCGACCCCGACGCGTGGCTCCTCGAGAACCCCGGGTTCGTCTCCGGTGGGAACCTCCGCTGGTGGCGCGACCACTTCGCGCCGCTCGAGCGGGACGCCGAGGCCCGGGGGGAGGGCGACGCGTACGACCTGCTCTGCGCCGCCGCCGCCGAGGTCCCCCCGGGGGCCGAGGGGCTCGTGTTCCTCCCCTGCATGCAGGGGGCGATGGCGCCGGAGTGGAACGGGAGCGCGCGCGGCGTGTTCTCGGGGCTCACGCTCGCCCATACCCGGGCCCACATGACGCGGGCGATCCTCGAGGGGAGCGCGTTCGCGCTCCGGGACATCCTGGAAGCCATGCGGGGCGCCGGCCTCGAGGTCCGGCGGCTCACGATCGTGGGGGGCGGGGCGAAGGGGGCGCTCTGGCGCCAGATCAAGGCCGACGTGACGGGCCTCCCGGTGCGGGTGCCGGTGAGCGTGGAGACCACGGCCACCGGGGCCGCGGTCCTCGCCGCCGTGGCCGCCGGCGTCCACCCCGACGTGGCGAGCACGGTGGCCGCGTTCGTCTCCTACCGCCCCGAGGAGCACGAGCCCGACCCCTCGGCGAGCGCCGTCTACGACGAGGCCTACGCGCGGTACCGCCGGACCTACGAGGCCCTCAGGCCGGTGTTCGCGCTGGGCTAGCGAGCGCCCCGGCGGCGGACGGCGGGCGTCCGCCGACCGTGGGGGAGCGGAGGGGGCGCCGAAGCCGCCGGCGCCCCCTCCGCCGTCCTCCCCGCCCAGCGGCTCAGCCCCGCTCGAAGTAGCGCTCGAGCTCCCAGTCGGTCACGCAGTTGTTGTCGAAGATGATCTGCTCCTGCAGGGCCGTGTTCACGAGGTGCTTGAACACGAAGTCCCCGAACGCCTCCCGCGCGACCTCGCTCTTCGAGAGGGCGTCCACCGCCTCGTGGAGCGAGGTGGGGACCCGCGGGACGTCCTTCGCCTCGTAGGCGTTGCCCTCGAAGACCGGGGGCGGCTCGATCCGGTTCTCGATCCCGTGGAGGGCCGAGGCGATCGTGGCCGCGTAGCCGAGGTAGGGGTTCATGTCGGCCCCCGGGAGGCGGGACTCGACCCGGTAGCTCCGGTGCTCGCCCACGACGCGGAACCCGCAGGTGCGGTTGTCGTGGCTCCACACGATCGCGGTCGGCGCCCACGAGCCGAGCTGGTAGCGCTTGTAGGAGTTCACGAACGGCGCGTACATCCACGCCATCTCCCGGGCCGTGGCCATGAGCCCGCCGAGGAAGTACCGGAACGTCTCGGACATGTGGTGCGGCCCGTCGTCGTCCCACATCAGCGACTCGCTCCCGTCCTCGTTCCAGATGCTCGTGTGGAGGTGGCAGGAGGAGCCCGCCTCGGCCATCGTCCACTTGGCCATGAACGTGACCGCGGCCCCGTTGAGGGCGGCGATCTCCTTCACCCCGTGCTTGTACAGCGCGTGGCGGTCGGCCGCCTCGAGGGCGTCGGCGTAGACCAGGTTGATCTCGTGCTGCCCCCGGCCGAACTCGCCCTTCGAGAACTCGACCGGGATCGCGGCCCCGTGCATCGCGTTCCGGATCTGCCGGATCAGCCACTCGTCCTTGGTGGTTTGGAGCATGTGGTAGTCCATGATGTACGTCGAGGACGGGTGGAGGTCCCGGTAGCCCTTCTGCGCGGCCTCCTCGAACGACTCCTTGAACAGGTAGAACTCGAGCTCCGAGCCCGCCTTGAACGTGAGGCCCTTGGCCTTGGCCCGCTCGATCTGCCGCTTCAGGATCTGCCGCGGGGCGACCTCGACCGGCTTGCCGGTGTGCTCGTCGGCGATGTCGCAGATCACCATCGCGGTCTTGTCGAGCCAGGGGACGAGCCGGAGCGTGGAGAGGTCGGGGACCATCCGGAAGTCCCCGTAGCCGGTCTCCCAGCTCGCGTACTCGTACCCCGGGAGCGGCTCCATCTCCATGTCGATCGCGAGGAGGTACAGGCAGGCGTGGAGCCCCTCCTCGCCCAGGATCTCCTCGAGGAAGAACTCGGGCATCACCCGCTTGCCCATGAACCGGCCCTGGAAGTCCGTGAACATGCAGAGGACCGTGTCGATCTCGCCCTTCCTCGCCATCTCCTCGAGCGTGTGGACGTCGAGGTTGCCAGCCACTGGTCCACCTCCCTCTCCTGGTCCGCCACCGGGCGACGACGGGGCGGCGGGCGTCCCGGCCCACCGCCCCGTCGAGCGCTCGCGCGCGTCGCCCGCAGCTTAGTCCGCTCCCACCTCCGTGACGTGCGTCTTGCCGTAGCCCTCCTCCTCGGGGTGCCCGCGCTCGCCCTTCGTGAGCGCGAACTCCTCCTCCGGCGAGAGCACGAGGCGGTGCCGGCTCACGATCGCGAAGTACACGAGCCCGAGGACGAACCAGATCGCGGTCCCGATCACCCCCGGCCGGTAGAACGGGTCGAGGTACAGCGAGATCAGCGACACGAGGGCCAGGAACCCGGCGATCCCCGCGCCCCACTCGCCGACGGGGCTCACGTACGGCCGGCGGATGTGCGGCATCCGCTGGCGCAGCAGGATGAACGCGAGGCACTGCATGAAGTAGGAGATCACCGCGCCGAACACGGCCATCGTGAGCAGCGCCGCGACGACCTGCGAGGCCAGGTGGCCGCCCCGCTGCCCCAGCCAGTACAGGAAGTACGCGAGCGCGTAGCCGACCACCGCCCCCAGGATCAGCGCGACGTGCGGGGTCTTCCGCTCCCCGTGCGTGATCGACATCCACTTCGGGAAGTACCCGGCCCGGGAGAGCGAGTAGATGTTCCGCCCGTAGGCGTAGATGATCGTGAAGAAGCTCGCCACCAGGCCGGCGACGCCGATCAGGGCGAGGATCGCCGCGATGTCGGCGCCGGGGAAGACCGCCTTGAAGCCCTCGAACAGCGGCTCCACGGTCTCCCCGATCCCCTTAGCCCCGCCGTCCACGCCGGTGTTGAGGAACAGCGTGAGGAAGCCGGTGATCACGAGGGTGGTCATCCCCCAGATCGTGGCCCGCGGGACGTCCCGCTTGGGATCCATCGACTCCTCGGCCGCGAGCGGCAGCTCCTCGATCGCCAGGTAGAACCAGATCGCGAACGGCAGCGCCTTGAAGATCCCCGACACGCCGAACGGGAGGAACGGACCGCCCCCCTCCGGGAGCGGGTCGCCCCCGCCCGCCGGGATGTTGAACCACAGGCTGGGGTCGAACTTCCCGGAGACCAGGATCGACACGAAGAACACCGCGAGGATCGCGAGCGCCAGGAAGTTGATGAAGACCGTGAACCGCATCGTGGCCTCGATCCCGGCGATGTTCAGCCAGACGAAGACCACGTAGAAGACCGCCCACCAGAACGGCGGGCTGTTCCACCACGGGTTCCCCGAGACGTTGAAGAGGTCGGCGACGATGGCGTTCATGTAGCCGCCGATCGCCGAGACCACCACGGCCGGCGTGATGACGTACTCCATGTTCTCGGCGAGCCCGGTGATGAACCCGCCCCAGGGGCCCATCGCCGAGCGTGCGAAGGAGTACGCGCCGCCCGTGTGCGGCAGCGCCGGGGACATCTCCGCGATGCTGTAGCAGAGGCCGTAGTACATGATCGTCACGAGGATCGTGGCGATCAGGAGGCCGCCGAAGCCGCCGACGGCCAGGCCCGCGTTCCACCCGTAGAAGTCCCCGGAGATGACCGCCGCGACCCCGAGCGACCACAGCGCGAGGACGCCCGCGTGCCGCTTGAGGCCGCGCTTCTCGAAGTACTCCTGGCTGACTTCCTCGTACGCGACGGACCCGATCTTGCGTCGTTGTTCCTCAGCCAACGCGACACCTCCCCCATGGGTCGAGTCGGCCCGAGCGCGCGGCGGGCACACCCTCGGTCCGCCGATGGTTGCGCGTATCTCGCCACGGTCCCGGGGCCTTGTCAAGGCCGCGGACGGGCCCGTCTACCGGCCGCGCAACGCTCCCGCGAAGGGCGGCGCGCTACTCCGGGGTGATGTAGGCGGCGGTGATGCCGCCGTCCACGACGAGGGCCGCGCCGGTCATGAGCGACGACTCGTCGGAGGCCAGGAAGAGAGCGGCGTTGGCGATCTCCTGGCCCTGCCCGAACCGGCCGATCGGGATGTGCACGAGCCGGCGCTGCCGGGCGGCGGGGTCGGCCAGCAGCTCGGCGAGCAGCGGGGTCTCGATGGGGCCCGGGCACAGGGCGTTGGCCCGGATCCCGCGCCGGGCGAACTCCACCGCGATCTCGCGCGTCATCGCGAGCACGCCGCCCTTCGAGGCGGTGTACGCGATCTGCGGGACCGCCGCCCCCATCAGGGCCACGAACGACGCCACGTTGATCAGCGACCCACCGCCGGAGTCGAGCATCGCCCGCACGCCGTACTTCGAGCCCAGGAACACGCCCTTGAGGTTGATCGCGATCGTCCGGTCCCAGGTCTCCTCGTCGGTGTCGATCACCGAGCCGTCGCGGGCGTGGAAGATCCCGGCGTTGTTCATCATCACGTCGAGCTTCCCGAAGTGGCCCACGGTGAAGGCCACCATGGCCTCGACCTCCTCGGCCACCGAGACGTCGCAGTGGACGTACTCGGCCTCGCCGCCCGCGGCCCGGATGCCCTCGACCGTGGCCCGACCCGCGTCGTCCGCCACGTCGGCCACGACGACCCTGGCCCCCTCGCGGGCGAAGGTCTCGGCCGTGAGCTTCCCGATCCCGCTCCCCGCGCCGGTCACCAGCGCCACCTTACCCTCGAGACGCACCCTGGCTCCTTTCCCAGACCTCGGGGTTCACGAGCGTCGGCGGCCGCCGCCCTTCGAGGGCGGCGATCAGGTTCTCCGCCGCGAGCAGCCCCATCGCCACCCGGGTCTCGACCGTGGCGCTCCCCAGGTGCGGGATGATCACCACGTTCTCGAGCTCCAGGAGGTCCGGGTGGACCTCGGGCTCTCGCTCGAAGACGTCGAGCCCGGCGGCGAAGATCTCGCCCGCTCGGAGCGCCGCCGCCAGCGCGGCCTCGTCGATCACCGGCCCCCGGGAGGTGTTCACGAGCACCGCGGTCCGCTTCATCCGGCGGAACTGCTCGGGCCCGAACAGGTGGCGGGTCTCGGGCGTGAGGGCCACGTGGATCGAGATGTGGTCGGCCTCGGCGAGCAGGTCGTCGAAGCTCCGGTACTCCGCGCCGAGCTCGGCCTCGACCTCCGCGGGGGGCCGGTAGACGTCGTGGTAGATCACCTTCATCCCGAACCCGCGGGCCCGCCGGGCCACGGCCTGCCCGATCCGGCCGAAGCCCACGATACCCAGGACCTTCCCGTGGACGTCCTGGCCGAGCATCATCTCCGGCCCCCAGATCCAGGGCCGGCGGGCCCGGAGGAACCGGTCCCCCTCGGCCACCCGGCGGGCGGCGGCGAGCAGCAGCGCCCACGCGAGGTCGGCGGTGGTCTCGGTCAGGACCTCCGGGGTGTTCGAGGCCAGGACCCCCCGCCTCGTGCACTCCGCCACGTCGATGTTGTCGAAGCCCACCGCGTAGTTCGCCACGATCCGGAGCTGGGGGCCCGCGGCGTCGAGGAACTCCGCGTCCACCTTCTCGGTGAGGAGCGTCACGACCCCGACCTTCCCCCGCACCCGGCGGAGGAGCTCGTCGCGGGGGATCGCGCCCTCGCCCTCCCAGAGGTCCACGTCGCACCGGGCCCGGATCGCCTCCATCGCCGGCGCCGGCAGCCGCCGGGTCACGAGGACCGGCCAGCGTTCGCTAGACACGGGCCACCTCCGGGAGGGCGGCCCGCACCGCGGCGAGCGCCCGCTCGATGTTCTCCACCGAGTTCGCGTAGGAGAACCGGAGGTAGCCCTCCCCGTGGCGGCCGAAGGCGGTCCCCGAGAGGCACGCCACGCCGGCGTGCTCGAGGAGGTGCTCCTCCACCCGCTTCGAGGGGACCCCGAGCTCCTTCACGCTCGGGAAGACGTAGAACGCGCCCTCCGGGCGCAGGCAGGAGATCCCCGGGATCGCGGAGAGCCCCTCCACGATGGCGTCGCGTCGGCGGCGGAACTCCGCCACCATCCGCTCCACCGGCTCCCAGGGCCCGGTGAGGGCGGCGATCGCCGCGTGCTGGCTGAACGCGCTCGTGCAGGACACGGAGTTGATCACGAGCCGGGTCACCGGCTCCACGAGGGCCGGAGGGAACACGCCGAAGCCCAGGCGCCACCCGGTCATCGCGAACGTCTTCGACCACCCGTCGAGCAGGACGGTCCGCTCCGCCATCCCGTCGAGGTCGAGGATGCTCGCGTGGGGCCGGTCGTAGGCGATCGCCCAGTAGACCTCGTCGGAGAGGACCACGAGGTCGTGGCGGAGGGCGACCTCGGCGACGGCCTCGAGCTCCTCGCGGGTGAGCGCGCTCCCGCACGGGTTGTGGGGCGAGGAGAGGATCAGGAGCCGCGTGCGGTCGGTGACGAGCGCGCGCAGCTCGTCGGGGTCGGGCCGGAACCCGTGCTCCTCCCGGAGCGGGAGCGGCACCGGGGTCGCCCCGGAGAAGGCCGCGATCGACTCGTACATCGGGAAGCCGGGGTCGGGGTAGACGACCTCGTCCCCCTCCTCGCAGAGCGCGAGGATCGTGAAGAACATGATCGGCTTGGCCCCGGGCGTCACGATCACCCGGTCGGGGCTGGTCCGCAGCCGCCCGGTCCGCTCCAGGAAGGCGGCCACCGCCTCCCGCAGCGCGGGGATCCCGGGCGCCGGCACGTAGTGGGTCTCGCCGCGGTCCAGGGCCTCCTTCGCCGCCTGCCGGATGTGCTCCGGCGTGTCGAAGTCCGGCTCCCCGATCTCGAGGTGGATGATCTCGCGTCCCTCCGCCTCGAGCGCGCGGGCCCGGGCGAGGACCTCGAAGGCGGACTCCGTGCCGAGACGGGCCATGCGGCCGGCGAGCTCCATGGCGCGCACGCTACGGAGCCGCCCCGACGCCCGTCAAGCTGGCCGTTGCGCAACGTTCACCCGCGGACGGCGGCCGCCCGGCCTCGAACGGAGGCCCCGCTCAGTCCCCGATCGGCGGGATGAAGATCGTGAGCCCCAGGGCCGGCGAGAGCGGCGCGAAGGGGCCCACGGGGGCACCGTCGATCGTGACCGTGACCCCCTCCGCCTGGCCCGTGGAGAGGCCGCCGGGTCCGATGTTGCAGACCACCTTGAGCGTCCCCTCGAAGCTCCCGCGCGTGGGGCGGAGCCGCCTGAGGAAGATCCGGGCCTCGAGCACGCCGGCCTCGAGGACCTCGGCGTACGTGCCGATCGAGGTGAAGCTCACGAGGCTGAGGGTGCGCCACCTCCCGGAGGCCAGGAGGTTCGTCGCGGGGTTCGGGTCGGCGCCGTTCACGTGGGCCCAGGTCCCGAACCCCTCGATGCCCGAGCCCCCGAAGCGCCCGTTCCCGTTCATGATCAACAGGTGCGTGACCGAGTCGATGGTCCCGGCCGACGACACGGTCACGAACCGGAACCGGTGCTCGTCCTCGTCGTCGGCCCACGCGGGCGTGGCGAGCGCCCCGAGGACGCCCGGCGCCGATGCGACGGCGACCGAGCCCAGCCCCGCCTTCCTGAGGAACGTCCGTCGATCCATCCGTGCCCCTCCTTTCCGCGGACATCCGTGGAGAGCCCCGCTCGCTCGCGGCTCCGGGCCGTGGCGCGTGCGGCGGTCGCTCTCGGGCTCCTTCGGGACGTGGGTCGATCGCGGCGGGCGGTGGGGCTCGCGCGGGCGGGGAAGTGCCCATGGGGAGCGACGGCCCCAGCCTACCCCGCCCGGCGGGACCCGCGCCAGCCCCACCCGGCAGGGTCGGCGGGTGGGCGCCCGCGCGATGGGACCCGTCCGCGGGGGCCGCGCGAGGGCTTGAGGAGCGGGGGTCCGCTGCCGATGCAAGGAAGCGCATCGGTGCCGACGAGGGGACGAGCCGCGTGAGC
>DATMBJ010000154.1:0-5376 GCA_035559315.1 Actinomycetota bacterium
GCCCGGGCCCTCGAGCGGCTCCCCCTCCTCGCCCGGGCCCTCGAGCGGGGCGAGCTCTCCGTGGACAAGGTGGTGGAGCTCGCCCGGTTCGCCAGGGAGGAGGACCAGGAACGGCTGGTGGGCTGGGCGAAGCGCGTCTCGCTGGCCGAGGTCCGCTGCCGCGCGGACCTCGAGGTCGGCCGCTCCCGGCCCGAGGTCCGGGCGGCGGAGACCGGGCGGCGGCTCGACTGGTGGTGGTCGGAGGACGGCTACCGGTTGAGGATGCGGGCCGATCTCCCCGCGGCCGACGGCGCCGTCGTCGTGAAGGCCATCGAGCGCCTGGCGGCGAAGATCCCGGTGCTCCCGGACGAACGGGACCCCTGCTTCGCCGAGGCCCGTCGGGCCGACGAGCTGGTCGCGCTGGCCCGGGCCCAGCTCGCGGCGGACCCCGAGCCCGACCGGGCCACGGTGGTGGTCCACGTCCGCGAGGGCCGCCGGGCCAAGGCCGAGCTCGAGTGGGGCCCGCCCCTCCACCGCGAGACCGCCCGCCGGCTCGCCTGCCACGCCCGCGTGCAGGTGGTGGAGGAGGACGAGGCCGGCAACGTGGTCTCGGTGGGGACCGTCCGGCGCAGCCCTCCGGCCTGGATGGTCCGGCTGATCCGCCAGCGGGACAAGGGCTGCACGTTCCCGGGCTGCGGCTCCCGGGCCTTCACCGTCGTCCACCACCTCGAGTGGTGGAGCCAGGGCGGGGAGACCACGCTCGAGAACACCACGCTCCAGTGCGCCTTCCACCACAAGCTGCTCCACGAGTTCGACTGGCGCGCGCACCGGGGCCCCGACGGCGCGCTCCGCTGGTACCGCCCCGACGGGAGCCCCTACCACCCGGGCCCGGCCCCTCCCCCGCCGCCGGCCGAGCCGGATTCCCGGCTCACAGCCGTCCCCGATCGCAGCCCGCCCCATCGCCATGGGTAGATGACCAGCCGCGGCGCGTGGAGCGCAGCCGGTTCCCAGGTCCGAGGACGCCGAGCGCCACCCGCTCGCGAGAGCCGTGCGCACGGCCGGGACGACCGCCGCGCGACCCGCTACTGGATCAGGTTGATGATGTTGAACATCGGCATGTAGAGGGCGATGACCGCGGCGCCCACCGCCCCGCCGATGATCGCGATCAGGAGCGGTTCGATCAGCGAGGTGAGCGCGTCGACCGCCGCCTCGACCTCCTGCTCGTAGAAGGTCGCCACCTTCTCGAGCATCGCGTCGACCTGCCCGGTCTCCTCCCCCACCGCGAGCATCTGCACCACCATCGGCGGGAAGACCGCGTGCTTGCCCAGGGGCTTGGCGATCGACTCCCCCTCCCGCACCGAGGACTGGACGTCGGCCACGGCCTTGCTGATCGTCCGGTTGTTCACCGTGTCGCTCACGATGTCCAGGGCCTGGAGGATCGGGACCCCCGACCGGAGCAGCATCCCGAGCGTGTTCGAGAACCGGGCCAGCGCGGTCTTGTGGAAGAGGGGCCCGAACACCGGGATCCGGAGCTTCGCCGCGTCGACCTGGGCCCGCCCGGCCTCGGTCCGCTTGTACCGGCGGAACAGGAACCAGCCCGCCGCCCCGCCCCCGAGCACGAGGTACCAGAAGGTCCGCACCGCCTTCGACACCCCGAGGAGCAGCCGGGTGGGCAGCGGCAGCTTGCTGCCGAGCGACGCGTAGATCGACTCGAACTGCGGCACGATGAACAGGAGCATCGCGGCGAGGATCAGCGAGACCAGCACCACGACCACGATCGGGTAGGTCATCGCGGACTTGATCTTCCGCCGCAGCTCGACCTCCTTCTCGAGCTGGCCCGCCAGGCGCAGGAGCACGGCGTCGAGCACCCCGCCCGTCTCCCCCGACCTCACCATCGAGGTGTAGAGGTCGCTGAAGGCCTTGGGGTGCTTGGCCATCGCCCCCGAGAGCGACGCGCCCTGCTCCACGTCCAGCCGCACCTGGGTCAGGATCTTCTTGAGCTCCCGGCTCTCGGTCTGCTCGGAGAGGATCGCGAGCGCCCGGAGGATCGGGAGCCCGGAGTTCACCATCGTGGCGAACTGCCGCGAGAACACCGCCAGGTGCTTGAGCTTCACGTGGCCGGGCCGGAGGTTGATCTCCATGTTCAGGCCGCGGTTGGCCCGCCCCACCTCGATGGGGGTCATCCCCATCTCGCGGAGCCGCTCCAGGACCAGCCGTTCGCTGTCGGCGATCAGCTGCCCGGTGACGAGGTTCCCGGCCCGGTCGCGGACCTTGTAGGTGTAGGTGTCAGGCATAGCCGCCTCCGAACGGGCTCATCGCCGACTCCGCCCACCCGCCGTCGAGCGGCAGGCCGGTGGTGTAGGTGTGCCCGGAGCCGCCCAGGAGCCGCTGGAGCTCCTCGGGGTCGTGGCAGCGCTCGTAGGCGAGCTGCTGGGTGATCTTCCCCTGCTTCACGAGCTGGGCCAGGGCCATGTCCATGGTCTGCATCCCGAACCGCCCCCCGGCCTGCATCACCGAGTAGATCTGATGGGTCTTCCCCTCCCGGATCAGGTTCCGGACGGCGGGCGTGGCCACCAGCACCTCGCAGGCCACGACCCGCCCCATCCCGTCCGCGGTCTGGAGGAGCTGCTGGGTCACGATCCCCTGGATCGTCGTCGAGAGCTGCACCCGCACCTGCTGCTGCTGGTGCGGCGGGAACACGTCGATGATCCGGTCGATGGTCTGCGGCGCGTCCTGGGTGTGGAGCGTGGCGAACACCAGGTGCCCGGTCTCGGCCGCGGTGATCGCCGTCGAGATCGTCTCCAGGTCTCGCATCTCCCCCACCAGGATCACGTCGGGGTCCTGGCGGAGGACGTGCTTGAGGGCCTGGGCGAAGCTGTGGGTGTCCGAGCCGACCTCCCGCTGGTTCACGATGCACCGCTTGTGCCGGTGCAGGAACTCGATCGGGTCCTCGACGGTCATGATGTGGGCAGCCCGCTCCCGGTTCACCACGTCCACCATCGCCGCGAGCGTGGTCGACTTCCCCGACCCGGTGGGGCCGGTGACCACGACGAACCCGCGGGGGAACCGCGCCAGGTCGGCCACGACCGGCGGCAGCCCCAGCTCGTCGACCCCCTTGATCTCGAAGGGGATCAGCCGGAAGGCGGCCCCGATCGTGTCCCGCTGGAAGTACACGTTCACCCGGAACCGAGCCTTCCCGGGGAGCGAGTAGGACATGTCGAGCTCCAGGTTCTGCTCCAGGCGCTCCCGCATCTTCTGGGGCAGGATCGCGTAGATCATCCCCTGGAGCGTCCGGGGCCCGAGGACCGGGTAGTCCTCCAGCCGGACCAGCTCCCCGTGGAGCCGGATCACCGGCGGCACCCCCGCCGTGAGGTGGAGGTCCGACGCCCCCTTCTCCAGCACCAGCTCCAGGAGCTCCGGGACGTTCACCTGGAGCTGCTGGTCGTCGCCGAACATCATCTCGCTGGTCGCCGTGCTCATCCTCACTTCACCACCCTCGCCACTTCCTCGATCGACGTGAGGCCCATCCGGGCCTTCTCCAGCCCGTCCTGCTTCAGGGTCTGCATGCCCTGCTGGATCGCGACGGCCTTGATCTCATCGGACGACGCCCGCTCCACCGTGAGCCGCTCGATCTCCTCGCTCATCGGCATCACCTCGTAGAGGCCGATCCGGCCCCGGTAGCCGGTCTTGGCGCAGCTCCCGCACCCGACGGGCCGGAACAGCTGCGTGATCTCGGGGACCTGCCACTCCGGGTACCCGGCCTCGAGGAGCTCCGCGGGATCCGGGCGGTAGGCCTCCTTGCACCGCTCGCAGAGCTTGCGGGCCAGGCGCTGGGCCACGACGCAGTCGATCGCCGAGGCCACGAGGAACGTCTCCACGTCCATCTCGATCAGCCGGGTGATCGCGGAGGGGGCGTCGTTGGTGTGGAGGGTGGAGAGCACCAGGTGCCCGGTGAGGGCCGCCTCCACGGCGATCATCGCCGTCTCCCGGTCCCGGATCTCCCCGATCAGCACGATGTCGGGGTCGGCCCGGAGGATGGAGCGGAGGGCGGACGCGAAGGTCAGCCCCGCCTTGGGATTCACCTGGATCTGGTTCACCCCGGCGAGCCGATACTCGACCGGGTCCTCCACCGTGATGATGTTCCGGTCGATGCTGTTCAGGATGTTGAGGGTCGCGTAGAGCGTGGTCGACTTCCCCGAGCCGGTGGGCCCGGTGACCAGGATCGCGCCGTAGGGCTTCCGGAACGCCTCCTCGTAGCGCTTGTAGGCGTCGTCGAGGAACCCCAGGTCCTCCAGCTTGATCAGGGCCTGGCTCTTGTCCAGGACCCGGATCACGACCTTCTCCCCCCACACCGTTGGGAGGGTCGCGACCCGGAGGTCCAGCTGGCGGCCCCCCACCTTCATGCTGATCCGGCCGTCCTGGGGCACCCGCTTCTCCGCGATGTTCAGGTCGGCCATCACCTTGAGCCGTGAGATCAGCCCGTTCTGGATCGCCTTCGGGGCCCGGGACATCGCCTCGTGGAGCACGCCGTCCACGCGGAACCGGATCCGCACGTCCTTCTCGTGGGGCTCGATGTGGACGTCCGAGGCCCGGTCGGCGACGGCCTGGGTCATGATCGCGTTCACGAGCTTCACGATCGGTGCGTCCTCGACCGCCGCCTCGAGGTCCTCCTCGCCCTCGGCCTCCAACGCGCTGGCGGCCTCGCTCGCGAGCTGCTCCACCTGGCCGTCGAGCTGGCTGAACCGCGAGATCGCCTGCTCCACGTCGCTCGCGGTGGCCACCACCGGCTGCACGTCGCGGTTGGTGATGGCCCGGATGTCGTCGAGCGCGTAGACGTTGGCCGGGTCGGACATCGCGACCAGGAGCTTCCCGTCGCGCTCCCCGATGGGGAGGGCGCGGTAGCGGCGGGCCAGGGTCTCGGGGAGGAGGGCCGCGGCGGCGGGGTCGATCTGGGTCTCGGAGAGGTCCACGAACTCCAGGCCCACCTGCTCGGCGAGGGCCCGCACCAGGTCGGCCTCCTTGATCAGGCCCATGTCGATCAGCACGCGCCCGAGCGACTTCGGGGTACGGTGGTGCACCTCGAGGGCGGCCTGGAGCTGCTCCTCGGTGATCAGCCCCTGCTCGATGAGGATCTGCCCGAGCTGCTTCGGCTTCCGCCTGGTCGTCACCATGCCCTACGGCCCCTCCGCCGCCTCCGTCCCCTCATGCTTCGTCATCGAGCCGGGACTCCTGAAGGAGCCGGGAGAACTCCTGCGCCAGGAGCACCCGGTCCACCTCCCCCTCCTCCTCGGTTCCCTCCGGGTCGGCCGGCCCGTCGGGCGCGGCCCGCGCCCCCGCGGCGGCCGGGGCACCGGGGTGGTCGTCCCGGGCGGCGCTCCCCGCGGGCTCCGTCGACGG
>DATMBJ010000155.1:0-25531 GCA_035559315.1 Actinomycetota bacterium
GGCCGGGAGCGTGAGCCGCCCGAGGCCGGCGGCCGAGAGGAGCAGGGCGCCCGAGACCGCGAGCGCGCCGGGGGCGCCGAGCCACGCGCCGAGGAACCCGGCGGCGAAGGCCCCGGCCAGGTAGGCGCCGTCCAGGACCGCCTCGGAGGCCGCGAACACCCGCCCCCGCAGGCCATCCGGGGTGCGTTCCTGGAGCAGCGACTCGTAGGAGACGTTCCCGACCGAGTTCGCCGCCCCGGCGAAGAGCCAGGCCAGGAGCACCGTCTGGAAGTCGCGGGTGCGCGAGACGACGAGGATCGCGATCCCAACCACGGCGATGGAGGCCGGGAACAGCCGCTCCCGGTGCCAGCGGCGCGCGAGGGCGGGGGCCGCGACCGACCCCAGCAGCATCCCCAGGCCCCAGGCCGTCGTGACCAGGCCGAGGACGCGGGCCCGCTCGGCGAAGTCGGCCCCGGGCGTGAGGACGTCCCGGACGTACAGCGGCTCGATCGGGGCCTTGGTCGCCGCCCCCAGCATCACGACCCCCGTGACCACGAGCACCGCGCGGGCCAGGGGCGTGGCGGCCACGTAGCGCAGGCCCTCCACCAGGTCCCGCGCCGGGGAGGTGCCGGGGTCGGCCTCGCCGCGGTCCGGGCGGGGGAGGCGGACGCCCGCGATCAGCGCCGCCGAGATGGCGAAGGAGAGGCCGTTCAGCCCGAACACCGTCCGAGGGCCGAGGGCGGAGACGAAGAAGGCGCCGAGGGCCGGTCCGACCATGACCGCGAGGTGGTAGGTGGCCCCCACCATCGCGTTGGCGGCGACCAGCCTCCCCTCCGGGACCACGTTGGGGATCGAGGCCATGAGGCTCGGTTGGAAGGCGGCGCCGAACAGCCCGAGCGCGACGGCGACCACGACGAAGTGCGGCAGGGTGGGCTGGTCTGGGACGAGCAGGGATGCCACGGCCAGGGCCCGGGCCACGTCGGCCGAGATCATCAGCGCGCGCCGCGATCGGCGGTCCACGAGGGGCCCCGCGAACAGCAGCCCGAAGAGCGCCGCCGGGGCCACCTGCGCGACCAGGAGGAGCGAGAGCGTGGTGGCGAGCTCGGGCCCCCCGACGCGCTCCGAGAGGGTGGCCGCCACGGTGAGCGCGTAGACCCAGTCCCCGAGGTTCGAGATCCCCTGCGCCGCCCACAGCCGGAGGTAGCTCCCCTCCCGGAGGAGCCCGACGAACTGGCCGGTCCCCGAGGGGACGAGTCGGGAGCCCGCGACCCGGTGGATCGCGACGGCGGCCCCGAGCGCGATGCAGACGTCCCCCGCGCTGAACACGTTGGAGAGCGGCCAGGAGGCGGGGACCGCGAAGATGTCGCCGAGGAACATGAGCTTGGGGTCCTCCACGAGGACCGAGTTCGTGTAGAAGCGGGGCGGCTCGAGGGGGAGATCGGCCCGGGCGAGCGCGTGCGCGGCCGCCGGCATGACCCCGCCGTTCGCGACGATCGCGAGGAGGTTCATGGCGCCCCCGACCGCGACGAGCCAGAGGCCCGGGACCCGCCGGTTCAGGAGGAGGAACGCGATCGCGAGGACGTAGGACGCGACGTAGGCGGCCTCGCGGGCCGAGGAGCGCGGCCCCGGGGCGATCGTGAGGACCCACAGCTGGATCCCGAGGGCGGCTCCGAGGAGCGGCATCCCCCGGAGGCGGAGCTCGGCGAGCCGGAGCAGCCGGCCCCGGAACACCGGTACCAGCAGGACGGCGATCCCCACGAACGCGACGAGCAGCATCGGTCCTCCCGGGAGGAGGCATCGGCGGGCCGGGGCGCGGACATGAGTAGCATCGTCCGGCCGGCGGCGCCATCCCCCGCTCGGCCCGCCCATCCCCCGACCGGCCTACGACGTCGGCGCGCTCGACCCTCCGCCGGTCCGGGCCGCAAAACGGCCCGGATGCCCGAAGCGCCGACGGTCGAACCACCGGTACCCTCGTGGCCGTACCGCGGCCCCTCGGGGTCAAGGTGGACCCCCGGGATGCCGATACCAGGGTGAGCAGAAGCCGGCGCACCGAGGGTCGGGAGAGGCCGACCGTCGGGTGCCCGGCGAGCCGGGAAGGGGGTGAAGGAGTGAGGAAGCGCCTCTACCGCCTCGGCTACGCCCTGACGGCCATCTCCGCGCTCGTCCTCGTGCTCGGCGCCGGCAGGAAGTGGTAGCCGCGTAACGGCCAGACGCCCCGGAGCCCCGGGTCCGCCCGGGGCTCCGTCGTGCTCGGGGTCCGCGCCGAAGGACCCCGACCGCGTTCCTCGATCCCCGACGCGCCCGGCGCGGCCGCGGCGCGTCGGTCCTCCGACCGACCCCCATCTCTCCGAACGGGCTTCACCCACGGGCCGGTCGAGCCGATGAGTTGAGGCATGAGGGCCCGCCGTCTCCGACCCCTCGAGGTCTACGTGGCGCTCGTCTCGGGGACGGGCCTCGTCGTCCTGGCCTGGTTCGCGGCCACCGTCCCGGTCGGGGACATCTGGCTCGCACCGGGCGCGTTCTGGTGGTTCTCCGTCTCCCTGGTCGTCGCCGAGCTCCTGCCGATCCGGGTCCCGCGCGCCTCCGAGGTCGAGGAGGTCTCGACCTCCACCACGTTCGCCTTCGCCCTCCTGCTCGGCTTCGGCGGGAGGATCGCCGCCCTGTCCCTCACGGTGGCCTCGGCCGTCGCCGACCTCGCGCACCGCAAGCCCGCCTGGAAGGCCCTCTTCAACGTGGGGCAGTACACGCTGTCCGTGGGCGCCGCCCGCGCCGTCTACCTCCTCCTCGGCGGGGTCGTCGCGTTCCACGGGGCGGACGTGGTGGCGGGCCGGAACCTCGTCGCGACGGTCGCCTCGGCGGCCGCCTTCTTCGTGGTGAACGATGGGCTCACCGGCATCGCGCTGGCGCTCGCCGAGGGGCAGCCCGTGCTCCGGTACCTCCGGCGCGACCTCCTCTTCCAGTCGGCCACGGCCGCCGCCCTCCTCGCGCTCTCGCCGATCGTGGTCGTGGCCGCGGAGCGGAACACCTGGCTCATCCCGCTCGTGGCCCTCCCGGTGGGGGCGGTGTACTGGGGGGCCACGGTCTCCCTCGAGAACGCGCGGCTGATCGCGAGCCTGGAGCGCTCGCTCCAGCGCCTCACCGAGCTGAACCGGCTGAAGGACGACTTCGTGGCGGTCGTCTCCCACGAGCTGCGGACCCCGCTCACCTCGATCCAGGGGTACCTCAAGACCCTCCTGCAGCTGGGGGAGGAGCTGCCGGAGGACCAGCGGCGGTCGTTCCTCCAGGCGGCCGACCGCCAGGGCGAGCGCCTCCGGCGGCTGATCGACCAGCTCCTGGTCGTGGCCCGACTCGAGTCGGGCGCGGAGCGGTCCACGGTCTCCTGGGTGTCGATCCCGGAGCTCGTGGACCACGTCGTCGACGAGCTCCGCCCCCGGGCCCACGGGCACACGTTCGACGTCCGGCTCTCGCCGGACGTGGACCGGGTCCGGACCGACGAGGCGAAGGTCCACCAGATCCTCTCGAACCTCGTCGAGAACGCGCTCAAGTACTCCCCGCCCGACACCCGGGTCACGGTCCGGGCCGAGGGCCACCCCGAGGGCGTGCTCGTGACGGTCGAGGACGAGGGACCCGGGATCCCTCCCGAGCACCGGGAGCGCGTCTTCGAGCGGTTCTTCCAGGGGGACCAGAGCTCCACCCGTCGGGTGGGCGGGGTCGGGCTCGGGCTCTACATCTGCCGCAGCCTCGCCGAGGCGATCGGCGCCAGGGTGTGGATCGAGCGGACCGGCCCCACGGGGACCGTCTTCGCCCTCCTGCTCCCGCCGGCGCCGCCCGCGGAGGCGGGCGGGGGGACCCCGGACGACGGGGTCGCGGAGGGCATCCGGCTCCGCCCGGCGGTGGGGGCGGGGGCCTGAAGCCGGCCGCTCAGTCGATCACCGCGAGGACCTGGCCGGTCTGGACGACCTGCCCCGCCTTGATGGGGAGCTCGGTCACGACGCCGCCCCGCGGCGAGGCCACGTGGTTCTCCATCTTCATCGCCTCGAGGATGCAGATCACGTCGCCGGCCTCGATCTCCTGGCCCTTCTCGACCAGGACCTTGAGGATCGTCCCCTGCATCTCCGCGCGGATCTCGCCGTGGACGTGCTCGGCGCGGTGCGCGGCGTGCCCCGCCGGCGGGCGGGGCGGGACGGCCCGCCGCTCGTCGAAGATCCGGACCGGGACCCGCCGCCCCTCGACCTCGATCACGATGTCGGCGGGGAGCGGCCCGCGGGCCGGCGGCTCGCTGGGGGCGAGGTCGAGCTGGGGGCGGAGGCCGGCGCCGCGGATCGCCCGCTCGAGCCACGTCGTGGTGTGCTCCGCGTTCCGGAACTCGGGGGTGGAGAGGATCCACCGGTGGAGGGGGAGCGTCGTGGGGATCCCCTCGACGACGAACTCGCCGAGCGCGCGGAGCATCCGCCGCCGGGCCCGCTCCCGGTCCTCGCCCGAGACCACGAGCTTCGCGAACAGCGAGTCGTAGTCCCCGGGGACGACCTTGCCCTCGCGGACCCCGGAGTCCACGCGGACGAACGGGCCCGAGGGCTCCCGGTAGCGCGTGACCCGCCCCGGCCCCGGGAGGAAGTTCCGAGCGGGGTCCTCGGCGTTCAGCCGGCACTGGATCGCGTGGCCGCGTGGGGAGAAGGGGTCGAGGTGGCCGATCCGCTCGCCCAGGGCGATCCTGATCTGGAGGGCCACGATGTCCAGCCCGGTCACCATCTCGGTCACGGTGTGCTCGACCTGGAGGCGGGTGTTCATCTCGAGGAAGTAGAACGAGCCGTCCTCGTCGACCACGCACTCGACGGTGCCGGCGTTCACGTACCCGGTCTCGCGGGCCAGGGCGATCGCCGCCTCCGCCATCCGGGTCCTGAGGGCCTCGTCCACCACCGGGGAGGGCGTCTCCTCCACGAGCTTCTGGTGGCGGCGCTGGACCGTGCAGTCCCGTTCGCCGAGGAACAGCACCGTGCCGTGGGCGTCGGCCAGGACCTGGGCCTCGACGTGGTGGGCCCGCTCCACGTACCGCTCGAGGAACACCTCGGGGCGCCCGAAGTAGGCCTGCGCCTCGCGCGCGGCCCGCCGGAGCGCCTCCTCGAGGTGCGCGCCGTCCCGGACCACGTGCATCCCCTTCCCGCCCCCGCCGAAGGCCGCCTTCACCACCAGCGGGAAGCCGATCCGCTCCGCCTCGCGGCGCGCCTGGCGGACGTCCACCGGGCCCCGGGTCCCGGGGACGACCGGGACCCCCACCCGGTCCGCGATCCTGCGGGCCGCGACCTTGTCGCCCATGGCCTCGATGGCCTCCTCCGGGGGGCCCACGAAGACCAGGCCGGCCTCCCGGACGGCCCGGGCGAAGTGGGCGCGCTCGGAGAGGAACCCGTAGCCGGGGTGGACCATCGTGGCCCGGGAGCGTCGGCAGGCGTCCAGGATCGCACCGATCGAGAGGTAGGAGTCGGCGGCGAGGGGCGGCCCGATCCGGTAGGCGGCATCGGCCAGCTCCACGTGGAGCGCGTCGCGGTCGGCGTCGGAGTAGACGGCGACCGTCGGGATGTCGAGCTCCCGACAGGTGCGGATGATCCGACAGGCGATCTCTCCGCGGTTGGCGACGAGGAGGCGAGGCCTGGCCACGGGACGCGAAACATGATGCGGGCCGGCGGCGGGAGGGTCAAACTTCCCTCGTGCTGTCCGAGGACGCGCTCCGCCGGGCCCTGGCCGCGGCCGGCCTGGAGGCCCCGGTCCGGTACGAGGACGAGGTGGGCTCCACCAACGACCTCGCGCTCGAGCTCGCGCGCTCGGGGGCGCCCGAGTGGACCCTGGTGGCCGCCGGCCACCAGACCGCCGGACGGGGGCGCCTGGGGAGGTCCTGGCTGGACCGGCCGGGGGCCGCGCTGATGTTCTCCCTGGTCCTCCGGCCCCAGGGGCTGTCCCCGGCCCGGGTGGGGCTCCTCCCGCTCCTCGCCGGGGTGGCGGCGGCGGAGGGGTGCCTGGAGGCGGGGGCGGCCCGGGTGACGTGCAAGTGGCCGAACGACCTCCTCGTGGGGGAGGCCAAGGCCGGGGGGATCCTCGCCGAGTCCCGGGTCGAGGGCGGCCGGCTCGTCCACGTGGTGCTGGGGGTCGGGATCAACCTCCGGGAGCCGCCGGCCGGGGTTCCCGGGGCGGCCGGGGTCGGCGACGTCGAGCCCGAGGCCGTGCTCTCGGGGTTCCTCCGGGCCTTCCGCCCGCGCTACCAGCCGTCCCACCCCGCCTTCGTCGGCGCGGTCCTCGCCGCGTACCGACGGGTCTCGGCCACCCTGGGCCGGCGGGTCCGGGCCACCACCACCCGCGGGGCGACCATCGAGGGCCTCGCCATCGACGTGCGGGAGGACGGGGGGCTCGTGCTCGAGACCGACGGGGGGATGGCCCTGGTCGCCTTCGGCGAGGTCCACCACCTGGACCCGGCCTGATCCCCTCGCCGCATCCTTGCCGCGCCCGACGGGCCGCGGTAGCGTCCCCGCCGTGGCCTTCCCACGCAGGCTGCTGGTCGAGGGCGAGGAGCTGGTGCTCGACCTCCGCCCCCACTGGATCGCGCTGGTCGGGCCGGGGCTCGTCACGCTCCTGGTCCTGGGGGCGTGGGCCTTCCTCCTGCCCCGGCTGCCCGAGGGGTCCCTCCACGACGTCCTCCTCTGGCTGGTCCTGGGGGCCGGGGTCCTCGTCCTCCTCGCCTACCCCGTGCGGGCCGTCGTCCGGTGGGCCACCTCGCACTTCGTGGTGACCAGCGACCGGGTGATCCACCGGGAGGGCCTGATCGCCAAGGCCTCGATGGAGGTCCCGCTCGAGGCCATCAACGACGTCCGGTTCCGCCAGGGCGTGTTCGAGCGGATCATCGGGGCCGGCGACCTCATCATCGAGTCCGCGGGGGAGCACGGGCGGCAGGTGTTCTCCGACATCCGCGACCCCGAGGGCGTGCAGAAGACGATCTACCATCAGGGGGAGCTGAACCAGCAGCGGATGATGCGGGGCGCCGGCCCGGGCGCCCCCTCGGTGGCGACCGAGCTCCAGCGCCTGGCCGACCTCCGGGACCGGGGCGTCCTCACCCAGGAGGAGTTCGAGGAGCAGAAGGCGCGGATCCTCCGCCGGGAGGGGTAGGCCCGGGGGCGGGCCCCCGGGCCCCCGCCTCACGTCTGCGCCGGCTCCGTCACCGGGAAGACCCCGATCATCCCCCCGTCGGCGTGGGCGACGACGTGGCAGTGGAACAGCCACAGGCCGGGCTGGCTGAAGTCCACGAGGATCGTGTCCGCCGCCCCCGAGGGGAGCGGCACCACGTTCGCCGGCCAGGGCCGCCCGCCGAGCACGCCCAGGGAGGTGTGGGTGGCGGAGTGGATGTGGAGGGTGTGCTCGAGGTTGCCGATGTTGATCACGTGGAGCTCGATCGGCTCCCCGACCTTCGCCTCGAAGAACGGCACGGTCTTCCCGAGCTGGGCCTGGACCGCCTCGAACCCGCCCTCGTGGTAGACCTTCTCCAGGGTGGCCTCGCCGCCCGGGAGCCCGAGCCCGTTCATGATGAAGGAGGGGACGGCGTCCCCCTCGGTGTTGGGCCCGATCTCCGCCATGAACAGCACCTCCTGGCGGATCGGCGGCTCGTCGGGGTTCTCCACGATGATGGCCCCGTACAGCCCCTGGAGGATGTGCTGGTTGATCGGGATGCCGCCGTCCGAGGAGTGGCAGTGGTAGTAGTAGATCCCCGGGGTCGTGGGCCGGAACTCGTAGGTGTACTCGCCGCCCGGGGGGATCATGCCGGCCGCACCCTGCCCAGCGACGACGTTCGCCTGGCTCCCGTCCATCTCGAACGCGTAGTTCGTGAGGTGGGTGTGGAAGCTGTGGACGAGGTCGAGCTCGTTCCGCACGTGGACCCGGAGCACCTCCCCGACCTTCACCCGGATCGTGGGCCCGGGGACCGTGCCGTTGAAGGTCCAGGCGTGCCAGACGTTCCCGCCGCCGTAGTCGATGTCGGCCGGCTGGATCGTGAGGTCGTAGGTCCGCACGCGCTCCGCCCGCGCCGCGGGCTTGCGCAGGAGCGCGGCCGAGGTGATCGCCAGGCCGCCGGCGAGCATCAGCACCACCGCCGCGACCACCAGGCGGGCCCCGGGGGAGCCGGCCCGCCGCATCGTGGGGGTCCCGTTCATCGCACCTCCTTCTCCCGGGTACGTCGGGCAGTGAACCCCTCCGGGAGCGCTCCCGCCCGGGACCTCCGGCCCCCGACCCCAGGGCCGATGGACCCCGACGCCCCGGGGGCGGGTAGACTCGGCCCGATGCTCCGCGGCCTCGACCACGTCTACTTCTGGACCCGCGACATGGAGCGGGCCGTGGCCTTCTACCGCGACGTCCTGGGGCTCCCGCTCCTCCGTCGCGACGGGGACGCCTGGGCCGAGTTCGACGCGGGACCCGTGCGCCTGGCGCTCCACGGCCGGGTGGACGAGGGCCCGACCCCGGCCGGGGGCACCGCCGTGTTCGCCGTGGACGACCTGGAGGCCGCCCGCTGGACCCTCGGCCAGCGCGGGGTCCGGTTCCACGAGCACCTGGGCGAGGTCCCCGGGTTCGCCCGGTTCGCCACCTTCGAGGACCCCGACGGGAACGTCCTCTCGTTGATCGAGTACGTCCGGGCCTGAGGCGCCCGGGCCGGCGGGTCGGCGCCGCGGCCTATGCTTCCCGCATGGCCGAGGACCGCTGCGCCCGCTGCGGCGCGCCGCTCCCCGCGGGCGCGCGGTTCTGCGCGAGCTGCGGGACGCCGGCGGACGTCCCCGCGGCCGACGAGCGGCGGGTCGTGACCCTCCTGTTCGTGGACGTCGCGTCCTCCACCGAGCTCGCCGCGAGCCTCGACCCGGAGCGGCTCCGCGAGGTGATGGCCGCGTTCTACCGGGCGGTGGCGGACCAGGTCGTGGGGCTGCGGGGGCGGGTGGAGAGCTTCGCGGGCGACGCGGTGCTCGGGGTCTTCGGGCTGCCCCACGCCCACGACGACGACGCGCTGCGGGCGGTCCGCGCGGCGCTCGCGATCGCCCGGGGAGCCGAGCCGCTCGGGATGTCCCTGGGGCTCGAGCGCCCGCTCCGGGTCCGGGTCGGGGTGAACACGGGGCCCGTCGCGCTCGCCGCAGGCCCCAACGACCGCGGGATCGTGCTGGGCGCGGAGGTGCACCTCGCGGCCCGCCTCCAGGAGGCCGCCGCCCCCGGCGAGGTGCTGGTCTCCGCCACGACCCAGGCGCTGACCGCCCACGCCGTCTCCTACGGACCGCCGCGGGAGGTGCGGGCCAAGGGGTTCCCGGGCTCCGTGCCGGCCTGGCCGGCGGTGGCGCTCGCGCCGGGGACCTCCCGCCGGACGATCCCGCTCGTCGGCCGGCGCCAGGAGGTCCACCTCCTGCTCGACGCCTTCGAGCGGGTCGCGGGCCGGTCCCGGACCCACCTGGTCACGCTCCTCGGGGAGCCGGGGATCGGGAAGAGCCGGATCGTGGAGGAGTTCCTCGCCCGGCTCCCGGGGGGCGTCCGGCTCCTCACCGGCCGGGCGGACCCGTTCGAGGAGGCGGCCCCGTTCGGGGCGGTCGCGCACATGCTCGCCTGCGAGCTCGGCCTGGACGTGGAAGGGGAGGCCGTCGGGCGGCTCCGGGAAGCGCTCGCCGCCCGGCTCCCCGCGGAGGAGGTGGAGGCCACGGTGGGCCGCCTGGGGCTCGCGTTGGGGATGGGGCGGCGGCCGGACCTCGACCACCGGGCGGTGGTGGGCGAGCTCCGCGCGGGCCTCTCCGCCTTCCTCCGCGGCCTCGCGGCGGAGGGGCCGGTCGTCCTGGTGCTCGAGGACGCCCACCTCGCCCAGCCCGAGCTCCTCGAGCTCGTGGAGGGGCTGGTCCGGGAGGCCCGCCGGCTGCCGCTGCTCGTCGTCTGCGTGGCGCGGTGGGAGCTCCTCGAAGCCCGGCCGAGCTGGGCCGGCGGGCTCGCGGACGCCGTGACGCTCTGGGTGGAACCGCTCGAGCCGGACGACGCGGCCGAGCTCGCGCTCCGGGCGGGGGAGGGCCTCGACCGCGGGGTCGCCGAGCGGATCGCCCGCCACGCCGGCGGGAACCCGCTCTTCATCGTGGAGGTCACCGGGATGCTCCTCCACGAGGGCCGCACCGAGGTCGAGGGGGCCCTGCCGCCGACGGTGCAGGCCGTCGTCGCCTCCCGGCTCGACCACCTGTCGCCCGCGGCCCGGGACCTGGCCCGGCGGGCCTCGATCTTCCCCGGGGCTGCCTTCCACGTCTCCGAGCTCTCGCTCGTGGCGGAGCGGGGGGAGGAGGTGCTCCGGGAGCTCGAGGACGAGGAGATCCTGGTCCGGGACGCCGACCGGGCGGGCACGTGGCGGTTCCGGAGCGACGTGCTGCGGGCGGTGGCTTACGAGAGCCTGTCGAAGCGGGAACGCCGGCGGCTGCACCTCGCGGTCGCCGAGGGCCTGGCCGCCGAGGGCGGGACGCGCCATCCCCGGGCGATCGCCTACCACCTCGAGCAGGCCGCCCGCGCGTCCCTCGACCTGGACCCGATGGACCGCGCGCTCGCGGACCGGGCCGTGGACGCCCTGGTCGGCGCGGGCGATCTGGCCCGCCGCCGGATCGAGTCCCAGGCGGCGGTGGACCTCTACGGGCGCGCGCTGGCCCTGGCGGGCCCCGAGGCGTCCTGGGGCCGGCGCGAGGCGTGGATCCTCTCGGGGATCGGCGAGGCCCGGTACTGGCTCGGGGAGTTCGAGGCCGCGCAGGCCGCGTTGCAGCGCGCCCTGGAACTGGGTGGGGACGACCCGTGGGTCGAAGCCCACGCCTCGAGGTTCCTGGCCGACGTGCAGCTCACCGCGCGCGGCGACCCCGTCCGGGCCGGGCCCCTCTTCGACCGGGCGCTCCTCGCCGCCCGCCGCCTCGGGGAGCCCTTCACGCTGGCCCGGACCCTCCTCATGGCGGCCTGGGCCCCGTACTGGACCGGGGAGCTCGCCCGGTGCCGGGAGCTGTTCGAGGAGGCGCTCGCCACGGCGAGGGCGAACCCCGAGGGGGACCCCTGGGCGGAGGCCCGGGCCCTGGTCGGGCTCGCGGCCGCCGTGTCCCTCGACGGGGACGAGGAGGAGGCCCTGGCCTCTGCCCGCGAGGCCCTCGCGATCGGCCTGGCGAGGGACGACGCGTTCACGACCGCCGTGGCCCGGGAGCGGGCCGGCAACTCGCTCCGCCGGCTCCTCCGGCTCGACGAGGCCCTCGAGGAGACCACGGCGGCGCAGCGGGGGTTCCGGGACCTCGGCGCCCGCTGGGAGCTCGCGAGCGCCACGGGGGACCGGGGGGCGACGCTCCGGCTCGCGGGCCGCCTGGAGGAGGCCGAGGCCGACCTGCGGGAGGCCCTGCGGCTCTGCCGCGAGCTCGGCGAGCGGTCGCTGGTCTCCTGGACGGCGTCCGAGCTCGCCCTGGTCCTCCTGGCCAGGGGCGACCCCGAGGGCGCGCGTCGGGCCGTGCACGACCCGGCCGCGCGGGCCGGGGCCGCGGAGCCCGGGGCCGCGGTCTCGCTGCTCCGGGCCGAGGCCGCGCTGGCGCTGGTCCGGGGGGACCGGGGGTGGGCCCTGGCCCGCGCCGTGGAGGCGCTCGAGCTCTCCCGGCGGCAGGCCCAGCCCAACCCCCTCGCCGCCCAGGTGGTCTGGGTCGCGGAGCTGTTCGGCGCCGAGGCGGCGGGGGGCGAGGAGGCGGTGGCCGAGGCCCGCGCGCGCCTCGAGGCCGCGCACTGGCGCCACGCCTTCCGGGAGCCGGGCTTCGTCGCGGCCCTGGTGGACTGAGCCGACCGGGGCGTCCGGCCCGTGCCGACGGGCCTCAAGCCGGGATTTGCGGCGGTCGAGGATGGTTGCAACGGCCCTCCGGCCCGGGCAGGCTGGAGGGGCTTGTGCCGGCCGAGGGCGGGTTGCCCCGCGGCCGGGGATCCTGGTAGGGATCTTGGCCCTGATGCGAGCGGACCGGGGACGCTCCGAGCACCACCTGCGCCGTCTGGGCGGCGTCGGCGTCGCGCTGCTGCTCCTCGGGAGCCTGGTCCCCGCCGCCGCCGCCCAGGTCACCCGGCAGGACGTGCAGGAGGCGCGGGCGAAGGTCCGCAGACTCACCGCGCAGATCGAGTCGCTCCGGTCGCGCGTGGACGCCCTGGGGCGGGAGGCCGACCGGATCGCGACCCGTCTGTACGAGGCCGAGATCCGATGGGAGCAGACCACCGCCGAGCTGAACGAGGTCCGGGACCGGCTCGAACGGGCCCGCGACCGCTACGCCGCGCTCCGGGCCCGGCTCGACCAGCGGGCCCGGGAGGCGTTCATGATGGGCCCCGGGAACAGCATCGAGTTCCTCCTCGGGGCCACCTCGCTCACGGACCTCTCCGACCGGCTCGAGTTCGTGGGGGCCGTGGCGCAGAGCGACGCGGACCTCGCGGTCCGCGTGGACAACCTGCGGAACGAGCTGGCCGCCGACGAGGCGGAGCTGGAACGGCTGCAGGCGCGCCAGGCGGAGATCGTGCGCGAGCTCGCCGCCGAGGAGGCGGCCCTCGAGGCGAAACTCGCGGACCAGCAGGCGCTCCTCGATGAGATCGAGGCCAAGAAGGCGGAGGCCGCCCGGACCGCCGAGAAGCTCTCGGAGCGCCGCCAGCAGCAGCTCGCGCAGCGGTTCTCGGGGCAGCTCCACGACGGGGTGTTCCAGGTCTGCCCGGTCGGGGAGCCGAACGCGGTGAGCGACAGCTTCGGGGCGCCGCGGGTCGGCCACCTCCACGCCGGCGTGGACATCTTCGCCCCGTACGGCACGCCGATCTACGCGCCCTTCGCCGGGACCGCCCGCGCCTCCTACAACGGCCTCGGCGGGTACTCCGTCTACGTCTACGGCGCCCAGGGCTACGTGTACAACGCGCACCTCTCGCAGCCCGGGATCTCGGGGCCCGTGCAGGCCGGCGACGTGATCGGCTACGTCGGGACCTCGGGGAACGCCCAGGGCACCTCCCCGCACGACCACTTCGAGTGGCACCCGAACCAGATCCCGGGCGACTGGCCCGCGAGCCCCTACGGCTACTCCGTCCTCGGCGGGGCGGTGAACCCCTACCCCCTCCTCGCCCCCGTCTGCTGAGCGCGCCGGGGCGGCCGGGTACCGGAGCCGCCGCCGTCTCCCGCCCGCGGGAGCCCTCGGGCGCCCGCCGCGGTACGCTCCCGCGCGCGACGAGGCTCGGGAGGTGCGGATGGATCCGCGGGAGGTTCGGAAGGTCGGGGTGGTCGGCTGCGGGATCATGGGCTCGGGGATCGTCGAGGTCGTGGCCAGGACCGGCGCGGAGGTCGTGTTCGTCGAGACGAGCGAGGAGCTCGTGGACCGCGGCCGGCGGGCCATCGAGCGCTCCACGGCCCGGGCGGTGGAGCGCGGGAAGCTCGGCGCCGAGGACCGCGAGGCCCTGTTGGCGAGGGTCCGTGGGACCACCGACCTCGGCGAGCTCGCCGACGTCGACCTCGTGATCGAGGCGGCCACCGAGGACCTCGGCGCGAAGCGGGAGGTGTTCGCCACGCTGGGGCGGAGCGTGCGGCCCGAGGTCGTCCTGGCGTCCAACACGTCCTCGATCCCCATCGTGGAGCTCGCCGTGGCGAGCGGGCGGCCGGACCGGGTCGTGGGGATGCACTTCTTCAACCCCCCGCCCGTGATGAAGCTCCTCGAGGTCACCCCGGCGCTCACGACCTCCGAGGAGACCCTGGCGTTCGCCCGCGCCTACGGGGAGCTCCTGGGCAAGACCGTGGTCGTGGCCCGCGACGAGGCCGGGTTCCTCGTGAACCGGCTCCTCGTGCCCTACCTGAACGACGCGGTCCGGCTCCTCGAGTCGGGGTTCGCGGGGGCGGAGGACATCGACGCGGCGGTGAAGCTCGGCCTGGCCCACCCGATGGGCCCCTTCGAGCTGCTGGACCTGGTCGGCCTCGACACCCACCTCAACATCTGCGAGGTGCTCCACGCGGAGTTCGGCGAGCCCCGCTACGCGCCGCCCCCGCTGGTTCGCCGGATGGTGACGGCCGGGCGCCTGGGCCGGAAGTCGGGCCGCGGCTTCTACGAGTACGCCTCGGGCTGATCCTCGGGCCGAGCCCGGCGCGCGGCCCGGAGCCCGGCCAGGTAGCCCGCGACCTTCGCCGCGTCCACGAACGCGAGGAGCGCGGGGACCGCGACGAGGGCCGCGGCCCGCTCCCGCGGGGTCCGGAGCCGGCGGAGGGCGCGGGCGAGCGGGGCCCGGGCGTACGCGAGCCCGGCCGACGCGGTGAGGACCTTCGGCCACCGGGACCGCGAGCCCCAGGCGTAGAGGAGGGCGCCGTACGCGGCGAACCGGATCGCGTGGCGCTCGGGGTGCATCCCGGCGACGGCGTCCCCCCAGGCGTAGCGGAAGTACTGCCGGAACGTCGCCGGGAGATCGGGGCGGAGCCGCCACCGGGCCACCGCCCCCCGGGCCAGGCGCAGGTCGAGCCCGAGCTCCCGCCAGCGGTGGTCGACGTACATGTCCTCGCCCACGTCGAGCCACTCCGGGTACCCGCCGACCGCCTCGATGGCGCTCCGTCGGAACGCCACCGACCGGGCCGAGGGCATGAAGCGGGCCTCGTCCAGCTCCGAGGGGTCGGGGAGGTTCAGGGAGGCCACGCAGGCCTGGAGGAAGCCCTCGACGATCGGCTCGGTGACCCCCATGGCGACGTCGGCGCCGGCCTCGATCGGCCGGAGGAGCTCCTCGAGCCAGCGGGGATCGAGCACGCAGTCGGCGTCGGAGCAGGCGATCACGTCGTGGGAGGCCCGGGCGATCGCGAGGTTCCGGCCCCGGGAGATGTTCGCGCCGGGCTCCTCCAGGACCACGACGCCGTCCTCGGCCCGGAGGATCTCGAGGGTCCCGTCGGTCGACCCCCCGTCCACGATCACGACCTCGTCCGGCGGGCGGGTCTGGGCCCGGACGGAGTCGAGGAACGGGCCCACGTGCTCCGCCGCGTCCTTCACGGTCGAGATCAGGCTCACCTCCACCCGCGGCCCTCCCCGGCGAGCGCCGCCTCGTAGGCCCGGAGCGTCCCCCGGGCCGTCTCCTCCCACGAGAACCGCTCCGCCCGGGCCCGCCCCCGCATCGCCAGGCGCTCGGCGAGGTCGCGGTCGGCGAGGACCTCGGCGATCGCCCGGGACAGCTCCCGCACGGAGCGGGGGTCCACGAGGAGGGCCGCGTCGCCCGCGACCTCGGGGAGCGAGGAGGCGGCCGAGGCCACGGTGGGGACCCCGCGGGCCATCGCCTCGAGCACCGGGAGCCCGAACCCCTCGTACAGCGAGGGGTAGACGAACAGGTCCGCCCCCCGGTAGAGGGCGTCCAGGTCGGCCGGGGGGAGGGCGCCGGTCAGCACGACCTCCCCGGGGCCGCGGAGCGCGAGCTCCCGGTGGAGCCGGTGGTGGTGCCACCCGAGCGGCCCCGCCAGGACCAGGGCGTGCGGGACCCCCTCGGCCGCCACCCGCCGGTAGGCGCGGACCAGGCGGACGAGGTTCTTCCGCGGCTCGAGGGTCCCCACGAACAGCACGTAGGGCCGGGGCACCTTGAGCCGTTCGAGGACCCGCTCGGGCTCCCGGGCCCCGCGTTCGAGGGAGGCCGCCAGGGGCACGACGTGGATGCGCTCGGGCCGGGCCCGGGTCCGCTCCAGGAGGTCCTCGGCGGTGTGGCGCGAGGGGACGAGGATGGCCCGGGCCCGGCGGACCGCCGCCCACAGCCCGGTCCGGTAGAGGGCCCGCCAGGTCCTGGGGAACAGGCCCGGGAACCGGAGGAACGCGAGGTCGTGGACGGTCACCACGAGCCGCTGCCCCGGCCCGGCCGGGGGGATCGCGGCCGGGTTCGTGGCGTGGACGAGGTCGAGCGCCCGCAGGGGCTCGGGCAGGGGAGGGCGGCCGAGCAGGTTCCAGCCCGGGTACAGGACCCGGATCCCCGCGGGGATCTCCTCGACCCGCAGCTCCCGGAGCCAGGGCTCCCCGGGGGTCCCCGGGAAGCGGGCGTGGAACGCGACCAGCTCGACCGAGGGGTCGGCCTTGGCGAGGGCGGGCAGGAGCTCCCGGATGTAGGTGCCGATCCCGCCCGGCGCCCGGAAGAACAGCTGGTCGACGTGGATCCCCACCCGCATCGCGGCCGCCCGTCAGCTCCGCGTGCCCCGGCCGCCGAGAGGCCGCCACGCGCCCCGGGAGCCCGGTGTCACCGCGACGCCTCCACGCACGACACCCCCTCGGGGCCCACGGTCGCCGCGTGGGGGGTGCCGGGGTCGAGGTCGAGGCGGTCGCCCGCCACGAGCTCCACGTCCCCCTCCGTGGTGTGGAAGACGATCGAGCCCTCCAGGCAGAACAGGACCTTGTGGTAGCCGTGCGAGTGCCAGTCGTAGACGTCGCCCGGCGCGTTCGACCACGGCCGGGGCTCCGAGCAGCCCTCCGCCCGGAAGGCGGCCAGGGCCTCCTCGCGACCGGCCACCGCTCCTCGGGTCCTCCTCGCGCCCACGGCGTGAGTTTCCCACGGCGTGCGCGAGGGGTCGCGGCGGCCGCACCGCCTCCGGCGCGCGTTCAGCGGGCGTCGGCCCGGCCGACCGTCGTCGGGTACCCCCGGCGGGCGAAGGCCATACGGACCGGCGCGTCCCAGGCCCGGCGCATCAGCCGGCGGCCCTGCACCGCCCCCAGGGAGCAGGCCTCGAGCCTGCCCTCGAGGACCCAGGGGTCGGGCTTGGGGACCTCGCCCCGGAAGTACCGCTCGAGGGCCAGGAGGATGGCGCGCTCCTCCTCGGGGGTGAGCCCCTCGGGGATCTCGAACCGTCGACCCTCGGCCATCCCTCCCCTCCGGCTACAGCGGGATGTTCCCGTGCTTGCGCGGCGGGACCGGCTCTCGCTTCATCGAGAGCATCCGGAGCGCCCGGATCAGCCGGACCCGCGTCTCCCGGGGCACGATCACGTCGTCCACGTAGCCCCGCTCCGCCGCGAGGTAGGGGTTGGCGAACTTCCGCTGGTACTCGGCGATCAGCTCGGCCCGGCGGCGCTCGGGATCCTCGGCCCGCTCGATCTCCCTGCGGAACACGATGTTCACGGCGCCCTCCGGGCCCATCACGGCGATCTCCGCGGTCGGCCAGGCGAACGCGACGTCGGCCCGGAGGTGCTTGGAGTTCATGACCACGTACGCCCCGCCGTAGGCCTTCCGGGTGATCACGGTCATCCGGGGCACGGTCGCCTCGGAGAACGCGTAGAGGAGCTTCGCGCCGTGGCGGATGATCCCCCCGTACTCCTGCGCGGTCCCCGGTAGGAACCCCGGGACGTCCACGAACGTCACGAGCGGGATGTTGAACGCGTCGCAGAACCGGACGAAGCGGGACGCCTTCTCGGAGGCGTCGATGTCGAGGGTCCCGGCCAGGACCTTGGGCTGGTTGGCGACCACCCCCACGGTCCGGCCGTCGAGGCGCGCGAACCCCACCACGATGTTCATCGCCCAGAACGGGAAGACCTCGAGGAACTCCCCGTCGTCCACGACCCGGCGGATCACCTCGTGCATGTCGTAGGGCTCCTTCGGGGAGTCGGGGACGAGCAGGTCGAGGCCCTCGTCGAGCCGCTCGGGGTCGTCGGTGGCCGCGTACGCGGGCGGGTCCTCCAGGTTGTTCGAGGGGAGGAAGGAGAGGAGGTAGCGGACGAGCTGGAGGCACTCCTCCTCGTCGCCCGCGACGAACGAGGCCACCCCGGAGCGGGAGGCGTGGGTCATCGCCCCCCCGAGCTCCTCGAACGTCACCTCCTCGCCGGTCACGGCCTTGATCACGTCGGGGCCGGTGATGAACATGTGCGACGTCTCGCGGACCATGAACGTGAAGTCCGTGAGGGCGGGGGAGTAGACCGCGCCGCCCGCGCAGGGGCCCATGATCACGCTGATCTGGGGGATCACGCCCGAGGCCCGGACGTTCCGCTCGAAGATGTGGCCGTAGCCGGCGAGCGAGGCCGCGCCCTCCTGGATCCTCGCGCCGCCGGAGTCGTTGATCTGGATGAACGGCGCCCCGGTCGACATCGCGAGGTCCATCACCTTGCAGATCTTCTGGGCGTGGACCTCGCCGAGCGAGCCGCCGAAGACCGTGAAGTCCTGGGCGGCCACGAAGACCCGTCGGCCGTCGATCGTCCCGTAGCCGGTCACGACCCCGTCGCCGGGCGGCCGTCGCCGCTCCATCCCGAAGTCGTGGGCGCGGTGGACCACGAAGGGGTCGGTCTCCTGGAACGAGCCGGGGTCGAGGAGGAGCCCGATCCGCTCCCGCGCGGTGAGCTTCCCCCGCTCGTGCTGCTTCTCGACGGCTTCCCGGCCCCCCGGCTGGAGGGCCTGGCGACGCCGCCGCTCGAGCTCGGCGATCCGCTCCTGCACGGGGACGACGGGGACGCTGGGCAGGTGTTCGTCGGTGGTGGCCATGGGCCGAGTCTATCCCTCCCGTGCCGGATCCTCCGCTCCGACCACCGCGCCGGGTCCGAGGTTACGTCTCGAGACGAAGACGCGGAGCAGACGGTCGGACGGAGCGAGCCGTCAGGCGTCGGGGACCCGGTCGTCGAGGAGGGACCGAACCGCGCGCTCGATCCGGTCCTCGTCGGGGATGATCTCCCGCTCCAGGACCAGGGCGGCCGGGATGGGGACGTCGGGGTTCGCCAGCCGGCTCGTCGCTCGGACCCGAGAGGGGCCGAGCGCCTCGACCACGCGGGCGACGAGCTCTCCTGAGAGGCCGAAGCTGCGGTAGTCCTCGTCGACCACGAGGAGCCGCGAGGTCTTGGCGACCGACCGAGCGACGGTGTCGTGATCGAGCGGGCACACCGAGCGAAGATCCACCACCTCGACCTCGATGCGCTCGGCAGCGAGCCGGTCCGCGACCCGAAGGCTGCGCTCCACCATCGTGCTCAGCGTGGCGATCGTCACGTCGGACCCCTCCCGCACCACCGCCGCTCGGCCGATCTCCACCAGGAACCGATGGGGCGGGAGCTCGGCACCGACGCGGAAGGAACTGGCTCTCCGCAGGTAGAGGTCCTTGTGCTCGATGACGATCGTGGGGTCGTCGGACTCGAGCGAGGCGGCGAGGAGGCCGCGGAAGTCGTACGGGTTGCTGGGGACGACCACCTGGAGGCCCGGCAGATGGGCGAGCGTCCCCCAGAGGCACTGCGAGTGCTGGGCCGCCACCCCGATACAACCGCCGGCCGTGCGGATCGTCACTGGCATCCGGACCCGGCCACCTGACATGTAGCGGTTCTTGGCGATCGCGTTGTAGATCTGCTCGAGGCATACCCCGATGAAATCGACGAACATGACCTCGACCAAGGGCCGCCATCCGCTCATCGCGAGGCCGACGGCGAGGCCCGTGAACCCCATCTCCGAGATGGGGGTGTCCCTGACCCGCCAGTCGCCGAACCGCCGGTGGAGTCCGCGGCTCGCTCCGAACGTGCCGCCCGAGTATCCGACGTCCTCGCCGAGGAACACGATCGTCGGATCCCTCTCCATCTCCATCCTGATGGTGTCCGCGATCACCTGCGAGATGTTCGGGTCCCTCCGGGCCAGGGCGGGCGTCGCCTCCGTCATCTCGGGTTCCGCGCGAGCACGTCACGGAAGGCGTCCGCGGGCGGCGGAGGGGGGTCGGCGCGCACTTCGTGCAAGAGCGACCGCATGGTCCGGCGAGCGTCGGCTTCGATCGCTGACAGCGTGGCCGCATCGGCCTGCCCGCGGTCGAGGAGCCGCGCGGCTGCGATCCGTAAGGGATCGCCCTCCGCGATCATCCGACGCTTCTCTTCCTCGCTCCTGTAGTGATCGACGTCTCCCTCGAAGTGCCCGCGGAACCGGAAGCACGTCGCCTCGAGCAGAGCCGGCCCCTCCCCCGCGCGAGCGTGCCCGACCGCCGCCCGGAAGCCGTCCGCCATGAGCTCCACGTCCGTGCCGTCGACCCTGGATCCCCAGGCCCCGTAGGCACGCGCGCGCTCGGCGATCCCCGGCCCCGCGGTCACGTCCCTGCTCGGCACCGAGATGGCGTATCGATTGTTCTCCACGACGATGACCAGGGGCAGCTGCCAGATCGCTGCCATGTTCAGCGTCTCGTGGAACTGGCCCGTGTTCACGCCCCCGTCCCCCGTGATCCCGACCGCGACGTCGTCGGTCCCGTCGAGGCGCGCGGCGTACGCATGCCCGAGCGCTACCGGGAGCGATGACCCGACGATGCCCGTCGTCGAGAAGCGCTGCTCGGGAGCGAAGAGGTGGAGGTGCCCCCCCTTCCCTCCGCACAGACCGGTCGCCTTCTCGTAGATCTCGGCGAGGAGCGGCCGCAACGGAACCCCTTTCGCGATCGCATGGAGGTGGCTCCGGTGCGTGCTCACCATCCAGTCGGTCGGCCGGAGCGTTCCGAGCATCCCCGCGGCCACGCCCTCCTGTCCGACCGCGAGGTGAAGCTCGCCCCGCAGTTCGCCGTTCCTGACGCCCTCCAGGCAGGCCTCCTCGAAGGCCCGCATCACGCACATCGCCCGGTATCGTTCGAGCAAGGGGAACCGCTCGCCCACGGACACGCGCCTACTCGATCGGGATCTCCGCGTACCGCTGGCCGATGTCGACGCCACGGCGCGTCTGGAGGGCTTTCCACCCGTGATACCACGCGAACCCTGCCGCGATCGCGATGACCGCTCCCCAGATCACGAACGCGAGGTTGAGCGAGAACGTCGTGTCCACGGTCAGGCGGTAGAGCATCGGGACGATGAAGACCGTCGCCACGATCCCGAGCCACGTCAGCACCGGCACGCCGCCGATGCGCCATGCGATCGGAGAGGACTCGAACGTGTCTCGGCGCACGTATGGGAAGAAGATCGACCATGCGCAGACGACCAGGAAGTTGATCGCGAGGCCCAGGAACCCCGACACGAACCCCAGGAGCGTGGTGAACGCGAACAGCGCCAGGGTCGCCTCCCCGACCAGGACGCATACGAGGATCGCCCAGTGCGGCGAGTGGTAGCGGTCGTTCACGTCCGCCAGCTTCTCCGGCGCCATCCCATCGATGCTCCATGCCACGAGGGTCCGAGATGGATAGAGGAAGGCCGTGCCGCCCACGAACACGGCGATGATCAGGACCCACAGGCTCATCACGACCGTGAGGAGCAGGTTCCCCCCCGCGATGGCGGTGAAGAACGGGACGAACGGCGGGGCCTCCAGAGGAACGCCCGTCGCCGATGCCGACAGGATGAAGTCGGAGCCGAAGGCCGCGCGGTAGAGGGCCATGAGGACGATGAAGGAGATCCCCATGGCGACGACCGATCCAACGATCCCCACCAGCTGCCCACGCTGAACGTTCTTCACCTCACCGCTGAACGAGACGGCGGTGATCGCGAACCAGAGTGAGAACGCCGGCCACAGGATGAACTTGAGGGTCTCGCCGAGCGAGAAGCCCGGGGCGGGTGCGACGCCTGCTTCGCGGCCGGTTGCTATCACCCGCTCGTACGCCCCGGCGCCGGCCAGGCGATCGAAGTTCGCCCGGAAGTCGAGGACGCCGGTCGCCGCCAGGATCAGGACGACCACGGTGACCAGGAGGCTCACGATGCTCGCGTAGGACGCCCAGCGCTGCCAGCGGAAGTAGCGAGCGGCGCCGCGGTAGTGCAGGTACCCCATGCCGAGCACCATGAGGCTCCCGCACACGAAGATGCCCCATTTCCCGGCGAACCAGTTCGCGACGTCCAAGAGGGTCTGGTTGTGGGCCTGGACCCCGATCCCAGCGAGCACCGGCGAGATCGCGAACAGCGACAGGAACGCGCCGTTGATACCGATGTAGAACATCTGCCAGAAGGCGAAGGAGAAGCTGAGCGCGAAACCGATCGCCGGGTGCAGTGACCGTGAGAGGAACACGTACTCGGCTCCCGAACGCGGGTAGACCGTGGCCAGGAGCGCGTAGCAGGCCCCGATCGCCGCTCCGCCGATCATCGCGAGCAGTGAGGCCAGCTCCATGGACGCCCCGGGGTAGGCCGCCCACGCGAGGACGGTGAACACGATGTAGGACAGCGCGATCGTCTGCCAGCCGAAGAAGAAGACGTCGTCCGTGCGTACCTGTCGGACGAGGCCTGAGCTCGCTCGGGTGAACACACCCGCCTGGGTAGGGATCCCACTTCCCATAGCTCCCTCCTAGCCCGACACGAGTCGGATGTCGCGAACCTTCCCTGCTTCGATATCGACGATCGCCCCGTCGAGGATCCCCTCCCCGTACTCGCTGCCCGGGTTGACCACCGGAACCTCCGCCAGCCGCCTGATCCCTTTCGACTCGTGGATGTGCCCGTGCAACCCGATGAGGGGTCGGTACTTGACGATCGCATCCCGTGTCGCCGTGCTGCCGACCGGCACCATCTCCGCGCCTCCGGCGCTGAGCCTCGGGCGAAGGTAGTCGTCGAGCATCGGCGCGAGGTCCAGGCCCGATCCGAGGGGCGGAACGTGGAGGCTGAAGATCGCGCGGGACGGGTCATCGATCTTGCCCGCGACGGTCTCGATGCGCGCCGCGAGCTCCTCCTCGGGGATATCGCGCGGACAGTTCCACGGGGTCGGATTGCCCCACCCCATCCCCATCAGTTGGAGGCCTTCCTCCAGGTCGATGACGACCTCGTTCGGATCCTCGATGACGCTGGATCGTGCGAGGACCTCGTCTACCTCCAAGATGTCGTCGTTGGCGCCGGAAACGAAGACCCGCACGCCCGTGCGGGCGAGTTTCTGGTCGGCCTCGGCGACCCACTCCTCGACCCGCTCGAGCGCGAGCCGACGGAACAGTTGATCGATCCGGGCCTGGTCCTCCCGGTACCACGCTTCCTCGTCGGGGGTCGTCTCGAAGGCGTACTGCCCAGCGTCGGCGATCCGCTCCTTCAACGTGGCGAGCTCCTGCGCCGTCTCCACTCGTCGCTCGACGCCGAGGAAGGTGGCCGACCTCGTACCCCGGACGCCCTCGACGATCGGCACGATGAACTTCCCGGTGATGTCGCCGCCGACGATGATGTGATCCGCCCGGTAGAACCGCCATGAGTTCAGGAACTTCTTCCAGCATCGGCGCGACGCATGGAGGTCGGAGCAGAAGTAGATGCGCATCAGCCGAGGAGCCGCGGCACGGCCCGGGTGTCGCCCGCCCTATCGCTTGATAGGTTCACGACGAGGACGATAGGATGCGTCCCGTGCGGGTGTCAAGAGGTGGAGCGATGGCCGGCCGGCGCCTGGCACGTCGTCGGGGTGGTCACGGGGCGGTGAGGTCGGTGGATGAGCCGTTGGCGGAACGAGAGGGGGTGGCGCTCGTCCGGTCTGCGACGGCGGCGGGCCTGTCCCTCCGTCTGATCGGGTCGCTCGCGGTGCGTCTGCGCTGTCCCCTCCATCGCGGGATGCTGGACGCGTTGGGACGCCGTCCGGCACGCGACATCGATCTGGTGGGCTACGCGCGCGACGAGCGGGCCATCGAGACGCTCTTCCGGGCACGCGGGTACGCGCTCCACCCGGCTGTGAAGCACAGCCGGGAATTCGGGATCCTCCGTCTGATCTTCGTGCGGCCCGACCAGGGCCTGAAGGTGGACGTCTTCCTCGACCGTCTGATCATGGCGCACACGATCGATCTGGCCGGCCGTCTCGAGCTCGACGCCGTGACGGTGCCCCTCGCGGATCTCTTGCTCTCGAAGCTCCAGATCCACGAGATCACGGAGAACGACCTGCTGGACGGCGCGGCACTGTTCGCCGAGCACGAGCTCGGACCGGGAGGGATCGACACGGCCCGGATATGTGCGGTTCTCGGGGATGACTGGGGCTTCTACCACTCCGTCCTGTTGAACCTCGAGAAGCTGGAGGCGGCGTTGGACCGGTGGGTCCCGGTCCCGGAGGGGCTGGCCGATCGGGTTCGGGGACGGATCACGCAGCTCCGCGACGCCATCGAGTCCGCACCGAAGTCCCGCCGGTGGCGCCTGCGAGCGCGGATCGGGGAGCGCATCCGATGGTACGAGGAGGTCGAGGAGGTGGAGCGCTAGCGGATACCGGGGTCGGAGGTCGGACGCCGGGTCCTCTCCAGTCGAGCCGCCCGCTCCTTGATGGACGGGAGCGTGGAAGGGTCGGCGAGGAGGCCGCGCAGGATCATCGACGCTGTCTCGTCGGCCACCTCGGCGGACGGCCGTCGACGACCGCTGTAGGTACTGAGCACCCGCAGGGTGATGCCTGCGATCGCTTCACTCACCAGGTCCGGGCGAGCCGGGACGAACTCGCCCGAGCGGACCCCGTCGCGCACGATCCGTTCGACCGCGCCGTGGAGCCGCTCCCGCTTCCGCACCCACTTCGAGAAGGCGGGGTCGCTTAGCACGTCGTCGCCGTACAGGCCCGTGAGGTTGTACGGCGCGTTCGCAAGGTGGGTCAGATCGTGAACCAGGTAGTGGTAGAGCCGGACCGCCGCGGGGCCTTCGGCCGCAGCGAGTTCCTCCACGTACGGCAGGGCCTGATCGATGTCCCAGCTCAACAGGGCTTCGGCGATCGCGCTCTTGGACGGGAAGTGATGGAAGAGCGACGGTTGCCTGATCCCCACCGCTTCGGCGATCTGCCTGGTCGTGGTCGCTCTGTAACCGCGCCGGGCGAACAGGTTCGAAGCCTCGAACAGGATCCGTTCCCGGGTCGTCGTAGCGCGGGGCCGCCCCGATGGTTTCCTCGCCGTGGCCACGCACGTCAGCATAGCTCGCGGGTGGGTCGGAGCCTCTTTCGTCCGCCGCCGATGGCCCCGTTCGCCGGGAGATCACCGGCGGAACGTGGCAGGGTATGGGCCAGGCTGGCCGGGTAGCATCCGGCCGGCGTTGGGGGTCGAGGATGGCGGTGGCGCTGTTCGCGTTGAGCGTGGTGGTCGGGCTCCAGCTCTCCCGCGTGCTGTTCCCGCTGGCCTTCGTGTACTCCGAGACCGCGGGCTCGCTCGACGCCGGCCTCCTGGTCATGGCGCTCTTCGCCGGCGCCCCCCTGGTCGCCTGGCCGGCGCGGCGGCTGCTCGGGGCCCGGGGCGCGCTCCTCGCGGCCCTCGGCGGGGCGATCGCGGTGAGGCTCGCGGTCCAGTTCGCACGGCCGGTCCCTCTGTGGCTGGCGGCCGCGGGCGTCGGGCTCGCGCTGGCCGCCTGGGCCCTCCAGGTGCATGGGCTCCGGACCCCCTCGGGCGGCGCGGCGGTGGCCCTCGGGTTCGCGCTCGGCTCGGCGCTCGACACCGCCCTGCGGGCCACGACCTGGACCTGGGACCTGGCCTGGCAGGGAGGCCCCTGGCCGGTGGGGTCCTCCCTGGCCCTGGTCCTCGCCACCGGGTGGCTCGCCCTGCGCGCCCCGACCCCTGCGGAGGGGCGCGGCGGCGGCCTGCGGCTCCTCGCGCTCGGCCCGTTCCTCGCGCTCCAGCTGGTGTTCCTCGGGAGCCCGGCCTTCGTCGCCTCGCAGGCCGGCACGTCGCTCCCCGCGGCCGTCGCCGTGCTCCTCGTCGCGTACGCGGCGGCCGCGGCCCTCGTGCTCCGGCCGCCCGCCGGGCGGGGCC